>JAZLCU010000054.1:0-59525 GCA_045614325.1 Faecousia sp. | reverse complement strand
AGAGCCGGTGATCTTATAGGGAATCTGCTCGCCCTTTTCGTTCTCAACGGTGACGGTGCAACCCAAGCCGACCAGGCCGGAGGCTTCGTTCTCGTCCTCGATGATCACAGCGTGGGACAGAACATCTTCGATCTCAGCGATACGGCCGTAGAGCTTTGCCTGCTCGTTCTTCGCTGCATCGTATTCGGAGTTTTCGGACAAGTCGCCGTAGGAGCGAGCTTCTGCGATCATAGCCGCAATTTCACGCTCACGGGAGGTCTTCAAATAATTCAGTTCCTTTTCCAAGTCAGCCAAACGCAAACTGGTAATCTTAAATTCCTTAGCCATATATAAACATCCTTTCTTAAGTGAATATTTCCATAACTTAAACATTATAGGAGAAAAAAACTTGCAAGTCAAGATTTTTTCCGCTTTTCCCGTATATTAGTCCGCTGTTTTGTTCAGCGTCTGGATCGCAGCCTGAATTTGGGGGTCGTCCGCAGCGGAAATTACCTCGTAATAGATCTTTCCGTCGGTTTCTTCATCCACCAAAACCTCCACATCCGGCGTAAGGCCGCCGACCTCCGTCAGGTTCACACCGTTGGGGGTAAAATACTTACCGGTGGACAAGTTTACTGCCGAGCCATCCGGGAGGGCTATGGTATTCTGATAATAGCCCTTGCCTGTGGTATGCTGACCCACAATGGTCGCCCAGTCGTATTCTTTCAGTGCCGCGGCAAAAAACTCCGCCGCGGAATAGCTTCTTTCGTTTACCAGCACCACGATCGGCATTTCCAAGCAATCCGCATCGGATTCGATTTGGTCGGTCTTGCCGTTATAATCCTCCTCACGGAACAAAACGCCCTCCGGCAGCAGGTGATCCAGCACCTCGGCCATTTGCAGCACATAGCCGCCGGGGTTGTTTCGAACATCAAAGATCAGCTTCTGCGCGCCCTGTGCCTGCAGATCCTTGATCACAGCAATGGTTTCAGAGGCGCTGTTAGCATTAAAATTGTCAATGCGAACCAAGCCGATACCGCTCTCAAGCAGCTGCCCTTTGGCGATCACTACGCGAATGGACCTTCTTTCCAGCGTGAAGGTCAGTTTTTCGCCGTTTCGCAAAACACTGACTTCGACCGTTGTGCCTTTTTCACCGGCAACAATCTGGCTGACCTGGGTGCTGGTCATTCCGGCAAGGGACTGACCGTCCGCCTCTATCAGAATGTCTCCGGGCCGGATACCTTGCTCGTAGGCCGATCCACCAGAATCTACGCTCTCGATGTCCATACCCGTTCCGTCCTCACGCGGGGTGATCGTGATACCCACACCCACATAGGTGTTATTTTTTCTTTCCTGAAAGGCGGCATACTCGTCCGCGGAGATATAATAGCTCCACTTATCGCCCAAGGCATCCACCATCGCAGCGGCCGCTGCATCACGGGCCTCGTCCATATCCGCTTGGCCTACGAATCTATTCTCGATCACCCATTCCAGCGCTGTCAGTTTAGAAACGCCTCCGCCCCACAGCATAATCGCCGCAAAGGCAGAAACTGCCGCCACCAGCACATAGGAAAGCGTCCTCAAAACAAAATTTTTCCATTGAAACATAGGGTTTTCCACCTCTTCAATAAGGCAAATTTCCCACAGCTCCGAAGAGCTGTGGGATGATTATGTGGTATCAATACAGGTCCAGAAGCTTGGAGGGATTTACTCTTCTGCCGTCCTTATAGACCTCAAAGTGCAGGTGGGGGCCGGTTGCTGTGCCGGTCTCGCCGCAATAGCCGATCACCTGACCGGCAATGACGACCTGACCCACTTCCACAATGTACTTTTTCATATGCAGGTAGGAAGAATCGTAGCCATCATAGTGGTCGATGGTCACGAAATTGCCTGCTTCTTTCTGGAACTCTGCCTTCACAACAGTACCGCTGCGGCTGGCCACAATAGGCGTTCCCTCGGGCGCTGCCAAATCAACACCGGTATGGAAGGACTTCTCACCGGAAACCGGGTGGGTACGGTTGCCGTAGTAGCTGGATACATTATGGTAACGCAAAGGCAAAACCCATCTTAGGTTCTCCTGGTCCTGAGCGTCGTCATAAGCATTTTCCAGTTCTTCGATTTTCTTGGACACTTCCTCTTCCTTCTGGGCTACCTCGTCCAGCATGGTTTTGGTGTTATCCCTGATCTTAGACACCTGCTCCAGCAAATCCTTTGCTTCTGCATTGGCGGTGTTAAGCTTCTTTGTAGCCGCTTCGATCTGGGCCAAGCGCACAGCACGGGAGTCCATAACCGCAAGAACTACGGCTGCAACGATTACAGCAACCAAAATATAACTAAGCGCCTTTGTAAGGTAGTTTTTCCAATTTTTACGAAAATTCCACTTCAATTTCCTAAAGAAATTCTCCTTGCGGACCTTTATCATATTTCACCTCAGAGTTATGAGCCGGCTTTTTCAAAGAAGCAGGCCGTAATATCAATCAAATCTCAAATACTTTGCAGGGTTAACGGAAGAACCGTTATAGTAAATACCGAAATGCAGGTGCGGGCCGGTAGATGCACCGGTGGAGCCGCAATAGCCGATCACCTGACCGGCAACCACTTTTTGACCGGCGGACACTATGTAATGGGTCATATGCATATAGACAGAGGCAAAGCCGTCCATATGATTGATCGTTACATTGTAGCCGGCATCGCTTGCATAACTTGCATTGGTAACGATACCGCTGCGGGAAGCAACGATGGCTCTGCCCTTGGGGGCTGCCAAGTCAATACCGTGGTGCATACGCTTGGTGCCGTAGATGGGGTGGATACGGTAGCCGTAGCCGCTGGTCACCAGGTCGTATCGAATGGGCATGACCCAGCCGCCGCTGTTGGGAACACCCTGCGGAGTCTGCTGTGCCAGCCATTCCTGATATTCCCGTTCTTTTGCTGCGTCGTATTCATATTCCAGCTTGCTCAGGGTTGCCTTTGCTTCGCTTTCCTTGGCCTCTGCTTCATCGATCAGCTTCTGGTACTTATCGCCGGTGGCGATCAGCTCCTTCAGCAGGCGATCCGTTTCGGCGCGGGATTCTTCCAGCTTTGCGTTGGTGGCTTCCAGCTCAACCTTGCTGTCTTCCAGAGCGGTCTTTTCAGCCTCCAGGCCGGCTTTGGCATCTGCCACCACCTGCGCTGCATCATTCAGCTCCTTCAGGCGGCGCTGGTCAGAGGATGCGATTTCCTGAATCATATTCAGTCTGTCCAGCAAATCGGGGAAGCTTTTTGCTTTAAACAGCACCGACCAGTAAGACACATTTCCGTCTTCTTCCATGGTGCGGATGCGCTCTTTATACTTGTCACTCAGCTCCTGCCAACGGACGGTTGCTGCATCCAGTTCTGCCTGCTTGTCAGCAATCAGTTCATTGTAGGCAAGGATTTCGTCATTGATGTTTTGGGTCTGCTCGTGGAGCAGAGCAACCTGCTGGTCAATGACATTTTTCTGCGCAATGATATCCTTCATCTCGCTTAAGTTGGAGGAAAGCTGTCCCTCCAGCTTGGCCAGTTCTTTTTCAATTTTCTTTTTGTCGTTCTTCAGATCGCTGATCTCTTCTTTGATCTGGCTGGAGGACTTTGCCGCATTTGCGGGAATCGTACTTGCCACGATACCAAAGATCATCAAAGCAGCCAAAAGGCCGGCAATAATGCTGATAATGAGTCTTCTTTTATCCATTGGGACCTCCCAGTTAAATTACACATCCAGGAACTTGCGAATCGATGTCCAGCTACCGACAACGCCTACGAACAGACCTGCGGCCGCAAAGGTAGCCACCATGGGGCTGAGCAGCTCCTTGAAGGGAACAAATGCAAACAGCTGCAGGGTATCCACATTGGTCAGACGGTTGACCAGCAGGTTGTACATACCCCACTCTAAGAAGAATGCGATGGTAGCACCGATCATACCCAGCGCAAAGCCTTCCACCACGAAGGGCAGACGGATAAAGCCGTTGGTTGCACCCACCATTTTCATAATGGAGATCTCCTCCTTGCGGTCATACATAGCCAGCTTGACCGTGTTGGAGATGATCAGGAGGCTGACCACCAGCAGGATGCCGATGACTGCCACGGATGCAATATGCAGAACATTTTTGAAGGTGATGAAGCCCTCTGCGATCTCAAAGGCCGCATTGACCTTCACGATGCCGGGAATGGCTTCGATCTGAGCAACGGTCTGTGCCATCAGCTCGTTATCCTCCAGCACGATGACGAATCTGTGCCGCAGGTCAGTAGCCGTCAGGCCGCCGAAAGCGGGGTCATCCTCGTGGGCTGCAACAAATTCCTGCAGAGCCGTTTCACGGGACTTAAACTTCGCATCGTAAACATTGTCCAAAATATTGATCTTCGTGCCGATGCTTCTGGCTTCTGCGTCAGACAGGTCGCTATCCACATAGGCAAGGATCTCATTGGTCTTATTCAGGTCTTCCACCAGAATGTTTACATTGTAGACCAAGCTGGTGAAGCTGCCCACGATCAGCAGGCAGGCCACCGTAACCACAACGGCGGCAACGGACATAAAGCCGTGGAGGAAAATACCACGGATGCCCTCTTTGATCAAATAGCCAAGATTTTTTACTTTCATGCTCTATAGTACCCATCCATTCCGTCATGAACCACCAAGCCCTCGTTGATGGCAATGACTCGCTTTCCGAAACGCTCCACCAGATCCCGTTCGTGGGTGACCACAAGCATTGTGGTGCCCAGATTGTTGATCTCCTGCAGCAGATTCATAATTTCCAGAGATCTTGCAGGGTCAAGGTTACCGGTAGGCTCGTCGGCAATGATGGTGGAGGGATTGTTGACCAGCGCTCTTGCAATGGCCAGACGCTGCTGCTCACCGCCGGACAGCTCCGTGGGGTGGCGGCGGCTCTTATTCTCCAGGCCGACCAAATTCAGAATGTAAGGCACGCGATCGTGAATCTCCTGCTCCCTTGCGCCGATGGCGCGCATTGCGAAGGCCAGATTTTCATAGACCGTTTTGGTATCGATCAGGCGGAAGTCCTGAAAGACAACGCCGATGGTGCGCCGTAAGTACGGGATCTCACGCTTGCGGATCCGCTCCAAAGAATAACCGTTCACATGAACAGTGCCGGAGGTGGGCTTCAGTTCACCGGTGATCAACTTGATGATCGTGGACTTGCCGGAGCCGGAGGGTCCCACCAAAAAAGCAAACTCGCCGTCTTCAATTTGCATAGAAACACCGCGCAGGGCATAGTTTCCAACTGTGTAAGACTTTGTTACTTCAGAAAATTCAATCATAAAGACTACTCCATTATTTCAATGTAACCAAATTGTAACACATTGCAGGTGTATTGTCAATGAACGACCCCTGCAAATTACTGGAAAACGCAATTTTTTGCATTTTGCAGAAGGTCTATGTACGACATTCAGCCGCACAAAAAACTGTGCGGCTGAAAAATGTATTATCTCACATCCCGGGAAGACAGGTACTTGCGGACCATCAGAGCCACCTTGAACACGATTGCGTGGTCAAACTGGCGCAGGTCAAGGCCTGTGATCTTCTTGATCTTCTCCAAGCGGTACACCAAGGTGTTTCGGTGTACGAACAGCTTACGAGAGGTCTCGGATACATTCAGATTGTTCTCAAAGAACTTATTGATGGTAAACAGGGTTTCCTGATCCAGCGCATCGATAGAGCTCTTTTTGAACACCTCGGACAAGAAAATGTCGCAAAGGGTGGTGGGCAACTGATAGATCAGACGGCCAACGCCCAGATTTTCGTAATTGATAATGCTCTTTTCGGTGTCGAACACCTTGCCCACATCGATGGCGGTCTGGGCTTCCTTATATGCGTCCGCCAGCTCACGCAGGTGGCCGGCCACAGTGCCGATGCCGATGACGGTCTTGATACCCAGTTCATTCTTCAGGGTATCCTCTGCACTACGGGCGATCTTCTCAAGAGCCTCGGCGGATACATCCGCGCTCACCTGCTTCACGATGGCAACATCGGTCTCCTTGATGCTCAGCACGAAGTCCTGACTCTTATCGGGGAACAGGCTGGACAGCACATCCACGGTCGCCACATCGCAGCGGTCGATCTGCCGTACCAAAAATACGGCGCGAGGTGCATCGGTAGCAAAATGCAGTTCCTTTGCCCGAATGTAAATGTCGCCGGGCAGGATGTTATCCATAATGATATTCTTAACGAAGGTGCCTCTGTCGTGCTTTTCCTCGTAGTTGATCTTTGCATCGTTGAGCGCAATGTACGCCAGATTGCAGATCAGCTTTGCCTGCTCGTCATCGCCGGAGCAAAAGGCTGCATATTCAAAGACATTGGCGCTGTTAACAATGGCGCGGAAGGTCTTTTTATTGAACGCCACGGTCTGCTCATTGCTGCCGGTCAGGCGCAGCACCGCCTCCGGCCAACGCTCACCCAGTACAGAACCGTCTGTGCAGGAGATCACGCAGCCGTCCGAATCGATCACGCCGAATACCCGGTCGGAATTGTCCTTTAACTGCTGAATCACACTCTGAAAAACACTGTTTGCCATTTTTCTCAAGGCCTCCTTAGTGAATTGCACAAAATGCACTTTTTGACTAAATTGCTCGGTTATTATACCTCCGTTTTGAACATTTTGCAAGTACCTTTTGACATTTTATTGCAAAATCCTCACCCTTTTTTATGTATTTTTACAATTCCTGCAGGCCATTTCCCGAAAAAGCCTAAAGAAAACGGCAGGCTGTACCTGCCGTTTTCGTCATTTTGCTATGCTTATAAAAGTGTGGCGATCTCCGCCTCGGTCAGCTCCCGAACCTGCCCTCTGGGCAAGTCTTTTAAGGAAAGCGCGCCCTCCTGCTGCCGCTCCAGATAGGTAACAGGCATACCGCGGGCTGCCAGCATCCGGCGCACCTGATGGTATTTTCCCTCACAGACCGTCACAAAGCTTTCACCGGGGCCAACAGGCTCCAATTTAGCCGGCAGACAGACCGTGCCGTCCTTCAATTCCATACCTGCTGCAAAGGCCGCCACATCCTCATCGGTTGCCGCGCCCTCGTGACGGGCATAGTAGCGCTTCGGCACTTCCTTTTTCGGAGAGATGAGCCGATGGAGCAGGTCGCCGTCGTTGGTAAAAAGCAGCAGGCCTTCTGTGGCTTTATCCAGCCGGCCTACCGGCTTTAAATCCAGATGACGGTACTCCGCAGGCAGCAGCTCCATAACGGTTTTCTCTGTTTTATCCTCCGTTGCCGTAACATATCCTGCCGGCTTATTGAGCATCACGACCACCACACCCCGGCGGTTCAGGTCTTCGCCGTCCAGCGCAACACGCTGGGCATCGGGGTCGATTTTTCTGTTGTTATCCCGTTCAGGCCTCCCGTCCACGGTGACCCGGCCGGCTTTGATGATGGCTTTTACCTGACTGCGGGTGCCGATGCCGCAATCGCATAAGAATTTGTCCAATCGTTCCATAGTTCTTCCGTTCTACCGCCCCTGCCTACTGAATACATTCTAGTGTGAATCTTTAAACAGGAGGGATTTATTATGATGGTAATGACCGCAAAGGTCGATATGAAGAAAATCATTGCGGCGCTGGCTGCCGTTGCCGGCGTCATCATCGCCTTGATCCTGCTTTTCGGGGGCAGCGGCTCTTCCGCTTCCACCGCAGCACCGTCCGTTGCAGGCAACGACGGTCGGGTGGCCTTTTTGCAGGAGTTAGGTTGGGAGGTCAGCGCCTCGCCCAAAGAGTCCGGGCAGGTGCGGATACCCCAGGAGGCAAACGAGGTCTTTGACCGCTACAACCAGCTGCAAAAAAGCGCCGGCTACGATTTGAGCCAGTTTGCCGGCAAGACCGTTATGCGCTATGTGTATCAGGTCAACAATTTCCCCGGCGCTACCGAACCGGTATACGCCACGCTTTTGGTGTACAAAAACCAGATCATCGGCGGTGACATCACAAACACCGCTGCCGACGGCTCTATGCACCCACTGATCGCGCTGGCCAAACTGCCGTCTGATTCCTGATTTTCTTTATTGTAGCACACATTCACCACCTTGACAAGCAAGCGTCCGTATGCTATGCTGACGGTAAGTTCATACAGTATCTTCAGGGCAGGGTGCGATCCCCGACCGGCGGTGAAAGTCCGCGAGCGCAAAAGCGCTGAATCGGTGCAATTCCGATACCGACTGTACAGTCAGGATGGAAGAAGATGTTTATTTGTTTTGTATTTTTGCGCCCTGGGTCTATTATGCCCGGGGCCTTTTTTTGAGGTGGTAAGAATGAAAGAATTATGGAACCGGGCGCAGGAAAATTTCCTGTTTTTGCTATGCTGCTTAGGAATCATTGTGGGGCTGTCCCTTTTGGCTCACTTGGCAGAGCGTTTTATGCCTGCAACCCGCCACACCTCCAAAAGTCGGCGGCTGTGTATCGTGGGCATTTGCTCCGCCATCGCCGCGGTGCTGCACATGCTGGATTTTCCGTTGCTCTTTTTAGCGCCGGAGTTTTATAAGCTGGATTTCTCCGAGCTGCCTGTGATGCTCTGCGGTTTCTATTTGGGACCCTCTGCAGCCGTTGCCTGCGAAGCGGTGAAAATTCTGCTGAAGCTACTGCTGAAAGGCACTTCCACCGCCTTTGTGGGGGATTTTGCCAACTTTGCGGTAGGCTGCAGTTTGGTGCTGCCAGCCGTCATTGTGTACCACACAAAAAAGACCCGAGCCAGCGCCTTTTGGGGGCTTATTACCGGCACAGCCTTTCTGACAATCTTCGGCAGTATGTTTAACGCTGTTTATCTTCTTCCCAAATTCTCCCAGCTGTTCGGTCTGCCTTTGGACAGCATCATCGGTATGGGTGGAAAAATCAACGGCAGTATCCATTCTTTGCAGACCTTTGTTCTGTTTGCCGTTGCGCCCATAAACCTCATCAAGGGCATTTCCATATCCGTTCTGACGCTTTTACTGTACAAACGGGTCGCACGACCTCTGTTTGACCGATAACACCAAGGGAGATCTTACAGATGAAACCCAATTATAAATTGACCAAATTTACTTGCTTTTTCCTCTACCCTGCCCTTGCGCCCACATTTATCCTGCCGCCTATTCTCTTTGTGATCTTCCGGCAGCTGTATGGCATTTCCTATACCCTTTTGGGAACTTTGGTTTTTGTGAATTTCGGCGTGCAGCTGGCTGTGGACCTGTTTTTCTCCCTTTGCAAAAAGAAATTTGACTACAAACCTTTTCAGAGGGGTACGCCGCTGCTGGCCACGGCAGGTCTTCTGATCTACGGTCTGGTGCCTACGCTGCTTCCCCAGTACGCTTATGCAGGATTGATCCTTGGTACTGTGCTTTTTTCCATCGCCTCGGGTCTGAACGAAGTGTTTTTAAGTCCCACGCTGGTGGCTATTTCTGAGGGTAACTCGGAAAAAGATATGAGCATCATGCACTCCTTGTACGGCTACGGCTGTGCAGCAGTGGCTCTTTTGAGCACTGTGTTTTTGTATGTGTTCGGCACAGAAAACTGGCTGTATTTGGTTCTTTTCTGGGCGGTAATGCCCCTGATTGCTTTTATCCTGTTCTGCTTCTCTCCCCTTCCCGACATTGTGACCAGCGAGCCTACCTCCCAACGCTCCGCCAAGCAGAAGCGAATCGGACTTGCCTTATGTATGGTGTGCATTTTCTTGGGCAGCGCTGCGGAAAACACCATGACCAACTGGGTATCCGTATATATGGAGCGGACGCTGCAGATCCCCAAATCGGTGGGCGACACCTTGGGTCTTACCGCGTTTGCCCTGCTTTTGGCGCTGACAAGAACGGTATACGCCAAGTACGGCCGGAATATTTACAAGGTGTTGATGGTCGGTATGATCGGCGCTGTTGTTTGCTATTTGGCAGCAGGCATTTCCTCCTCCGGGATCGTAGCCATCGCCTCCTGTATGCTGGCAGGCATCTGCACCTCTATGCTCTGGCCCGGTACGCTGATGTTTATGGAAGAAAAGTTCCCCAACCCGGGCGTTGCTGCCTATGCGCTGATGGCTGCCGGCGGCGATCTGGGCGCTTCCGTTGCGCCCCAAGGTCTGGGCATCGTTGCAGACACCGTGGCTGCCAGCGATTGGGCCGCCGCGATCAGCCAGCAATCGGGTCTTTCTACCGAGCAGATTGGCATCAAGGTGGGTATGCTTTGCACCGTTCTGTTTCCGCTGGCAGGCATTTTCCTGCTGCTTTATATGAAGAAATTCTTCTCCAAAATCAACGAGAAAGCAGCTAACTAACGACAAAAAAGCACCGTGGTGATCACGGTGCTTTTTCTTATTCTTCTTCAAAATCTTCCGGCTGAGCAAAGTCCTCTTCCACAGGCTCTGTGGGATAGGCATTCTCCGGCTCGGTAGGGTAAGCATTCTCCGGCTCGGTGGGGTAAGCGTTCTCCGGCTCTGTGGGATAGGCGTTCACCGACTCCGGTTCCCGGGGAGTCTGAGGCTGCTTTCTCGGCGGCATTCCCAGTTCTTTCTTCCGACAGGCAAACACAAAGAACGGTATTGTGAAGGGCAGCACGATAGAAAGCACCAATCGAGAAATGCGGCGATCCGGCTCGCAGGACCGATACAGATCGTAGTATGCCATATACTCAATGACCGACAAAACCACAGTAAAAATACCCACCGCATACCGGCAGATCCGGTAGCCTGCCACCGGCATACCGTATACGACCTGCGCCGTAGAGCACAGCGAATACAACACATACAGCACGGCGATGCCGATCTGCAAAAACAGCAGATGCTTGCGGCGGTTTCTGTTCCGGCCCTTTACCAAATACTGATACTGATCGGAAATGCTGCCCAATATCCAGCCATTGACTATAGGAAGCCAAGCCATCCAGCCGTTGCGGATGCCGCGCTGCCTTGCGATAGTTTGCATGCCGATGCCGCCAAGCACATAGCTCAGCACAGAAAAGGCAACGATTGAAAACAGGATCCCTAAGTAAAAAATCAGAAAAACAACAACAAAGCCACCGAAGCCGGTCAAATCGCCGGTACTCAGGTTGCTGACAGTTACATCCATATTCACACCTCGTTTCTCAAGATAGTTTGATTATAGCACAAACCCGGGCAAAAGGCAATTGATAAAAGGCTTTCCTGCTTTTGGCAGGAAAGCCTTTGTCAGTTAAAGCATTGCGATCAGAGCGTCGGCATACTGGGCAGCGGTGGGGCCGTCTACCTTGCCGGTAATGACGGTGGTGCAATTTTGCATTGCGTCTTCCAGCTTTTGGGCTGCTTCCACTCTGCCGATGTGGCGCAGAAGCATAGCGCCGGCCTTGATGATACTGGAGGGATTGGCGTAATCGCCCATACCACGCTCCAGCATTCTGGGAGCGGAGCCGTGGATTGCCTCAAACATAGCGTACTGGTCGCCGATATTGGCGCTGCCGGCTGTGCCTACGCCGCCTTGGATCTGGGCAGCCTCGTCGGTGATGATGTCACCGTACAGGTTGGGAAGCAGAATCACCTGGAACTGGTCTCGGACGCGCTCGTCCAGCAGCTTGGCGGTCATAATGTCGATATAGTACTCGTCGGTTTCGATGCCGGGGTACTCGCTAGCAACCTCTTTGCACAGGTCGGAGAACTTGCCGTCGGTCTTCTTCATAATATTGGCCTTGGTGACCACGGTGACTCTGTTTTTACCGTTCTGCTTGGCGTAGTCAAAAGCCGCCCGGGCGATTCGTCTTGTGCCAAGGTCGGTGGTGACCTTAAAGTCCACAGCCATACCGGGCAGGTCGATGCCCTTGCTGCCCAAAACATACTCGCCTTCGGTGTTCTCACGGTAGAACATCCAGTCGATGCCCAGCTCGGGAATGTTCACAGGACGCACATTGGCGTACAGATCCAGTTCCCGGCGCAGCGTTACATTGGCGCTGCCCATAGTGCCGCCGTTAGGGGTGGTGGTGGGGCCTTTGAGCAGCACATCGCAGGTCTTGATCTCAGCCAGCACATCGTCGGGAACAGCCTGATTCTTCTCCAAGCGGTTCTCGATGGTCAGGCCTTCGATGTTCTTGATGACTACCTTGCCGGCGGCAATTTCGTCTTTCAGCAAATGCGCCAGAATGCGGGCTGCCTGATCGGTGATGATAGGGCCGATGCCGTCGCCGCCGCAGACGCCGATGGTGACTTTCTCCATAGATGCAAAGTCTTTTTTCGGCTTATTCATAGTCTCCAAACGCTTAAACTGCTCCTGCAAAATGGTTTCAAAATGGGCAAGAGCCTTTTCAATATGTTCCATTTTAACTGTTCTCCTTTGTGTAGTTCAAAAGACCGCCGCACAGCAAAATCTGTTGCTGGCGCTGGGTAAATTCGCCGGTGAGAAGGATTTCCTTGCCGGTATTTTCGTCGGTCATTGTGACCTTGCCGGTGGCGATGCCGTCTTTTAAGTTTTTGAATGTCAGGCGGCTGCCCTCGGTCAGCGCGTCATAGTCGGCAGGATCTGCAAAAGTCAGGGGCAGAATGCCTGCATTAATGAGGTTTGCGATGTGAATACGGGCAAAACTCTTGGCGATGACGCAGCGGATACCCAGGTACATAGGCACAAGCGCCGCGTGTTCACGGGAGGAACCCTGACCGTAGTTGCTACCGCCGATGACAACGCCGTCACCGGCCTGCTTGGCACGCTCCGGGAAGTCCGGGTCGCACACGGAGAAGCAGAACTGGGACAGGAACGGAATGTTGGAGCGGTAAGGCAGGATCTTTGCGCCGGCAGGCATAATGTGGTCGGTGGTGATGTTATCGCCAACCTTCAGCACCAGCTGGGCGTCCAAGGTGTCCTCAAAGGGCTTGCTCTTGGGGAATTCCTTGATATTGGGGCCGCGGAGGACCTCTGCGTCCTTAGCCAACTCGGGGCTCAGGGGCGGGATCACCGCGGAATCGTCGATGGTAAAGGTCTCGGGCATCTGAACAGGTGCGATGGGTTCTAAGGTTGTGGGATCGGTGATGACGCCGTTAAGGGCTGCCGCCACGGCGGTTTCGGGAGATACCAAGTAGACCTGACCGTCCTTGGTGCCGCTGCGGCCAAGGAAGTTACGGTTAAAGGTACGCAGGCTCACGCCGCCGGAGTTAGGAGAGAAGCCCATACCGATGCAAGGACCGCAGGCGCACTCCAAAACTCTCGCGCCGGATGCCAGAATATGGCTCAGCGCGCCGCAATCGGACAGCATCCGCAGAACCTGCTTGGAGCCGGGAGAAATAGACAAACTCACGTTGGGGTGAATGGTCTTGCCCTTGAGCATTTCGGCCACCTTCAGCATATCGTACAAAGAGGAATTGGTGCAAGAGCCGATGCAGACCTGATCCACCTTTGTGCCGGCGATGGACTCCACGCTGACCACATTATCAGGGCTGTGAGGACAGGCAATCATAGGCTTTAAGGCGGACAGATCGATGGGGATGATCCGATCGTAAACCGCATCTTCATCGCTGGCAAGGGGGATATAATCCTGCTCTCTACCCTGTGCCTTCAGGAAGGCCCGGGTGGTTTCGTCGGAGGGGAAGATGGAGGTGGTTGCACCCAGTTCCGTACCCATATTGGTGATGGTTGCGCGCTCGGGAACAGACAGGGTCTTGACGCCCTCGCCGCCCCATTCGATAATGGCGCCCACGCCGCCCTTGACGGACAGGATTCGCAGCAATTCGAGGCTTACATCCTTAGCGGTCACATAAGGGTTCAGCTTGCCGGTCAGTTCCACCTTGAACATCTTGGGCATATTGATGTAGTAGGCGCCGCCGCCCATAGCAACCGCCACATCCAGACCGCCTGCGCCGAAGGCCAGCATACCGATGCCGCCACCGGTGGGGGTGTGGCTGTCAGAGCCGATGAGGGTCTTGCCGGGCTTGCCGAAGCGCTCCAAGTGGACCTGATGGCAGATACCGTTGCCGGGACGGGAAAAATGCACGCCGTACTTGGCGGCGACCGTCTGCAAGTAGCGGTGGTCGTCGGCATTTTCAAAGCCGGATTGCAGTGTATTATGGTCAACATATGCCACGCTCAGCTCGGTTTTCACCCGGTCGATGCCCATGGTCTCCAGTTCAAGATAGGCCATGGTGCCGGTGGCATCCTGTGTCAGCGTTTGGTCGATCCGCAGGGCCACCTGACTGCCTACGGTCATATCGCCGTCCAGCTTATGGGCGGCAATGATTTTTTGTGCGATGGTCATTCCCATGATTATTTCTCCTTGAGCAAATTCTCTTTTACCTTCGAAATGTGGTAATCCATAGCCTCTTTGACTTTGTCGGGGTCACCGGCCTGCATAGCCGCCAAAATGGCCTTGTGCTCCTGCAGGGAGTTTGCGGCGCGGTTTTTGTCGGTGATGGCGGTTTTGCGGTAGCGTCTGGTTTTCCGGTGCAGAGGAACAAGGGTGTCGCGGATGACAGTTCTGCGGCTCAATTCGCAGATGGCGTCGTGGAACATATCATCGGCCAAGCGCAAATGCTCGGTGTCGTTTTTGGAAAAATAAAAGTCCTGCAGATCCACGATATGGGCCAGTTCCTTCAGACCCTCGTCGGTCATATTGATGCAGGCATAGTAGGCGGAAACGCCCTCGATCTTCTCGCGGATGTTCATAATATCCAGCAGGTCATCTTCGGTGATGCCAAGGACTTTGGAGCCCTTGCCGGTCTCCTCGATGAGCCGCTCCTGCTCCAAACGGCGCAGAGCTTCACGGATGGGGGTGCGGCTGACGCCCAGCTGCTCCACCAGCTTCAGCTCGGTGAGAATTTCTCCCCGGGGATACACGCCGTGGATAATATCGTTTTCCAGCTTCTCAAAGACCTGATCAGCCAGAGATGTGGTTTGGAATGTCCTCATAAATAACACCCTTCCTTATCTGTGGAATCTGCCGGGGGCCAATTCTTCGATCTTGTTTTCCAGCTCCTTGTTGGAGAGCATGGTCTGACGGCCGTCCTCGTATTCCTGATCGATCCATTCCTTCAAGGCGACCACCAGCGGATCGCGCTTATCCAGTTTCTTGTCGCCGGTCAGCTTGTAGGCCTCGTTGATCCAGTAGGAGATGCCGGCCAAGCCGGATGCCTTGCCGATCTGCACGGTTGCGGAGCGGTTCAGCAGTTTTTCCGTATCGAAAATGGTGTAAATTTCCTTGTCTTTCAGCAGGCCGTCGGCGTGGATGCCGGCCCGGGTCACATTGAAGTTCCGGCCCACAAAGGGGGTCATATCCGGCACATTGTAGCCCATTTCCTCCCGGAAGAACTCGGCGATCTCGGTGATAACGGTGGAATCCATACCGTCCATAGAGCCACGCAGGGATGCATACTCAAAGACCATAGCCTCCAAAGGAATATTGCCGGTACGCTCGCCGATACCCAGCAGGGAGCAGTTAACGGCAGACGCGCCGTAGAGCCAGGCGGTGGAGGCGTTGGCAACAGCCTTATAGAAGTCGTTGTGGCCGTGCCACTCCAGCATTTCGCTGGGCACATCCGCATAGTGTTGCAGGCCGTAGATGATGCCGGCCACGCTTCGGGGCATTGCAGCCTCGGTATAAGGCACGCCGTAGCCCATAGTGTCGCAGGCCCGGATACGCACGGGTACGCCGGCCTCCTGAGACAGCTTCTGCAGTTCGTTGACAAAGGGAACAACGAAGCCGTAGAAGTCTGCCCGAGTGATGTCCTCCAAGTGGCAGCGGGGCATAATGCCTGCATCAAAGGCATCCCGAACGGTTGCCAAATAATGCTCCATAACCTGACTACGGGTCATCTTCATCTTTTTGAAGATGTGGTAGTCGCTGCAGCTGACCAAAATGCCCGTTTCCTTAATGCCCATATCTCGAACCAGCTTGAAGTCCTCTTTGCTGGCTCGGATCCAAGTGGTGATCTCCGGGAATTTCAGGTCCAGCTCCATACACTTTTCAATAGCCTTCCGGTCCTTTTGGCTATAGATAAAGAACTCGGTCTGGCGGATGATGCCGTAGGGGCCGCCCAGCTTGTTCAGCAGCTTATAGATCTTGACGATCTGATCCACGGTGTAGGGTTCAACGGATTGCTGACCGTCACGCAAGGATGTATCGGTGATCCAAATTTCCTGCGGCATATTCATAGGCACACGGCGGTGGTTGAAGGCTACCTTCGGCACCATACCCTCGGTGTAGATGTCACGCTGCAGGTTGGGCTCAGCAATATCCTGCAAAGAATATTTATAGGATTTTTGCTCCAGCAAATTGGTCTTGTTGGAAATCTCTAACATACTTTCTCCTCACTTTTCTCCTGTTGTGGATTTCCGAATTTTGGAATCCGTGTATACAATTATACATAGGCTTTCCGCTTTGTCAATAGATTGTATACAAAAAAACATCTTTATTTTCAAAGAAAAAAGGCGCATCCTGCAAAAGATGCGCCTTTGGTTTACATAATTTTGTTAAAGGTACTGCTCCAAGGTCTCGGACAACGCCAAAAGCTGTTCTACCGTGGGATAATTCAAGGTTTCATCGATCTGCTGATCGGCGATGATCAGCGCCAAAAAGCGGGCGATCCGCTGCCGCTTTTTGCCTCGCAGATTCTCCTCCATCGCCCGGATGGCATAGGCAATCCGCTCCCGGTCAGAGCATTCCCGTGGGCCATCGCCCCAGATGGGCTCTTCGCCGGTATAGGCCTGCTTGCCCTGCAAAAACAGCATCATTGCGATCTTGCTGTCCTCCTCGGGAAGCAGCTGCGCCAGAAGCTGTTCGATCTTCTGTCTTTGATTTTGGCCGTGAGGGAAAGCCCAGCGGTTATAGCGTTCCGCCTCCTTCGCCCTCTGCGCCGGGGATTTGATGCTGATCCAATCGGCAAATCGTCCCATAAAAGCACCTCATTTCTTTACTCTTACCATATCACAGAGCCGGCTGTTTGTAAATATAGGATTTTCGGAAATGTTTGGCAAAACGGCTATTGCGATATGGGTTTTTTTGTGCTACAATAAGGACATTCTAAACGCAAAAGCAAAAATTGGAGGTAAAAAGTATGATCGATCTTCCCTTAAACATTGACTTTTCCGGCAAGGTTGCCGTTGTGACCGGCGCAGGCGGCCTGATCTGCGGCGCTATGGCCCGTGCCTTTGCCCAGAGCGGCGCAAAGGTTGCCGCCCTGGACCTGAACGAGGAAGCCGTTAAGAAGCTGGCTGACGAGCTGAAGGCTGAAGGCTTTATCTGCGAAGGCTACAAGGCAAATGTTCTGGAGCCGGAATCTCTGGAGGCTGTCCATCAGGCAGTTTTGAACGATCTGGGTCCCTGTGACATTCTGGTCAACGGCGCAGGCGGTAACAACCCCCGGGCTACCACCGACAACGAATATCAGCACGAGGCTAAGGAGGGCGGCAAGTCCTTCTTCGATCTAGAGGCTTCCGGCGTGGACTTCGTGTTCAAGCTGAACTTCCAGGGCACTCTGCTTCCTACTCAAGCCTTTGCCAAGGATATGGTCGCCAAGAAGGCCGGCGTCATTTTGAACATCTCTTCTATGAACGCCTACACCCCCTTGACCAAGATCCCTGCATACTCCGCCGCCAAGGCCGGTATTTCCAACTTCACTCAGTGGCTGGCTACCCACTTTGCCGGCACCGGCATCCGCTGCAACGCCATTGCTCCCGGCTTCCTGGTATCCGCCCAGAACAAGGCGCTGCTGTTTAACGACGACGGTACACCCACTGCCCGTTCCGCCAAGATCCTGAACGGCACTCCCACAAACCGCTTTGTGGATGCTTCTGAGCTGTTGGGCGCGACCCTGTTCTTGTGCGACGACAAGTCCGCCTCCGCTATCACCGGCGTGGTCCTGCCCGTTGACTGCGGTTTTGCCGCTTACTCCGGCGTATAACCTCATCCTTTTCACCCCGGATGCACCATCTGCATCCGGGGTGTTTTTCTTTGCCCTCTTTTTGTTACGAAAAGTTCACATTCTTGTCGTTTTTTTGTGCTTTTTTCCATATTTTTTTGTTGTAGACAGAGGCTTTTTGTCAAATGATAGAAAACATTGTCGGGGGTTGCAAATTTTTAATTTTATGATATAATGTATGCGGAAAAATAAGCGTAAAAATATTGCCCTTTTTCGCACCCTTTTTTCGGGTGCTAACGATAAGAAATGAGGATAACAATATGAACATTCCTTTCAGCCCTCCGGACATCAGCGAAAACGAAATTGCAGAAGTCGTCGAAGCCCTTCGTTCCGGTTGGATCACCACCGGCCCGCGCACCAAGGAATTGGAACGGCAGGTGGCATCTTTTTGCGGCACCGAGCGTGCTGTTTGCCTGAACTCCCAGACCGCCTGCGCAGAGATGGCCCTGCGGCTTTTGGGTATTGGTGAGGGTGACGAAGTGATTACCTGTGCCTACACCTACACCGCTTCCGCATCCGTGGTTTGCCATGTGGGCGCAAAGTTGGTGCTTGTGGATACGCAGAAGGATTCTTTTGCCATTGACTACGAGCAGGTGGCCGCTGCCATTACCGAAAACACCAAGGCCATTATCCCTGTGGATTTGGGTGGTGTCCCCTGTGATTACGAGCGGCTGTATCAAATTGTGAATGAGAAGAAGTCTCTGTTTAACCCCAAAACGCCTTTGCAGAAAGCCTTTGGTCGGGTCGCCATTCTGGCAGACACCGCCCACGCATTCGGCGCGGTACAAAACGGTAAGCCCGCAGGCAGTTTGGCAGACTTCTCCTCTTTCTCTTTCCACGCCGTGAAGAATCTGACCACCGCTGAGGGCGGCGCGCTGACCTGGCGCACCATCGAGGGTGTTGACAACGAGGATATTTACCGTCAGCTGCAGCTGTTCTCTTTGCACGGTCAGTCCAAGGACGCTTTGGCAAAAACCAAGCTGGGCGCTTGGGAGTATGACATCGTGGGCACCTGGTACAAGTGCAATATGACCGATGTGGCCGCGGCTATCGGCCTGGCCCAAATGAAGCGTTATCCCGAAATGCTCCGGCGCCGCAAGGAGATCATCTGCCGTTACGATGCTGCATTCTGCCCTCTGGATGTGGAAAGCCTGCCCCATTACACCGGCAAGCACACATCTTCCGGCCACCTGTACATCTGCCGCGTTCCCGGCATTACCACCGAACAGCGCAACGACATCATCACCAAGATGGCTGAGCTGGGCGTGGCCTGCAATGTGCATTATAAGCCTCTGCCTATGCACACCGCTTACAAAAATATGGGCTTTGACATTGCCGATTACCCCAATGCCTACGCCCACTTCGCAAACGAGATCAGCCTGCCCCTGCATACCTGTCTGACTGACGAGCAGGTGGATTATGTGATCGATTGCTTTAAGAAAGTTTTGGGAGAGTATCTGAAATGAGATTGATTCGGTGGGAAGACCTGCCCGAAAATATGCAGACCGACGCAGTAAAGCCTTACTACGAAGCGCTGCAGAAGAAAACAGGCAATTTGCTGCTGAAGCGGATCTTTGATGTGGCGCTGAGTTCCTTTATGCTCCTGTTGCTGAGTCCGGCTTTTCTGATTCTGGCCATTGCCATCAAGCTTGACTCCCGGGGCCCGGTGTTTTACCGGCAGGTACGCGTCACCCAGTACGGTCGTGAATTTCGGATCTTCAAGTTCCGCACCATGGTGAACAATGCCGACAAGATCGGCTCTCTGGTCACCGTGGGCAACGACTCCCGTATCACCAAAGTGGGCAGCTTTATCCGCGCCTGCCGTCTGGATGAGATCTCTCAGCTGATCAATGTGCTTTTGGGCGATATGACTTTTGTGGGCACCCGTCCCGAGGTTCCCAAGTATGTGGCCGCCTACACCCCGGAGATGATGGCTACTCTGCTGCTGCCTGCCGGTGTGACTAGCATTGCCAGCATCCGCTACAAGGACGAAGCTGAGCTTTTGGACAAGGCTGAGGATGTGGACAAGACCTACATTGAGGAAGTCCTGCCCGGCAAAATGCAGTACAATCTGGAAAGCATTCTGCAGTTCAGCTTTTGGGACGATATTGCCACCTGTTTTAAGACCGTTCTTGCGGTACTCAAGTCCGACTGATACAAAAGGAGTTTCTTTGTGAATATATTACTCATCAACCACTATGCCGGCTCTACGGCAATGGGTATGGAGTTCCGGCCTTTTTATTTGGCTCAGGAGTGGCTCAAATTAGGCCACCGAGTCACCATTTTGGCCGGTGATTACTCCCATCTGCGGCAAAATAACCCCACAATCGAAGCCGACTTTCAGGAAAGTGAAGAGGGCGGCATCCGCTACATTTGGTTCAAAACCGGCGCATACGAGGGCAACGGTGTCAAGCGTGCCCTGACCATGGCCCGTTTTGTGGGTAAACTTCTGCTGCACGCAGGAAAGATTTCCAAGATGGTAAAGCCCGATGTGGTGATTGCTTCCTCCACCTATCCGCTGGATACCTACGCTGCCCGGGCCATTGCCCGAAAGACCAAGGCCACCCTCATTCACGAGGTTCACGATATGTGGCCGGCCTCCCCGGTGGAATTGGGCGGTATGTCCCGGAGCAACCCCTTTATCGTGGCGATGCAAATTGCGGAAAATGCCGCGTATCGCAGGTCCGATTATGTGGTTTCCCTCCTCTCTCTTTCGGAAGCGTATATGAAACAGCACGGTCTACGGGACGGCCGGTTCGCCTGTATCCGCAACGGCGTTGTTTTGGAAGATTGGGAAAATCCCACTGCGCTGCCCCAAACCCACGTGGACACGCTGAAAGAGCTGAAGAAGGACAAGTTCATCGTTGGCTACTTTGGCGGACACGCCCTGTCTAATGCATTGGACACGCTGCTGGACGCTGCTAAACTGCTGGATGGCACAAATATCCAGGTTGTCTTGGTAGGTGACGGTGTGGAGAAAAAGCGCCTGCAAAAGCGGGCAGAAGACGAAAGCATCAGCACGGTGACATTCCTGCCTTCTGTGCCTAAGTTGGCGGTGCCGTCCTTGGTGTCTTACTTTGACTGCTCCTGCTTAACGGGTTTGTCCTCTCCCCTTTACCGTTTTGGCATCTGTATGAACAAACTGTTTGACTCTATGATGGCTGCCAAGCCCATTATTTGCTCCATCGACACCCCCGATACCATCCTCACCGACGAAGACTGCGGCGTTATGGTAAAGGCCGGTGACCCTCAGGCTCTGTGCGATGCCATTTGCGCTATGCAACAGCTGCCTGCCGACAGGTTGGCTGCTATGGGTGAAAACGGCCGCAAGGCTGCCATGGGAAAATACAACTACACCGCGCTGGCAAAGCAATTTGCCGAATTGTTTCAAAAACCCTGAATCCGCATATTCTTTACACATAGACAAATGAAGGAGTTTGCTTTTATGGAATTTATTGACCTGAAGGCGCAATACGCTGCGCTAAAAGAAGAAATTAACGCAAATGTTCTGTCCGTTATGGAGTCCGCCCGTTTCATCGGCGGTCCTGAGGTGAAGGAACTGGAAGAAAAGTTGGCCGCATTCGTGGGACGCAAGCACTGCGTCACCTGCGCCAACGGCACAGACGCTTTGCAGATTGCCTATATGCTCTACGGCATCGGTGAGGGCGACGCAGTGTTCTGCCCCGACATCACTTTCATCTCCTCCACTGAGCCTTCCAAGATGTTGGGCGCCACCTCCGTATTCTGCGACATTCAGCCCGACACCTACTGCATCTGCCCCGAAAGTCTGGAGCGTCAGATTCAGGCTGTGCTGGCTGAAGGCAAGTTGACCCCCAAGGCTGTTGTAGCCGTTGACATTTTGGGCAACCCCTGCGATTACGACGCAATCAATGCCATCTGCGAAAAGTACAACCTGATCCTGATTGAGGACGCCGCACAGAGTTTCGGTGCTTCCTACAAGGGCAAGAAGTGCTGCTCCTTCGGTCAGATTGCTACCACCTCCTTCTTCCCTGCCAAGCCTTTGGGCTGCTACGGTGACGGCGGTGCCATCTTCATGGACGATGACGAACTGGCCGCTGTATGCCGCAGCATTTGCGTCCACGGCAAGGGCCCCAAGGGCAAATACGACAACATTCGCGTTGGTGTGAACTCCCGTTTGGACACCATTCAGGCTGCCATCCTGCTACCCAAGCTGAAGGCTATGATCGACCACGAAATTGACAACCGTCAAAATGTGGCCGACACCTACAACGCAGCATTCGAGAAGGACTTCACCACCCCCTATGTCATCGACGGCTGCCAGTCCATTTACGCACAGTACGCAATTCTTGCCAAGGACACCGCAACCCGCGACAAGGTGCTTGCTCACCTGACCGAGAAGAAGATCCCCAATATGATCTACTACCCCACTCCCCAGCACGCTCTGCCTGTGTTTGCAAACGAGCCTGCTTACGGTGAGAAGTTTGAAAACGCCAACGATTACTGCGCAAGAACCCTGTCCCTGCCCATGCACCCCTATATGACCGCAGAGGATCAGAAAACCGTCATTGACACTGTTTTGGAGGCGCTGTAATGGAGAAAAATTACTTCGTACACGAGTCCAGTTATGTGGATGAGGGCTGCACAATCGGTGAAGGTACCAAAATCTGGCACTTCTCCCACATTATGAAGGATTGCACCATCGGCAACAAGTGCAACATCGGCCAAAACGTTGTCATCTCCCCGGGCGTTGTCCTGGGTGAGGGTGTGAAGATTCAGAACAACGTGTCGGTCTACACCGGTGTTATCTGCGAGGACGGCGTATTCCTCGGTCCGTCCTGCGTATTTACCAATGTGATTAACCCCCGTTCCTTTATTGAACGGAAAGACGAATACCGGAAAACCACCGTTAAAAAGGGTGCCAGCATTGGCGCCAACGCCACCATCGTTTGCGGCCACGACATCGGCCGGTACGCCTTCATCGGCGCAGGCAGCGTGGTTACCAAAAATGTGCCGGACTATGCTATGGTCTACGGCAACCCTGCAAAGGTACACGGCTATGTGTGCCAATGCGGCGCAAAACTGCAGTTTACAGACGGAAAGGCAACTTGCCCCGCCTGCAATAAAAAATATGAAAAATCAGATGAAATTGTAAAGGAGATTGACTGATATGTCTATCAAAGAACAACTGATTGAAAAAATTCAAAACAAAACCCTGTCTATGGGTGTTTGCGGTCTGGGCTACGTAGGTCTGCCTCTGGCTGTGGACAAGGCTAAGCACGGCTTTAAGACCATCGGCTTCGACGTACAGAAGGAAAAAGTTGACCTGGTCAACGCAGGCAAGAACTACATCGGCGACGTTGTGGATGCTGATCTTGAGGAACTGGTTGCTTCCGGTATGCTGAAGGCTACCACCGATTTCAGTTTTGTGAAGGACGTGGACTTCATCGCTATTTGCGTTCCCACTCCTCTGGACGCTCACCAGCAGCCTGACATCAGTTATGTGCGCTCCTCCGCTGAGGCCATTGCCAAGTATCTGACAAAGGGTACTATGGTCGTTCTGGAATCCACCACCTACCCCGGCACCACCGAAGAACTCTTAAAGCCCATTCTGGAAAAGGGCAGCGGTTTGGTTTGCGGTGAGGACTTCTATCTGGGCTTCTCCCCCGAGCGTGTTGACCCGGGTAACCTGGTTTACAAGACCTCCAACACCCCCAAGGTCGTTGGTGCTATCGGCGAGGACGCTATGGAAGTTATTTCCATGGTTTACCGCGCAATTCTGGACGGCGATGTGCACACCGTTTCCTCCCCTGCTGTTGCAGAAATGGAAAAGATCCTGGAGAACACCTACCGTAACATCAACATCGGTCTGGTGAACGAACTGGCTATTCTGTGCAACAAGATGGGCATCAACATCTGGGAAGTTATCGACGCTGCAAAGACCAAGCCCTACGGCTTCCAGGCTTTCTATCCCGGCCCTGGCCTGGGCGGTCACTGCATTCCCCTTGACCCCTACTACTTAAGCTGGAAGGCCCGTGAGTACGGCTTCCACACCTCCATGATTGAGTCCTCCATGATGATCAACGACCGGATGCCCGAGTACACCGTTGAGCGTGCCGGCAAGATTCTGAACCGCCACAAGAAGGCTCTGAACGGCGCTAAGGTTCTGATTCTGGGCGTTGCTTACAAGCAGGACATCGACGACTACCGTGAGAGCCCCGCTATCCATGTTATCGAGGAGTTCCACAAGACCGGCGCAAACGTAGACTTCTACGATCCTTACATTGCTAAGTATCGTGAAAAGGGTCAGTGGTTCGAAGGCATTCCCGCTATCAACACCGAGATCCTGAACTCCTATGACCTGGTCTGCATCACCACCGGCCACACCAATGTGGACTACAATATGGTTGCAAACGCAGGCGTTCCCGTATTCGACTGCAAGAACGTAACCAAGAACATCGAAAACAAAACAAACATCGAGGTACTGTAAATGAAAAAAATCTGTTCGGTCGTCGGCGCCCGTCCCCAGTTCATCAAACTGGCAGTTGTATCCCGGGTGCTGCGCAAACACTACCATGAGGTTTTGATCCATACCGGCCAACACTATGACCACAATATGTCTGATGTGTTCTTTGAGGAAATGGACATTCCGAAACCCGACTACAATTTAGGCGTTTCCGGCGGCACCCATGGTCAGATGACCGGACAGATGCTGATCAAATTGGAAGAAGTATTTCTGAAAGAGCAGCCCGATATGGTGCTGCTCTTCGGAGATACCAATTCCACCATGGCCGCGGCGCTGGCTGCGGTAAAACTGCACATCCCCGTGTGCCATGTGGAAGCCGGTAACCGGTTCGGCACACTGGATAGTCCCGAGGA
Source organism: Faecousia sp. (assembly GCA_045614325.1). Lineage (GTDB taxonomy): Bacteria > Bacillota > Clostridia > Oscillospirales > Oscillospiraceae > Faecousia. The sequence goes on along the minus strand of JAZLCU010000054.1, from coordinate 34,853 downwards.
AGTCAACCGCACGGTGACTGACCATCTTTCTGCCATCAATCTGCCCTGCACCGAGTCCAGCCTGCGCTTTTTGGAGCGTGAAGGACTGGGCCACCTGTCCACCGTTGTGGGTGACCCCATGTATGACGCATTTTGCTACTACACTGCCCGGTTAGACGGCAGTGAACTGACTGAGATTATTGATTTTTCCGGAAACAACGTTGTGCTTCCCGAAAAATTCTATTATATGACTTGCCACCGGCAAGAGAACACGGATACCGATGAGAAATTGGACGGCATTTTCTCTGCTATGGAGGCGCTGGATGCACCGACCGTTTATCCTGTGCATCCCCGTAACCACGCCCGGGCCGAACGCCTGTGCAAGGAAAAGGGCTATAAGAATATCATTCTGACTCTGCCTGTTGGCTATCAGACCTCTATTTCTCTGGTGAACAAGGCCGAGAAAATTGTTACCGACTCCGGCGGCGTACAGCGGGAGGCTTTCTTTGCCGGAAAGCCCTGCGTAACCGTGCTGGACTTCGTTGTCTGGCCCGAAACTATGCTGGACGGCTACAATGTACTGGCCAAGCCTGAAAAACAGGATATTTTAGCCAAGGTCAACCGCCCTGTAACATTTGATCCCGCTTATCAGCCCTTTGGCGACGGCCACAGCGCTGAAAAGATTGTGGATATTATCAAGGAGTTTTTACATGATTAAGGTTTGCCATGTTACAAGCGCACACCCCAAGGAAGATGTCCGCATTTTCCAAAAAGAATGTATTTCCCTGGCCCAGGCAGGATATGATGTATATCTTGTGCAACAGGGCGAATGCTATGAAAAAGGCGGCGTGCATATTGTAGGCTTCGGAAGCATTGCGTCCAATCGTATCAAGCGGATGCTCTGCACTTCCAAAACCGCTTACAAAACCGCGCTGGGTGTGGATGCCGATGTGTATCATCTCCACGACCCGGAATTGCTGTCCTGCGCATTGAAACTGAAAAGAAAAGGCAAAAAAGTTATTTTTGACAGCCACGAACACACCGCCGAAGCGATTTTTGAAAAGGAATGGCTGCCTGCATTTGTGCGGAAACTGGTATTTAACCTGTATTCTGCCTATCAGACCCGCATTTGCAAAAAGTTGGATGGCATTATCAGCGTGACCCCCAACATTGTGGATTACTTCAAAGCCATCAATCCCCAAACTGTTCAGGTTGCCAACTTCCCCATTCTTTCCGCACAGGAAGAAGCGGCAGCGGAAAAGCAGTGCCGGGTGGCATTCGCCGGCGGCATTTCCAGTCAGTGGAATCACCACACCCTGCTGCGCGCACTGGAACAAGTGCCCCAGTGCCGATATGTTCTGTGCGGCATTGCTGACAGCAGTTATTTAAGCGAACTGCAATCTATGCCCGGTTGGTCTCAGGTGGATTACCTGGGCAAGATCCCTCACCAGCAGGTAAACGGACATCTGTCCGTCAGTTTGGCCGGCATTGCCCTTCTGCAACCGGGTCGCAACACGGACTGGAACAAGGGCACCATCGGCAACACCAAGATTTTCGAAGAGATGATGGCCGGTTTGCCGGTTATCTGCACGAATTTCTCCCTGTGGCAGGAATTTGTGGAGCGCTATCACTGTGGCATTTGCGTGACGCCCGATCAGCCGGAAGAAATTGCGAACGCAATCACCTATCTGCTGGACAACCCCGAGGATGCCCAAAAAATGGGTGAAAACGGCCGTCGCGCGATCAATGAAGAATTTAACTGGAGCGTAGAGGAGAAAAAACTCTTCGCGCTTTATGAAACTATCACAGGAGGTGCCGTTTAATATGGCATATCAGCGTTGCACCCATTGCATTATGGACAATGCCAGCGACAATACCATTACTTTTGACGAAAACGGCCGCTGCAATTACTGCACAGAGGCTGAAAACGGAATTAACACCGTATACTTCCCCGGTGAAGAGGGAAACGCCCGCCTGCAGGCTATCTTGACAAAAATCAAGGAAGAAGGCAAGGGCAAGGACTATGACTGCATCATGGGTATTTCCGGCGGTCTGGATTCCTCTTATTTGGCCTATTTGGGCTACAAGTGGGGCTTGCGGATTCTGGCCGTCCACATTGACGACGGCTTTGACACGGATATTTCCAAAGAAAACATTCGCAAACTGTGCGAGGCTTGCAAAATTGATCTGCACACCATCGTGCCGGACAAAGAGCAGTACGACGCACTGACCCGCGCCTATATGGAAGCCGGCGTTCCCAACCTGGCAATCCCCCAGGACAACATTTTGTTTGCTTTCCTATATGATATGGTGGAAAAGACAGGTATCCGGTACTTCCTGGGTGGCGGCAACTTTGCGCTGGAATCCATTTTACAGCAAGGCAACACCCACAGCGCCATGGATGTGGTCAATATCAAGGCCATTAACCGCAAATTCGGCACCACCAAGATCAACAAACTGAAATTCGTTTCTTCCTACAAGAAATATATCATGCAGAAGACCGGCAAAATGCAAAATCTGCGGCTGCTCAATTATATTGATTACAACCGGGATCGGGCATTCAAGGAACTGAAGGAATTCTGCGGTTTTGAATACTACGGCAGAAAGCATCTGGAAAACAGTCTGACTGCATTTCTCCAGCTGTACTGGCTGCCCAAAAAGTTCGGTGTTGACAAGCGCACCTCCCACCTGTCCAGCATGATCGTCTCCGGACAGATGACCCGTGAGGAAGCACTGAAAGAGGCAGAAGAACCTATGTATGATGAAGCGCTGATGGCGCAGTATATTGCCCAAATCAAAGAACGCTTCGGATTAAGCGACGAAGACTTCGACCGCCTGATGGCCGCGCCGGCGCATCAGCACACCGACTACCCCTACGATAAAATCGACCCCATCATTCGAAAAATCTTGTCATAATGAAAGGATAGAAAATTATGAATTACGCACTGATCGGTTGCGGCCGTATTGCAACCAACCATATCAAAGCCGTTTTGAACAACAAACTGAATCTGGTTGCCGTCTGTGACGTGCTGCCCGAGGCCATGGAAAATCTGCTGGCCAAGCACGGCCTGGAGAAGGACACTTCCATCAAACGTTACACCGACTACAAGCAGATGCTGGCTGAAAACGACATCACTCTGGCCTCCATCGCCACCGAGTCCGGCATTCACGCAGAAATCGCTCTGCACTGCATCGACAACGGCGTAAATGTGATCATCGAAAAGCCTATGGCTATGTCCATTAACGACGCAGAGGAAATCATCCGCCGCAGCGAAGCAAAGGGCGTGAAAGTTGCTGCCTGCCACCAGAACCGCTTTAATGTTGCCATTCAGGAGCTGCGCCGGGCTGTGGAAGCCGGCCGTTTCGGCAGACTGTCCCACGGCTCTATCCATGTCCGCTGGAATCGTAACGAAGGCTACTACACCCAGGCTCCCTGGCGTGGCACCTGGGCCCAGGACGGCGGCTGCCTGATGAATCAGTGCATTCACGGCATTGACCTGCTGCGCTGGATGATGGGCGAAGAGGTTGAGGAAGTTTACGGTGTTACCAAGCAGCAGTTCCACGACTACTTAGAGTGCGAAGACATCGGTATGGCCGTTGTAAAGTTCAAAAACGGCGCCGTTGGCACCATCGAAGGCACCACAAACGTCTACCCCAAGAATCTGGAAGAAACCCTTTATATGTTCGGCGAGACCGGCACCGTGAAAATCGGCGGCACCTCCACCAACAACATTGACGTTTGGGATTTTGCCGACGAGAGCGAAGACGACCAGAAGAACAAGGGCCTGCAGGAGCAGACCTCCAATGTTTACGGCAACGGCCACACCAGCCTGTTTGCCGATATGATGGACGCCATCGAGAACGACCGTAAGCCTTATGTGGATGCCGTCGCCGGCAGAAACGCTTTGGAAATGATTCTGGCAATTTACCAGTCTGCCGCCACCGGCAAGCCTGTGAAACTGCCCCTGAAGGATGTTGCATCCACCGACTTTACCGGGAGATTTGATAAATGATGAAATGCTTGGAATCGTGGAAAGAGCGGTTTGCGCGTTTCCGCGACAAAATCTGCCAAGCAGCACTTGTTAAAAAAATCAGAAACAGCAAGGTTGCAGCCATATGCAACGCGCACCCCTTAATCATTCATGCGCTGCTGATAATTGTGTATCGGCTCTTGTTTGATGCCCTTTATATCAAAGTCATCTCCCCCGTTCACGCGTATGCCGGTTTTATTACGCAGCCCTATCCGCTGCGTTACGTCATATCGCTGCTGACGGTTCTCCTGTTTGCACCGGCGGTGGCTTGGCATCAGCAGCAAAAGCACGCTTCTGCAACCCTTTTTACAATTATCAATTACCTGTTTTTCATCCCTATGACCTGCTATTACGGCTGCAGAGGTTTGGACTACAGATTCTACATCGTTGCTGTTATCTATTGGGCTGTGCTGCTTTTGTTGCAGGCAAAAGTGCCTGTTCTGACTGTAAAGCCGTTTCCCACCCAGCGTGTTAAGTGGCTGTTTCCGCTTCTGACTGTGGGTTCTGCCGCGCTGATTATGTTCATCTCCGGCCGGTACACCGGATTCCGTCTGACTTTTGATATTTTAAATGTATACGGCATTCGGGCCGAGGCGGCCGCCTATCAGATTCCCGGCATTTTGTCCTATGCGCTGGCTATGATGCCTTGCGTGCTGTCTGTGCTGATTCTGTACTGGCTGAAGAAAAAGAGATACCTGATTGCATTTTTCCTTTGTATCGTATTTCTGTTTTTGTTCTCCATCGCCGCCCACAAAGCCATCTTCTTTATGCTGATTTTGGCATTGGGCTGCTGGATCGTGTTCCGCCCCTGGATGGCCAAATGGTTCGGCGGTTTGATGGCATTGGCCGTTTTGGTGGCATTTGCAGAATTTGCGGTGCGGGGCAGCAGTTATATCGCGGATACCTTCTTCCGTCGGCTGTGTTTGCTGCCTGTGCAGATCGGCTCCCAATATGCAGAATTTTTCGGGGAGAATCCCTTAAATCTTTTCAGAGACGGCATCCTGGGCAAATTCTCCTTTGACGGCATTTACACCGCAACCATTCCCCGCATTATCGGTGAATTCAGAAACTATTTTAACCAAAATGCCAACAACGGACTTTTGGGTGATATGTACGCAAATCTCCCTCCCGTTTTGGGTATGTTCATTATGCCGCTGATTATCACCATTGAGTTCCGCATCTTAGATATGTTCTCCGGCAATGCGGATAAGAAAATTGTGTTCCCCTTCTGCGTATTTTACGCAATTTCCTTTATTGACAGTTCCTGGAGTACTGTCCTCTTAACCGGCGGCTTCTTGCTGCTGTGCCTTCTTTTATATATTTTCCCGAAGGAGGAAAAAAACATCTTATGAAATACGAAGAATTTGGTGCAAAAACCCTGTTCGATGCATTGAAGCATCAGTGGAAATTTATCATCATTGTTGTGCTCATTTTCGCGCTGGTCGGCGTTGGCGCAGGTGTTGCCTTTGCTGACAAAGGTGCCGGTGAGGCTGCCGGCGAAGCCGAGGCGCTGCCCGCAGTGGATAATTCCACCATCAAGATGAATTCCAATTACTATAACGCTTACTATAAGTTGCTTAAGAGCAGTTATGATACGGCCGTTGCCTACCAAAAGGGTTTTGTAGGCAAAAACAACCTGACTGCTCAGCAAAAACAGGATATGACTGATGTTCTGCTGGAGTTGGAGGACTATTATGTTGATGTTCTGAGCGTCATTGACAAAAAGTTCAATGCCGTCGGTGCCGTCTATATTCCCGCAAACTTTTATGAGCAGTACACCAAGGACTGCGAGCAAAATCTGGAGACAAGCCGCCACAAGTTGGAGGTTGCGCAGATCGCTGCTGAAATGCTGGCAACCATGGACGCCCCCATTTCCCAGACAGATGAAACGCTCAAAAATTATGATTTGATTCTCTCTACAGCCGCTTCTGGCTTGGAGCAGATGCAGTTGGTGCAAATTTACGAGGCCCGTCTGGTAACCTTGCAGGACAAGGACGCTGTGGCACAGGCCGAAGCAGAGATGAAGCAACTGCTGGCTGACGCAACCACAGAATGGAACACCCTGCTCAAAACCTTCAGCGAAAAGGCCAACGCTATCGCAAAAGAAACCAATGTGATTTTCAACATTCTGCCCGGCGAAAAAGATACTGTGGAGTTCACCTTGCGGCATACCCACAACACCTCTTCTGTGCAGGAGTCCTTTGTTCTGATCGTTCTGTTCTGCACGCTGACCGGCATTTGCGCAAGTTTGTTCTTTGCTGTTTGCAGAGAATGTAAAAGGCAAAAGAAATCTCAGACCGCATAAACCCGCTCACACTTATTAAGGAGATGAGGCATTGAAAAAAAAGAATATCGTTAGCGCCATCTTCTCTGTAACAGGTGTTATTTTCCTTGCAAAACTAATCGGTTTTGTAAAGCAAATGGTGGTCTCCAGCGCATTTGGAGCCACGCACGAAACAGACCTTATCAATCTGTCTCAGGAGTTTGTCGGCAATATCCAGTACATCCTTGTGCAGGTGTTGCTCACCTCGGTGATTCCCATTTACATTTATCTGTCCCAAGAGGGTGAAGATAAGGCAAAGCGCTTTGTAGCCGACACAGTTAAGGTATTTACGCTGATTGCAGGTGGCCTTGTCGCCGTACTGATGGTTGCCGCGCCTTTGATTTCCAAAATCATCGCGCCGTCTTATACGGCAGAAGTGTCCGCGACACTTAGCAATTACCTGCGGTTCTTCGCTCCCGGGTTGTTGCTGTTTGTTTGGATTGCAATTTTCCAATCTTTAATGAACGCAAACAAGCGCTTTGTACCCGGCGAGATGATTGGACTGAACCAGAGCATTATCATCATCGCCCTTGTCCTGCTGTTCAAAGACTTGGTGGGTGTACAAATTCTTTGCATCGCGTTCTTTGCTTACTCTGTTTTTAACGCTCTGTATTTGGGCTTTTTGTCCAAGCGTTACTGGCGTCTTTCCCCCGGAAATCCCTTCGCCAATGAGAGCATCAAGAAACTGCTTAAGGTAATCGCTCCCCTGCTTTTGGGTCACTCTGCTGTGTATATCAACCAGCAGGTCAACAAAATTCTGGTGTCCGGTATGGCGCCGGGAACGGTTACTTCTCTTAGCTATGCCTCTGTCCTTTGCAATCTGATTGTTACATTCATTGTCTCTTTCAGTTCGATTCTGTTTTCTTACATTACCTCCCATCTGTCAAACGGCAAGGAAAAACAAGCGGCTGATTTGACAAAAACCACGGTTACGTTGATGGTTGCCATTTTGCTCCCTATCAGTATTCTGGTTGTCATTTGCGCGGAAGATATTGTTTCCATCGCATTCGGCCGCGGCGCCTTTGGCGCGGAAAGCGTCCGCGCAGCAGGCCTTGCTTTGGCTGGCTACGGATTCATTCTGATTCCGTCCGCATTGCGGGAAGTTTTCAGCCGTTTTCTGTACAGTTATCAAAACACACGGGCACCTTCTGTTAACAGCGCCATCAGCATTGGCGTTAACATTGGTTTGAGTGTTTTGCTGTACCGCCCCCTGGGTGTATTTGGCGTTACGCTGGCCGCCAGCGCTGCGGAGTTGGTTTGCGGCGTGCTGAATCTGATCTACGCGCGGAAGCACAACAGCCATTTGCAAATCCGTTCCATGCTGAAATATGTGCCGCTGCTTTTGATTGGCGGCGCTGTTTGCCTGCTGATTGGCAAGTGGACCACCGGTTTTTGGGCGGATTCCTCTTCCTTCGTACGCTTTGCTATGGCAACGCTATTGGCCTTCGTCGGTTACTTCGTTGTGGTCTCGCCACTGCTTTACCGGCTTCTGAAGGAACGAAAAGAATTAAATAACGCGTAAAAAGCAGGGACTTTATATCCCTGCTTTTTTGCGCTTTCGGCAGGAAAACGGACGGGCTGCCGGGAATAGAGTAATAGCGGAGGTGATGTTATGTACGCCGCCGTTTGGCTGATACTCAGTAGCCTGTTATACTCTCTGCAGTTATCCGCCGGAAGTTTTCCCAAACCTCTGACCGCCCGGGAGGAGGAGCATTACTTAAAATTAGCCGCCCAAGGAGATCTGGAGGCGCGAAATATACTCATCGAACGGAATCTGCGTCTGGTCGCGCACATTATGAAAAAATACTATGCTCAGACCGCCGATCAGGAGGATTTGATCTCCATCGGGACCATCGGCCTGATCAAAGGCATTTCCACCTTTGACAGCTCCAAGGGAGCCCGGCTTGCCACCTATGCCGCCCGGTGCATTGAAAATGAGATTCTGATGCATTTCCGTTCCCAACGAAAATCCAGCCGGGATGTGTCATTATCCGATTACATCGACACCGGCACGGACGGAGCGGCGCTGTCGCTGATGGATGTGGTCAGTGACGAGGAGGATCTGACAGAGGTTATCAACAACAAAGATCAGCTGACCCAGCTGCGTACCTTAGTGGACACCTGCCTGACAGAGCAGGAGCGGCAGGTCATTGCCCTGCGCTACGGTCTGCAGGATCAGCCGCCCCAACGGCAACGGGAGGTAGCGCAAATGATCGGCATCAGCAGAAGCTATGTTTCCCGTATTGAAAAACGGGCGCTGGAGAAACTGCGAAAAAGGCTGGAGTGACGAAAACGCCGGCCAAGGCTCCACACCATCCATTCCCTCTTGACATTCTCTGTCCAAAAGCACATAATAGAAGCACATAAGCAAAGAAAGATAGGAGCGTTCTTATGGCACCACAACTTTTCGGAACGGAACATATCCTTTACATTATCATTACCACATTGATCGCCGCTGCCTGCTTGCTGCTTTGCAAAAAATATGCAGCAACGAACCGCTCGCAAAAAATCGTCCTGCAGGTCCTTGCAGCCCTGCTTTTTGCGGCTATCCTCACAAACCGGCTGTCGCAAGTGTTCCGCTACGGTCAGGTCAGATGGCACTGCATCATCCCGGACAGCTTTTGCGGTATGACCAGCCTTGTGCTGTCCTTGGGTGTTCTTCTGGGAAAGAAAAACAACAGCACCCTGCATTTCACTTGGCTGCTTGCTCTGTTTGGTGGAATTTCCACTGTGATCTATGCCACTTTTATTGATCAGGATCTTTCCTTCTTTTATCTGCCCACCATCTCGGGACTTCTGCACCACAGCCTGTCCGCCACCCTTGCCGTGGCGATTTTGATGTTCAAGTATGTCGACATCACTTATAAAAAATGGTACTGTACCTTTTTTGGCTTCACCGCATATCTGACTTTGGGCGCATTTTTGATGCAGACCTTCCATATGAGCGACGCATTCCATATTGCCGAGCCTCTGATCCCGGGCACTCCCCTGACCGCGTGGGTCATGGCGCCTATGTATGCTGCCGGCTACGCGCTGGTGCTGCTGGTCGTAGCGCTCGTGAAGCGAAAAAAGGCCGCATCTGCTACTGCCGCATAACCCTCATTCCCAAAAAACTATAGAAAAACCTCCAGGCCGCGGTCTGGAGGTTTTTGCAGGATATGCGGACTTCTTACATTCCCGGCAAAGCCTGTAAAAACTCCGAGAAAAGACCTTGACATTGCCCCACCCCGATGATATAATAATCCGGCGATGGTGCTCAGGCACTTAGTCCTTACGGGCCCTTAGCTCAGTTGGTTAGAGCCTCCGGCTCATAACCGGATAGTCCCGGGTTCGAATCCCTGAGGGCCCACCACAAATAATCGCCCTTCGGCTTTTAGATAGATATAGGGGTATAGCTCAATTGGTAGAGCGGCGGTCTCCAAAACCGTAGGCTCAGGGTTCAAGTCCTTGTGCCCCTGCCAGAAAAACAGCGATAGCATTTGCTATCGCTGTTTTTCTTTAGCTGAGCCTTTCCCTTATCCATAGGTGTATACTGATGTGCACTAAAAAAGCATTTGCTCTTAGGGTTCTAAACCGGGTCTGAGCTAAGCGTAATCATATGGCCACACTTCTTATCGTCATTGTAATAATTCGTACAACCGTAGAACACATCGCCATTTTTAACATTCATCCTCACAATTAGATATCCGTCCTCGCATTTGGGACAACGACAAATGTCGTGTTTGTGAACCTTGTCATTGGTCATAAAGTCACACACCTCTGCTTCATTGGTGCAGATCCACAGATTCAAACCATAGTTTTTGTTGAACTCATACTTCAGAGGGAATCCACAAACCGGGCAACGTAGATTAAATAGATCCACCGTCTGCATATTGATTTCTTCAGGCAACGATAGTTTATAATCCTTGATTAATTCCACAAGGAAGCGAGAAGGTTTATGCTTGGGTGTTGCAATGTACACGCGATTCTTGGTGCGGGTCATTGCCACATAGAACAAGCGCCGTTCTTCAGCAAACGGCATACTCTTGTCTTCATACATGACCAGTTTGATGATGGGATCATCCTCAATTTGGCAAGGGAAGCCAAACTTACCCTCAAACATATTAATCAGCACCACATTGTCATAACCAAGGCCCTTGGAACTATGCGCGGTCATGAAGGTAATATTGGCATCGGGATACTTCTCGGACTTAACCCGATTACCTGGCAACTCAGAAAATTGACCGGTTTTATAGAGCTTGTACATATCGTAATTATACCGGCCTATTAACAAAATAGAAGAATCGATCCCAAACTCGTCAATGATCTTGCCGATAATCTCTTCTACTTTCGCCGCCAGCGAGGCCATCATTTTTGCAGAGTCATCAAAAGGCTCTATGACAATAGGGTTTTCCAAATGCTTCGGAGAGAGAAGCTGCTTGCGAATCTGCGCACTATTTTTCTGCACAAAACCACCGGCAATGTCAATCAACTCTTGGGAATTACGATAGGTATGAGTAATTTTCAGTTCTGTTCCAGCGCCCATTAACTGCAAAAAGCGGGTGAACAAAGTGATATCAGAGCCAGAAAAAGCATAGATAGACTGCCAATCGTCACCAACCGCTACAACTTTGGCTTTTGTAATTTCAGACAGTCGCTTAGTCAAGTTAAATCGCTGCCGTGCAATATCCTGAAATTCATCGATGATGATGTACTTGTAAGGCAGAGTGATATGCTGCTGTTCGATCTCTTGCAAATAGAAATGGGCATCGTTGATCATATCCGCAAAGTCAATTTGATTGCGTTGCTTCAATGTTGCCTGATAGTGGTGATACACTTCCTCTGCAATATCCAAAAACAGCAGCGTTCTTGCGTTGTCCGTCTTCTTGCGGAGTAATTCAAATCCTTTCTCATCATAACCCGTCGTTTTATATTGTTCGATAAAGTTCATCATGAACTGAATCAATTTAAAGATATACTTATCTTTGCCCGTGTCGACAATCTTCTTATAAACCTCTGTCAAGTTTCTGGGCTGTAGAACAAATCCTTCTTTTTCAAGGATCTCGCGCAAGTGCTCCAACAGAGGACGACGATCGTTGTACAACGACCAAGTCTCCAAAAGTTTTGTTTTACAGCGTGCGTGAACGTCCCGCTTATCTCGAATTGCTTTTTTGTATTTCGCTGTTTGTTTGGGTGTAAACAGAGAATTATAGCCATTCTCGCTGAGGGCATAGTGTTCCAACCACGCAGTATGTTCACCCTGGCGGAGGTAAAAATCGGGAGTATACTTCTTGTTTCTTGTTGGCGACTCAAAGGGATAGGGACGCTCGTATTCATAATCGATGCCGTTCAGATACAGGAAGTTGGCGATTTGTACTTCTTGGATCGAGCGCAGGAATTCCCCTGTCAAAGTTTTTACTCGCTTGGAACGCTGCTGCTCCACTTTCTTTACATACTCACCCAAACCACTTTTCAAAGTCTCATAGTCTTGTGCAGCCTTATAAAGATGGTACTGATTCATATCTTCGAACTTGAAAACATCTTCCTCAAGATCGAAGTAATATCCCAGAAACAGCACCAAATTGCGCATCAGGTGCTTATTGCTGAAAATAGACTTTTCCAGCATTTCAAAGATAATCTCGTAGGAGGAGAAATTGATTTCGGGTGGCTCTACAGAGAATTTCTTTACGATGTCAAATGCAAAGGCATGGAAGGTACAGATCTTTGCAGGGATCTTTAGCCCTTGATTGATACGCTCTTGCAGCTCTCCAATAGCCTTTCGAGTATAGGAAATTACAATAATCTCTTCCGGATGTATGCCCTGCTTTTCCACCAAGTACTTGACCTTTGCTGCCATAGTTGTAGTCTTGCCGGCACCAGCACCGGCTACCAGTAAGCAGTGATCGTCATCAGTAATGACAGCACGGCGTTGCTCTTCGTCCAGTTTAATTACAGGATCAATATCCTCAAGAATATGGTCAAAATAATCTTTTTCTTGCTCCAGTACACGATCTACATAGTTTGTGTTGTGAGTGATCACATCATTACTGAGCGTGTGCATTTTAGTGAGAAAAGATTTTAGAGAATCAATATCCACCCGGAAGTTTCGCGCATTGTTGCACACATACTGGAAGATCATCTTGTTACAGAGCGTCTTGTAATACTCTTTGTACACCGCGTTCATATGATCTTCTTCTCGATGAGTGATGTAATGTGATGCACCAAAAAGAGTGCAGTAATCCTTGTCGAAGGATAACAGGATATTTCCTAGATTTGCATAATCCAGATTGTTGTCCATAGCGAGTGCAGACTGTTCTGCCTTTTGGGGATGGAAATGCTGGGCAGGCAGGCCACAATAGGGACACCGCTCTGCACGATCAGATATTTGCTTTTTGCAATCAGGGCAAATAATCAAAGCCATTGTGGCACCTCCTTGGTTTTCATTAATATATCATAAGGTGGCAAGAATTTCAACTTTCTGGCAATATACCGCTAAGATAACCTTTTGACACAATTATACTGTTTAACAAATCCTTGTGTCCCTGCTTTCAACATTGCGCAACAAGCAAAGAGGAATGATCTTTTGATCATTCCTCTTTTTTCATATGCTTATTATCTTTGCAGCCACATTGCCACGGCAGGCAAGGTGCCGAGGTTTCGGGCAAAAATGCTGTAGAGCTCCCGGTATGCCAGCGGTGGGCTGGTCACGCCGATTTCAACCGTTATGGAAGGGATTCCAAGCTCGTCCATGACCCAATCCTTATAGCCGGCAGCCGCTACGCCGGAGCTGCCAACCAAGCCGTAGCCGGTTGTCTGTTTGACAGCACTGGCCAGGGATTTGGATTGGCTGTTTACCGGCTCCTTATCGCCGTACTCATAATAAATAATACTGCCGAAGGCGTGGTAATTCACCGTTGCATTGAACGAATGCTGCAGCGTGTAATCGCGCAACGCGGCCGCTTCTGCTGAGGAAAATGGCTGTATGCCCTGGAATTTCTCGGAAGACGGCAACAGGCGGTTACTGATGGTTTCCCAGCCGCTGGGGAAGTTTCTGTTAATATCCACACCAAGGCCGTTGGCCTTCCAATTTGCGGCATAGGCGCTCACGCTTTGGGTCGTGATGCCATAGGCAAGGTCGTTGAAATAGATTTCACGCTGGGCCTCGTTCAGGGTCTTGGTCTGCGAGACCGCCACGCCGTCCGGGTTTGCCATGGGAATAATGTGATAGCAAACATCTCCGTAGGAGAATAGACTATTGGCCAGCCAGTAGTCCGCCATTGCCATCAAAAGCCAGGCGGTCATATGCTCTCTGCCGTGAATCGCACCCTGCAGCAGCACATAATGCTGCGCGTTGGGGTCACCCAGCCGCATAACCGGGATATCCACACCCAGCTCGGAGGTTCCGATGGAGGACAGCGACACCACCTTGGGGTATTTCTTCTGCAGCGTTGCCATATCCGCCACCATTTGGCTATAGGTGTATGTGCTTGTAGGCTCCACGATAGACAGGCTTTTTGTCAGATAATCTTGGTCGTAGGGCATAATGTAATCGGTTGTCACATAGCCCTCCAGGTCGTTGTAGGTCACCTTGGCCAGCTTGCCTGCCCAGCTTTTCAGCTGCAGCACTGCGCCCTTGGGGATTTCGGCGATGGTGTTTCCACTTCCGTTACGCAGACTGATATGCGCATCACAATTGGGCGTCCACAGCAGCGGCGCGCCGGGATCAAATTGCTCGTCCACGGGATAATCCACCGTGTCGGTAAAGTGCCACCACTCCTGCTCATAGGGGGTAAAGCCGCACTGCTCCATGACAGACTCCAGCAAAAGGGCATTGGCAGCGACCTGCTCATCGCAATCGCTGTAGTCCCGGTCAGCCAGCTTGGTGAAATTATCATAATCCGTGGGCATAGACAGCATTTCACCGGTTGTCAGGTCATACAAAGTCGCATCCACGGTGTTGCCCCGGCTATGGGTGCGCTTGCCGGTCACAGGGTTGGACACATAGCGAGCATTGGGACAAATCTCCCACAGCTTGGCTTGGGCGGAAATGGGGCGGAAGGCATCCCAGATGACCAGACCTAAGCCGCTTTTTTCCAACTCCCGGCTCACCTGCTTCAGCTTTTTCACCGTTCCGTAACGCAGGTAGGTTTCGGAAAAGTCATAGATCTTCTGGCCGGTGAAATTGTTTTCCGTTGCGTAGGCGATCTCCAGCTTTACAGAGGGAATATGCTCTGCGATCAGGACAAATTCCTCGTCGGCCGGCTCCGGGGGCACAGGCTCTGTATCGGTAGTGTCCTGTGTTGTTTGCTGGGTTTCTTCTGTTGCAGATTCCGTTTCGGAAGATTCTGCCCCTTCCGATTGGGCGGTTTCTTGATTTGCAAGCCCGTCCTGCCGGTCACAGCCCAGCAGACTTGCCAGCTGCAGCAGGATCAATAGTAAAATCAGTAAGCGTTTCATTCATGCTCTCCTTGGAGTATTCGCTGATAGCGCTTTATTTTTCCATATTCTACCAAATTTTTCGACTTTTTTCAAGAAATTTCGACAATATAAGCGCAAAAAAAGGCAGGCACAAAAGTGCCTGCCGCATTTTCTCGTCACTGCTCTCTGAATACGATCTTGCCGGTTTCGTGATCCATAGAATCTACGATGGCCAGAGACTCCAAGTGATAGCCCAGATTCCGAATGATCTGGCCACCGACCTGGAAGCCCTTTTCAATGGCGATGCCGATACCCTCAACGGTGCCGCCTGCCTGATCCACGATGGAGATCAGACCCTGCAGCGCGCAGCCGTTGGCCAAAAAGTCATCCACGATCAGCACCCGGTCCTCCGCGGACAAAAACTGCTTGGAGACCACAACGGTGTTTCTGTTTTTATGGGTGAAGGACTCCACCTCCGCCACATAGGTATCGCCGGCGATGTTGATGCTCTTAGATTTCTTCGCAAACACCAGCGGCACTTGAAACTGCTGGGCCACCGCATAGGCAATGGCGATGCCGGAGGCCTCAATGGTCAGCACCTTGTTGATGGGCTTGTCCTTGAAGCGCTCGTAAAATTCCTTACCGATCTCATTCATCAGCGCAATATCCATCTGGTGATTGAGGAAGCTGTCTACCTTCAGCACATTTCCTTCTTTTACCACGCCGTCCTTTACGATCCTTGCTTCCAAACAGTTCATAATGCTACGCCTCTTTCTTTTGATTATGGTTGCATTATATCAGTTCTGCCAGTTCTTTGCAACAGAAAAAACCGCTTTTTCGACCCTTTGTTGTGTATTTTGTATCAGGCAAATCAAAGCAAAAACTTTTCTTTCCCCTTTTATTATAAAATTCACCGAAAAAGCGGAAAACGGTTGACAACGAAGGACAAAATGTGCTATTATAATAGCGTTAATTTAATAGGTTTGCCAGTATAGTTTTGGAGTAACGCGATTGCGTTGGGCCCAAATGTTTCTACCGCAACGCCGTAAGTTGCGACTATTGGTTATCACCCCGTTGATGTGGGGTTGCTGGCAGTTTGCAGTTTGCATTCTGCTTTTTTTATTTGCCTGATAAGCAATGAAATAGCTACCTTATCAGGCCCTTTTATTTTGTTTACCATATCGCCTTCCGAAATGCCTCAACGGATCATTTCGGGATCCGGTAAATATAGTAAAAACAATAAATATGGAGGAACACACAATGAAAAAGTTTTTCGCACTGCTGCTGGTGGCTCTGATGGTATTTTCCATGGTCGCTTGTGGCAACAGCAAGAAGGAAGCCATGAAAGTCGGCTTCATCTTCCTGCACGACGAGCAGTCCACCTACGACAAGAACTTCATCGACGCTGCTAAGGAAGCTTGCGAGAAGATGGGCGTTGACATGGTCCAGAAGACCCAGGTCCCCGAGTCTCAGGCTTGCTACGACGCTGCTGTTGAGCTGGTCGAGGTCGAAGGCTGCGAGATCATCTTCGCTGACTCCTTCGGTCACGAGTCCTTCCTGATCGAGGCTGCTAAGAAGTACCCCGATGTGCAGTTCTGCCACGCTACCGGCACTATGGCTCACACCGCCGGCGTTGCTAACTTCCACAACGCATTCGCTTCCATCTATCAGGGTCGTTACGCTGCCGGTGTTGTTGCCGGTCTGAAGCTGAACGAAATGATCGCTGAGAACAAGATCACTGCTGAGCAGGCTAAGATGGGCTATGTTGGCGCATTCACCTTCGCAGAAGTTATCTCCGGCTACACCTCCTTCTACCTGGGCGCTAAGTCTGTTTGCCCCAGCGTAACTATGGATGTTAAGTTCACCGGTTCCTGGTACGACGAGACCAAGGAAAAGCAGGCTGCACAGTCCCTGATCGAGGGCGGCTGCGTACTGCTGAGCCAGCACGCTGACTCTATGGGTGCTCCCACCGCTTGTGAGACCGCTAAGGTTCCCAACATTTCCTACAACGGTTCCACCAACGCTGCTTGCCCCGAGACCTTCCTGATCTCCTCCCGTATCAACTGGGCTCCTTACTTCGAGTATATGATTACTTGCGTTAAGGAAGGCAAGGCTATCGACACCGACTGGACCGGCACTCTGTCCACCGGTTCCGTTGTTCTGACCGAGATGGGCAAGAACGTTGCTGAAGGCACTCAGACTAAGCTGGACGAAGTTCTGAAGGGTCTGAAGGACGGCACCATCAACGTATTCGACACCAAGAACTTCACCGTTAAGGGCGAGACTCTGACCTCTTACAAGGCTGACGTCGACACCGACGCTGCATTCGAGAAGGACACCGAAGTTATCGCCAACGGCATCTTCGAAGAGTCCAAGTTCCGTTCCGGTCCTTACTTCGATATCGAAATCGACGGCATCAATCTGCTGGACCGTAACTACGGCTAATAATTGAAAAACCATAAGGCGAGGCGGGTTTTACCCGCCCCGCCTTACCAAGTTTATAGCGCCGATTTTGAAAAACGGACTGCCTTCCTTCAGTCCGTTTTTGAGAACCGGAAAAAAGGAGAGGTTTGTTTTGGAGAGAACACCGGCTATTGAACTCGTTAACATTACCAAACGCTTTGGTACCAAGGTGGTAGCAAACAAAAATGTTTGCCTGACCGCCAACCACGGAGAGATTTTGTCCATTTTGGGCGAAAACGGCAGCGGCAAAACCACGCTGATGAATATGATCTCCGGCATCTATTTCCCCGATGAAGGTGACATTTTCATCGAGGGTAAAAAGGTTACCATCGCCTCCCCCAAGGATGCGTTTACCTACAAGATCGGTATGATCCACCAGCACTTTAAGCTGGTCGACGTCTTCAGCGCCACAGAAAACATCATTCTGGGTCTGGAGGAAAAGGGCAAGTACAATCTGAAGGCCGCCGAGGAAAAGGTCAGCGAGATCTGCCACAAGTACGGCTTTGAGATTGATCCCAAGAAGAAGATCTACACCATGTCCGTTTGCGAGAAGCAGACCGTTGAGATCATCAAGGTGCTTTACCGGGGCGCTGACATTCTGATTCTGGACGAGCCTACCGCCGTTTTGACACCGCAGGAGACTCAGAAGCTGTTTGCCGTTTTGCGCCGTATGCGTGACGATGGCAAGTGCATTATCATCATCACCCACAAGATGCACGAGGTTCTGAGCCTGTCTGACCGTGTTTCCGTTCTGCGGAAGGGCGAGTATGTGGGCACGGTCATCACCGCCGAGACCACCGAGAGCCAGCTGACCGAAATGATGGTTGGCAAGAAGATGGATTTGAACATCGACCGCTCCGAGCCTAAGAATGTGACCGACCGCTTGGAGGTTCAGCACATCTCTTCCGTTGACCCCATGGGCAACACCATTTTGAATGACATCTCCTTCACCGCCCGTGGCGGTGAGATCCTTGGCATCGCAGGCATCGCAGGCTCCGGCCAGCGTGAGCTGCTGGAGGCCATTGCCGGTCTGCATCATCTGACCGAGGGCGACATTTACTATCACAATCCCAAAACCGAACAGGTGGACGACCTGCGAAATAAGACCCCCATTCAGATCCGTGATCTGGGTGTGCGGCTGTCCTTCGTCCCCGAGGATCGCTTGGGTATGGGTCTTGTGGGCAATATGGACATTGTGGACAATATGATGCTTCGCTCCTACCGCAAGGGCAAGACCGCTTTCTTGGAAAGAACAAAGCCCAAGGATCTTGCTGATCACATCATCAAAACGCTGGAGGTCGTGACCCCCGGCGCTGACACCCCCGTCCGCAGACTTTCCGGCGGTAATGTGCAGAAGGTTCTGGTTGGCCGTGAGATATCCTCCTCCCCCACCGTTCTGATGGCCGCTTACCCTGTCCGCGGTCTGGACATCAACTCTTCTTACCTGATCTACAATCTGCTGAATCAGCAGAAGGAAAAGGGCGTAGCCGTTATCTTCGTTGGCGAAGATCTTGATGTGCTGTTGGAGCTGTGTGACCGGATTTTGGTCATCAATTCCGGCCGGATCACCGGCATTGTGGACGCCCGTACAACAACCAAAGAGGATGTGGGTCTACTGATGACCCAATCCGAGGCAGTCGCTTCTGATCCCGCGGAAGGAGGCAATTAATTATGGCGAATATCAAAGAAAAGAATAAAGAGCCGTTGCTCCACATTGCTAAGCGGGACGATCTGGCTGCCGGCAAGGCGTGGCTGATCCGTTTGGCCGCCATTGTCTTGGGTCTGCTGCTCAGCGGCATCATCTCCTCCCTGCTCACCGGCGCTTCCTTCTTCGAAGTGTATGACATTATGTTCACTGGCGCGTTCGGACGGCTGCTGCAGGGCAAGACCACCCTTTTGTGGCGCTTTTTGCAACGTACTGCTATCCTGCTCTGCCTGTCTCTGGCTGTAACTCCTGCGTTCCGTATGCGCTTCTGGAACTGCGGCGCGGAAGGTCAGGCGCTTATGGGCGGTTTGGCTGCCATCATTTGCATGATGAAGATCGGTGATTCCGTTCCCTATGTGGTTCTGCTGCTGATCGTTTTTGTGGCCAGCGTGCTGGCCGGCGGCATTTGGGGTATGATCCCTGCTCTGTTCCACGCAAAGTATAAGACCAACGAGACGCTGTTCACCCTGATGATGAACTATGTGGCCACGCAGCTGGTCGCTTACTATGTGGTTCTGACCACCGCAGGCGGCGGTTCCAACATCATCAAGCCTGTCCCCTACGGCAATCTGCCCATCCTGTTCGGTCAGGAATACCTGCTGAACATCCTGATCGTAGCTGTTCTGACGGTTCTTGTATATGCATATCTGAAGTACAGCAAGCAGGGCTACGAGGTCACCGTTGTGGGTGAAAGCCAGAACACCGCCCGTTATGTGGGCATCAATGTGAAAAAGGTCATCATCCGCACTATGCTGATCTCCGGCGGTATCTGCGGTATTGCCGGTATGCTGATGGTTGCCGGTACAGACCACTCCATCAACACCAGCACCATGGGCGGTCAAGGCTTTACCGCCATTATGATCTCCTGGCTGGGTCAGTTCAACCCCTTCATTATGTCGGCTATGGCCGGTTTGGTCACCTTCCTGAAGACCGGCGCTGCCAAGGTTGCTGACACCTTCTTCCTGAACAGCTCTTACTCCGACATCGTTTCCGGCATCGTGATTTTGTTCCTGGTCGGCTGTGAGTTCTTCATTCAATATTCCGTGAAATTCCGCCACACCACGAAAGGAGGAACTGAACAATGAATATTCTCGTTGCATTTATCCGCAGTTCCATTCCTCTGGGTGTTCCCCTGCTTTACGGCTCCACCGGTGAAATCGTAACAGAAAAATCCGGCCATTTGAATTTGGGTATTCCCGGCATTATGTATGTTGGTGCGATCAGCGGCGTTATCGGTGCTTTCCTGTACGAGAACGCCTGTGGCAATATTCGTGAGAATATGATCCCCGCGCTGGCCATTCTGATCCCTCTGCTGTGCGCCATCGCAGGCTCTGTGCTGATGGGTCTGATCTACAGCTTCCTGACTGTTACCCTGCGTGCCAATCAGAATGTGACCGGTTTGGCGCTGACCACCTTCGGCATCGGCGCAGGTAACTTCTTCGGCGGCTCCTTAGCCAAGCTGGTGGACAGCGACCTGCCCAACATCATCCTGACGAAAACCAGTGATTTCTACTGCGTGAAGCTGCCCTTCTACGATAAACTGGGTTGGTTCGGTGAGATCTTCCTGTCCCACGACTTTTTGACTTATGGCGCTATCATCATTGCATTGGCTGCCTCCTTCGTGCTGAACCGCACCCGTGTGGGTCTGAACCTGCGGGCTGTTGGTGAAAGCCCTGCTACCGCTGATGCTGCCGGCATCAATGTCACCAAGTACAAGTACCTGGCAACCTGCATCGGCAGCGCAATCGCCGGTCTGGGCGGCCTGCAGTATGTTATGGCCTATGCCAACGGTGTTTGGTCCAACAATGCATTTGGCGACCGGGGCTGGATGGCTATCGCACTGGTTATCTTCGCTCTGTGGAAGCCCACCATGGCGATCGCCGGCTCTTTCCTGTTCGGCGCACTGTGTAATGTTTACAACTATGTGCATCACTTCTTCCGTCTGGGTCACGATGCAAACCGGGAGCTGTTCAACCTGCTTCCCTATGTGGTTACCCTGCTGGTGCTGATCATTACCAGTATGCGGAAAAAGCGCGAGCATCAGCCGCCCCAGAGTTTGGGTCTTTCCTACTTCCGCGAGGATCGATAATGTAAAACAAATAATAAAAACACCGAGATTTTCATCTCGGTGTTTTTTATTATGCTTCTTCTTTCTTCTTGGCGCACAGTACGCTCACAAGGATCATACCGGTCACAGACATAGACATCAGCGTGAAGAGTCGCTCCGTTGTCCAGAACTCGCCTGTTTTGGGACTCTCCGGTGCAGGAGGTGTGATCTCCGGCGGCTGCTCAATGGTCTCAAACTTCCACACGCCAACGATGATCACATCAGCCTCACCCATTACGCCGTCCATAGGATCATCCCAGCCGCTGAAGGTGTATTTGCCTTCAATGGTTTCGGCCGCGCGGGTTTTCGCAAAGGAGAAGATCTCCGTGGCAGAGGTATATGTGATATCCACCGGGTAGGGTTGGTTCTTTACATAGGTGTTTTCGTCGGTGGGCAGCTCCACTTCCGGCGGTATCGTGCCGGTCCACACATAGATGACCCGGTAGGCCGGAACGGTGACAGCTTCATATTCCCACACACCGCGAACGGTCACATCCTCTTCGCCCATGATTCCGCTGTTGGGATCTGTCCAGCCGGTGAAGGTATAGCGGCCGGTCAGATTGCCGTAATCATCAAAGGTGGGGATCACCGTGGCCGCAGTATGCGTACCGTCTACGCTGTAGGGTTGATTCTTTACATAGGTGTTCTCGTCGGTGGGCAGTATCTCATCAGGTGGGACTTCACCGGTCCATTCGTAAATGACGCGATAGTTGGGGATGGTATAAGTCTCAAAGCTCCAAACGCCGCGCACCGTAACATCCTCATTGCCCATCACGCCGCTGTTGGGGTCTGTCCAGCCGGAGAAGGTGTAGCGGCCGATCAGATTGCCGTAATCATCGTAGGCCAGCAGTTCTGTGGCAGCCGTATAGGTGGCATCCACAGTATAGGGCTGGTTGGGGAAATAGCTGTTATGGTCTTCCGGTGGCTGCAGGCCTTCGGGGATCGCGCCCGTCCAGACATACAGCACCTTATGGCTTTCCACGGCTACGGTTTCATATTCCCATACACCGCGAACCACCACATCCTCCTCACCCATTACTCCACTGTTGGGATCTGCCCAGCCGGAGAAGGTGTACCGGCCGTTTACATTTCCGTAGATGTCGTAGGTGGGGATCACCGTTTCTGCCGTGTAGGTGGCATCCACGCTGTAGGACTGATTCTTTACATAGGTGTTTCCGTCGGTGGGCAAGATCTCGCCGGCAGGCACTTCGCCGGACCAAACATAAATCACCCGGTGGGCGGATACCTCCATGGTCTGGTACTGCCAGACACCGGGGATCGTCACATCCCCATTGCCCATCACACCGCCGTTGGGATCTGTCCAGCCAAGGAAGGTGTAGCGGCCATTGATATTGCCGAAATCGTCGTAGGTGAAGATCACCGTGGGTGTGGTATAGGTGGTATCAACTTGGTAGGTTTGGTTGGGCGCATAGGTATTGGTGTCCACAGGCGGCACATGCCCCTCGGGAATCGTACCCGTCCAAGTGTAAAACACCCGGTAGGTGGGCACCTCCACCGGCTCATAATGCCAAATGCCAGGAATGGTCACATCTGCATCGCCCATGATTCCGCGGTTGGGATCTGCCCAGCCGGAGAAGGTGTAGCGGCCGGTCACATTGCCGTAGACATCCTTGGTTTCGATCACCATTGCGGCGGTGAAGGTACTGTCGACCGTATAGGGCTGATTTTCTACATAGGCATTGCTGTCGGAGGGCAGCGTCTTACCGGGCGGAATATCGCCGGACCAGGTGTAGATCACCCGATGGGTCGGATAGGTAAAGGTTTCATAGCGCCATACACCCCGAATGGTCACATCCGCCTCGCCCATAAGACCGCTGTTGGGGTCATCCCAGCCGGAGAAGGTCCATCGCTCGGTCACATTGCCGTAGCGGTCTTTATTTTCCAGCTTGGTCTGGGAGGTATAGCTTGTATCCACAGGATAATATGCGCCGGGGGTATAGTGGTTGCTGTCAACCGGGGGGATCAGGCCTGCGGGGATATCCCCTGTCCACACATAGCGCACCTGATAGGTATGGTAGGCGGTTACGGTGGTAGAGGTCTCTGCCGGGCCGTAAACCTCCACTTCATTGATGTGGGTGATCGCGGCCACATTGGTAAAGGTGTCTCCCGTATCCACATCGGCAGAAAGCATCGCATCATAAGTGACCAAGACGCTTTGGCCTGCGGCAATGGATGGGATCGTAAAGGTAAGCTCTGCGCCGGATATGGCAACCGTTGCGTTCTGAACCGTATCCTCCTGGCAGGTCATTCCTGCAGGAAGGGTGTCGGTGATCACAACATTGGTAAGATTGGTCTGACCCTTGTTGGTGACCGCCAAGGTGAAGGTGACAGGTGTGCCGGCCTCTGCTCTGGTATCCTCGGCAGCTTTCTCCAAAAGAAGCGTAGGAAGGATCCTGCCGTTATTGCCCAAAGTTACCGTCACGGCTGTGCTGCTTTGCGTTTGGTCGACTGCATAGGTCGCAACATTGCCGGATAAGCCCGTTATGTTTTGGGTCTTGGCTTGCGCAGCAAAGGGTTCTGTCTTCAGCGCGCCGTTTTCTTCAAAATAATAGGTGTTGTCGCCGGGGATCTTGTACTCAGCAATCGCAGATGCGTTGGAATACAGGATCGCGCCCTCATAGCCGGCCGGGTCTGTGACCTGAACATCGTAGGTCAGCCGGATGGGATCAGCGGCAATATAGTTTCCGTCGGTAGGATCGGACCGATTTGCAAAGGCAAAGATCGCCAGCTCGTCGGCCGGGATATTCCACCGCAGCACCGCCCGGTTATAGACATCGGAGGTGACGGTTGCGGTGATATCATAGCCGGTGAAGCTATAGGTGCTACCGTTTTTGATGCCGTGGATTGCCGTCTCCCCATCGGGATGCAGGCAGATATCGCTCACATCCATGCCTGCACCGATCACATCGGTAAAGGTCAGGTCAGAGACCGCGTCCTCCACGCTGACAATGGGAGAGGTGATGGTTTTGGTTTCTTCCTCGATCCGGCCGGCCAGTTCTGTAAAGGCATTTTCCAGATCGTCACCGCTGTCAACAATGTAAGTGTCTACTGTGTAGGTGTACCGGCTAGCATATTCCCCATAAGCGGCATATTGGCCGGAGGTATATTTTGTAATTTCAGAGCGCATACCTGTGGCATTATTGGATGTGGCCGTTGCCAAGGTGGCAGGCTGCAGGAAGAAGGTTCCCAATTCGCTGCTGCCAACGCCCAAACCGATATTGAACCATTCAATACCCATATCCTTGCCGTTATAGATGCGGTAAGCCGTATCCAGCGCATTTTTCATATAGGCCGCAGAAAGGACCGACAAAGCAGCAATGGTGGTGTTGCTTTCATTGATATGGTCAAAATCGCAGGTAGTGGACGCAGGGTTGTACCACTGTTTGGTAGCGTTACCCGGCGCGCCGTCGGTAAAGAGCATAATATAGGGCTTGCGGTCGACGGTCTTTGTTTCCTGACCGATGGCTGTTGTCAGCGCCTGCACACCATTCAAAATACCGTGCTGCGTACAGGTACCGGAGCCGGTAGACTGCGATTTCTGCGAAATATATTCGCCGTCTTTTCTCAGGCTGGAAGCAGATTTCAATACACCGTTGTTGCCGCTGGTGGCGTAGTCAAAATATTTGCCGCTGTTGTTGCTGAATACCGCATCGTTGTTCCACGCGGTATTGGTATAGTGGCCCAACGGCAACAATTCGTTGGTGACGGGCGCGCTTCCATCCCGGTTGCTCTGATAAGCATAGATCAAAACGCGGTTGTTTTCATTGGCCGCCATAATGATCTCCAGCGCCTCGTTGACCGCCTTGGTCATCGCCTTGGTTCGAGTCATTGTCGTATTGTTCAGCCGGATGTTGTTGTTTTGCATAGATGCAGAAAAGTCCAGCACCATAACCACATCCGCCGCCACCGAGGATGTAGTATTGCTGTTGTCCTCAGAAATATACTCCTGAGCCAACGCAGAAAGGGTCACCTCAAAACGGTTCTGCTTCACCTTTACACTCTTGTCCACCCAAACCCTGCCGTTGGCGGCAGCGGTTCCGAACTGGGCAGGTGCAGTATTGGTGACAGGATCTGCTTGCGGGTAACCGTGTAGTCTCCCATTCCTGCATAGTATTTCTCCTGCTCAGTGTCTTCTGCCAAGGTGAAGAAAATGGCCATCTGGAGAATAAGCGATATAGATAATAGCGTAGCCAGTAATCGTCTCATTCCAAAAACCTCATAGTACATTCGTAAAACGAAATATGCATATAACTATACATTTTAATACTATTACATAATATGACAAAAGTCAACGCATATCGCCCAAAAAAGGGGCAAATGCCAATGCATTTGCCCCTTTTTCTTGTATTTTTATACTCTTGCGTGACCGCGGGCGCAGATCACATCCACAACCTGCTCCACACATTCCTGACAAGTCCGCTTATCGGGTGCTTCCACCATAACGCGAATCACAGGCTCTGTGCCGGATTCTCGGACCAGAATACGGCCGGTATCGCCCAAGCGCTCGGTGATGGCCTTGACCGCCTCCTGCACAGCAGGATCGTTCTGTGCCTCGGGTTTAGACTTTACGCGCACATTCTTCATAACCTGGGGATAGATGGTCAGGCCTTCAGTCAGCTGGCTCATTTTCTTCTTCTTAGCCATCAGCACTTCCATCATCTTCAGGCTGGTCAGGATGCCGTCGCCGGTGGTAGCATATTTAGAGATGATGATATGGCCGGACTGTTCGCCGCCCAGACGGCAGCCGTTAGCTACCATATACTCATACACATACTTATCACCCACGGCGGTCTTGGCATAGCCGATGCCCTTTTCATCCAGCGCTCTGTAGAGGCCGAAATTGGACATAACGGTGGTAACAACGGTGTTATTTGCCAGCGAGCCACGCTCCTTCATATACTGGCCAAGGATATACAGGATGTGGTCGCCGTTGACCACCTGACCCTTTTCGTCAACACACAGGCAGCGGTCTGCGTCGCCGTCATAGGCAAAGCCTACATCCAAGCCGTTTTCTACCACAAATTTCTGAAGACCCTCAATGTGGGTGGAGCCGGCATCCCGGTTGATGTTGGTGCCGTTGGGCTCTGCGTTGATCACATAGGTCTTTGCGCCCAGCGCATCGAATACGGACTTTGCGATATTCCAAGCGGCGCCGTTGGCGCAGTCAAGACCGATCTTCATACCCTTGAAGGAGAACATTCCCAAAGAGATCAGGTAGCCCACATAGCGGTTGCGGCCAGCCTCGTAGTCCACGGTGCAGCCCACATTCTCACGCAGCGCGTAGGGCAGCTCCGTCCACTTCTGGCCAAACAGTTCCAATTCGCCGTCCAGATATGCCTCCACCAGCGCGATGGTCTCTTCCTCCATCTTTTCGCCGTTGCCGTTGAGCAGCTTGATGCCGTTGTCGTAGTAAGGGTTGTGGCTGGCAGAGATCATAATGCCGCAATCGAAGCCGTCCACCCGGGTCACATAAGCAACGGAGGGTGTGGTGGTCACATGGAGGATATAGGCATCGGCGCCGGAGGCGGTCAGGCCGGCCACCAAAGAAAACTCAAACATATAGCTGGAGCGGCGGGTATCCTTGCCGATCACCACACGGGGCTGCTCTTCGCTGCCGGCGCGGCGCTTCAGCTGGGTGTAGTACCAGCCCAGAAAACGGCCGACCTTAAATGCGTGGTCAGCGGTCAGGTTTACATTGGCTTCACCGCGGAAGCCGTCAGTTCCGAAATATTTACCCATAGTTTATTTCTCCTTCTTGGCGATCACTTCGCCGCTGTTTTTATAAATGCTGTTTGCCGGTACAACGCCGCGAACGCAGCTAAGAGGGTACACGCTGGAATTTCTGCCGATCACCGTGCCGGGATTCAGCACGCTGTTACAGCCAACCTCCACGAAGTCACCCAGCATAGCGCCGACCTTTTTCTGATTGGTTTCCATGGGGTTCTCGCCATGGATCACCACCAAGGTCTTGTCAGACTTTACATTGGATGTGATCGAACCGGCGCCCATATGGGACTTATAACCCAAAATGCTGTCGCCCACATAATTATAATGAGGGGTCTGCACATTGTCGAAGAGAATGACATTTTTCAGCTCCACAGAGTTGCCGACCACGCAGTTCTCGCCCACCAGCGCAGAGCCGCGGACAAAGGCACAATGGCGCACCTCCGTGCCGGCGCCGATGATGCAGGGCGCGCCAAGGCTAGCGGTGGGAGCCACCGTGGCGGTCTTATGCACCCAAACATTGGGCGACACTTCCGTGTAGTCTTCACCCAAGGTCTTTCCCAATGCCAAAATCATATCCTTGATGCCCTTGAGCGCCTCCCAAGGGTAGGTAAAGCCCTTCAAATAATCGGCTGCCAAGGTGTGGGACAGATCATATAACTCAAAAATCAAAGCATTTTCTCCTTTCAGAATCGAAAATGATAAAATAAAAGTTGCTTTTGCTACATCCGTATTATAACATATTTTTCGGCAAAAATCAATTTATTCTTTAATATTTGCATCGGTTATGTTATACTAAATATGGAAATAATTATATGTACACCAAAATTTTATCAACGGAGGAATACATTATGAGCAAAAACAATCCTTATGCCGGTACTAAGACCGAGCAAAACCTGTGGGAAGCCTTTGCAGGCGAATCTCAGGCTCGCAACAAATACACCTATTTTGCCAGCGTAGCCAAGAAGGCCGGCTATGAGCAGATCGCTGCTCTGTTCCTGCAGACCGCAGAGAACGAAAAGGAGCACGCTAAGCTGTGGTTCAAGGCTCTGGGCGAGCTGGGTGCCACCCCCGAGAACCTGCTGGAGGCTGCTCAGGGCGAGCACTACGAGTGGACCGATATGTATGACCGTATGGCTCGCGAGGCTGAGGAAGAGGGCTTCACCGCTCTGGCTGCTCAGTTCCGTGGTGTCGCTGCCATCGAAAAGTCCCACGAGGAGCGCTATCGCGCCCTGCTAAACAATGTGGAAACCAAGACCGTTTTCGAGAAGGCCGGCATCGTTATGTGGGAATGCCGCAACTGCGGTCACCTGGTCACCGGCACTGCCGCACCTCAGGTCTGCCCTGTCTGCAACCATCCTCAGGCCTACTTTGAAGTCCGCAAGGCTAATTATTAATATATGCAAAAAGCACCCGTTGGCAACAACGGGTGCTTTTTTTATTTCTTTTTGCTGCAAATAATGCTGTGGGCCACCAGCGCGCCGCAGCTAAGAAGGATCAATCCCAAAATGAGAATCGCGCAATTGCGGAAAAATTCCTCCGGCAGAGCCAAAATGATCTGATCCTCCCGGGGGTCAAACAGCCAGTTTTCCTTGCCGGGAAAGAATATCTTATGAAAGATCACGAACGCCTTATCAAAATCCAGCGCCGCCAGACCGCCCACCGCCGCAAAGCTTACGCCCAATCCGACCGCACCCCAAAAGCCGGGGGTTTGACCGGCAAGCCGCGCTTTATTTTTCCGTCTGAAAAACACCGTCACGGCAAGAAGCACAGCCGAGATCGCCAGCGCCCAAAGATCCAACACGAACAGTTTCCGCACATCTGCGAAGTGGGCTCTTCCCTCCTCCGACCAGCGGAGCGCGCCAACAGAGAAATCGTCAGTAATGCCCGTACAGAAGTCCATCATCTCATTGTAAGCGGTCTTAATTTCCTCCGCCTTCAAGCCCACAACATCTTGCAGATTCAGCGGCTTAATATGCAGATAATAAAACGGGCGACACAGGATCGGTGCTGCGATTGCCCCAGCAAGAATCACCACAGCAATCAATACGGCTTGGACTGCGGCCAGGGTTTTTCCTTTCATAATCCCACCTTCTTCCTTTTTGACAAGCATACCACAAAGCCGCACAAAATACAATATTGGGTATTTTTGTTCACAAAGGTTTTACTTGACAATTATTTGGTAATTATGTTTAATAACAGTAGAATTCTATTTATAGGAGGCCTTTATGGCAGAACTGGATTTTAACAAGATCAAAGGTTTTATTTGCGATATGGACGGTGTTATCTACCACGGCAACATCGTACTGCCCGGCGTGGCCGAGTTCATCGAATGGCTGAACAAAGAGAAAAAGGAATACTTATTCCTCACCAATAACAGCGGCTATACCCCCTGCGAGCTGAAGCTGAAGCTGGCCCGTCTGGGTCTGGATGTGCCGGAGCATCATTTTTACACCAGTGCTCTGGCGACCGCCGCTTTCTTGAAGGAGCAAAGCCCCGGCTGTTCCGTGTACGCCATCGGCGAAGCAGGCCTTTTGAACGCGCTCTACGAAGCCGGCTGCACAATGAATGATGTGAATCCCGACTATGTGGTGGTGGGTGAAGGCAGAACCTACACCTTGGACACCATCACCAAGGCAACCAACTTGGTGCTGGGCGGCGCCAAACTGATCGGCGCAAACTCCGATGTATCCGGCAACATTGAACACGGCATCGCGCCGGCCTGCCGGGCATTGGTTTCCCCCATTGAAATGGCAACAGGCGCCCAGGCCTATTTCTGCGGCAAGCCCAATCCCCTGATGATGCGTACAGGTCTGAAACTACTGGGCTGCCACTCCGCTGAGGCGGTTATGATCGGCGACAGAATGGATACGGACATCGTTTCCGGATTGGAGACCGGTATGTCTACAGTTTTGGTGCTGTCCGGCGTGTCCACCCGGCAGACGCTGAACACCTACGCTTATCGTCCCACTATGGTTTTGGACGGTGT
The DNA here is from genome assembly GCA_045614325.1 of Faecousia sp. Classification (GTDB taxonomy): domain Bacteria; phylum Bacillota; class Clostridia; order Oscillospirales; family Oscillospiraceae; genus Faecousia. Next base: position 5,114 of record JAZLCU010000054.1, on the reverse strand, counting down.
GGGCGACATCGTCCGGCTGGCTAACGGCAAATAAAAGCAAAAGCAGGTGCTTGATGCACCTGCTTTTTTTACCAGTTTGATGATACTTTTTGAAGCGCAGAAATGCCTGCCACAGACAGCTCCTCCGTCACCACGGGACTTGTCAGCGCGCCCTTTTGGAAGCATTGGGCGATATGCTCTGCTTCGTAGACCAGTTCGTGTTCACAGGGGAACTCCACCGTTTCGGGCTCACAGCCTTTGATGTGGAAAACGGCCTTTCGCGCCTTCCAGTAGTCGGGGATCTCCACATAACCGTTGGTGCCGTACAGGCGGGCGGTGTTATCGAGGATCGCCTTTGTGCTGTTTTTGATACTGAAAAGAAGGCCGTTTTCCATATGGCCGGAGAGGATATATTGCCACTCTGTTCCGTTTTCCACAGAGGATTTGATGCCGCTTATGTCCCCCATTTTACCAAAGAGCCACAAAAGCAGCTGCACCGCATAGATGCCGCTGGACAGCAGCGGGCCGCCACCGGCCTGCTTATCGTACATCCAAGTGTTGTAGGCGGCAGAAAAGCTGTGGCTGAACTCTGCCATATGCATCTCACCCAAGTCGCCCCGGGCGATCCGTCTTTGCACCTCCGAAATGGCGGGCAGGAACAGCATTTTCTGTGCCTCCACAAGGAACAGACCCTTCTCTCGCGCCAAGGCAAACAGCTCTTTTGTGTGGGCAGCGGCGCAGGTGCAGGGCTTTTCGCAAACCACATGCTTGCCGGCCTCCAGCGCTGCCTTAGCCAGCGGATAGTGGGCGGCATTCACCGCGGAAATATAGACGATATTCACATTTTCGTCCCGAAGCAACTCTTCGTGGCTGCCGTAGGCTTTGGGGATGTCCCAAGCGGCGGCTTTTTCTTCCGCCTTTTGGAGGGTTCGGGAGGAAAGCGCAACGATTTGGCCGCACTTCGCCGCCCGCACCGCCGCAATAAATCGAGGAGCGATGGAGGAGGTGCTCAAAATGCCGTAACGCAGGTTTTCCATTACTTTCTCCTTATTTTCAGCTTACTGAGCATCAGGTTGCCGAATTCCGACTTGCCGTTTACGGTGCAGACCTCGCCGAACAAAAACAGGCCCAAGGACTTGGTGGTGAGCGGCTTATCCAGCAGACCGGACAGACCGGCGCAGCCAAAGACGATGGCGTCCTCATCATCGTAGAAGGCACGCATCGCTTCATAAACATCCTTTTGCTCCACATAGCGCAGCTTCATCTGCTTATGCACATCGCGGCCACTCTTGATGCTGCCGTCCACGCAGGAAAGGTGGGCATTCACATCGTCCATATCTGAGAGGGTCAGATGCTCAAAGTCCTCTGCCTTCAGGCCAAGCTCGGCTTTCTTGCGCGCAAGGAAGTCGGCTGCAGCTTCCCCGTCGATGGTCAGAATCGTTCTGGGGTCAGCGGTGGTCAACTGGCAGATTTTGATGATGTGGTCGTGGATACATTGGGTTTGGGTCTCGTAGGTGAAGCGGTCGTCTGTAAAGAGCAGAACCGCCCCTTCCCCACCGCCGGGGATCAGACCCTTACGGCCGGTAGCGCCATCAATGGCCGCGCCGCCGCCCACCATAGGGCAGGAAATGATTTTAGAAAGGTCTGCCAAAAAGGCGTTTTCACCGTCGGCATTGCCAAACACCACGATGGCGGCATAGACTTCTTCCGTTTCCGCAACTGCCTTTGCGCCGGCAAGAATGTCTGCGTAGCTGCCGGTTAAGGTGACGCTCTTGGCAGGAATTTCCCGGGCGGAAATTTTCTTTTCACCATTATCGCACACACCCGGCAGACCCAAACTGGCGCAGCCGAAGCCGGTGGACAGATCCCACGCGGCTGTGGTGGTAAAGCAAAGATTTGTCATTGTTCTCATCCTCCATAGGAAAACGGGCGCAAGTACACTGAAACTGCGCCCGTTTGTTTTTTAGCTCTTGCGGCAATCTACCAAGGACAGGGTCAACACGCCTTGGGTGTTCTTAATGCCGGACATAACGCCCTTATACTTCTTTGCGAAGGCCAATTCGTAAATAGCCTCTGCATATTCGCCATTCTGGGTCAGAGTGGAGAGCTTGTAATTCATCTTGTACTTGTCAAAGATGTTCTCGACCTTATCGGAGACCTCGGTTTCGGTCATTCTGACCACCAGCAGGTAGGTCTTTGCGGAGCCGTCCAAAACAGAGGTGCAAACAATGCAGATCACGCCAATGAACAGACAGCCGATGAGGGTGATCAAATAGAAGCCGGCGCCGGCGGTGATGCCTGCGGCCACGCACCAGAACAAAAATGCGGTGTCGGTTGCGTCCTTGATCGCGGTACGGAAACGGACGATGGACAGAGCGCCCACCATACCTAAGGACAGCGCCAGATTGGAAGTAATCGTCAGAACGATCATTGCACTGATGGATGTGATCAGCAGGATCGTCAGGCTGAAGCTGGCGGTCGCATTGGTGCGGTTGGTGTTCTTATAAATCAGCAGGATGAACAGGCCGGCCAAAAGCGATACAGCCAGACCCAGCAGGATCTCCATAATCGTCAGGTTGGAGTTAAAGCCTTCCAAAACGCTGTTTTTTAATGCATCTACAATACTCATAAACTTTTCCCCTTTATAGTGTGTTTTCTCTGCAAAGCGCGTATTTTGAAATGGACAGCTGCTTAGCGGGAACATCTGTCAATTTGCGAACAAAGGTCGGAATATAGCTGCCGTATTTGATCTCCATAATGATGGTATCATCATCCAGAATCGGCGTTCCCACCGCGTCGGGCCGGAACAGCAGCTGCGGCTCACCGGGAAGTGCCTCCAGATGTCTGTCAAAGGTCAGGCGCAGATCCGTTCCCGGGAACAAAAACGCGTCCCGTTGGTAGCGGACGGTCATTGCCGGGCGCATTCCCTCTGATAGCATCTGGGCGGTCAGCTCGAAGGCCTTGCCCTCGAATTTTTCCAAATCATAGTCAGGCAGACCCAGCCAATGCAGCTGCGGCAAGTCCACCTGCACCGATTTCTTTTGGGTCATAATGCCCTGCTTGATCTTCCGCTCCAGGCGGATCATATCCTGTTTGCAATCGTAAGTGCGCAGGCGGAATTTGGTATGCTTTGCCAAGCCGTCTAATTTCTCCAACAGAGAATTTCCCATCGGATCGTCATAATAAAGCGAGGTGATCATATAGCTGCCATTCACGCCGTGGACATCCGGCACCATAGTCTGCATCGCTCTTTCCTTCAGCTGGGCGTACTGCTGATAGGTAATAAAGTACTTTTCCTCGTGTCTTTCTGCCATCAGCGTTCTCCCTTACACATGAAAACCGTATTCCTGCATCTGCGCGTCGGACAGGCCGAAATAATTCTTCACAAACTTAGGCAGCTGCTTGTTGCGGTACACCACGAAGTCCCGGAGGGTCTGCACATGGCTCTGCCAGTTTTGGTAGGTTCTGCCCCACTTTTCGCAGTCGCGCACCATATCGGCACCGATCAGGCCTTCCAGTTCATCGATCCGGTTGTGGACATTTTCCTTCGTCCAGATGTTGTCGATCTGCCACGCGATCCGGCGCAGGAAGGCCTCCTTAAAGGTGGGGCTCTTCAAAAGCGCGTTGATCAGCTTGGTAGAAAACGCGTTGCCGGCGCCGGTGCCTTCGGGATTTAAGTGATCCTTCACAGAGTCATAGTTAGCATCGGCAAAGCCGTAGTCTGTATCATACAAGATCCATGTCCACTTGGTAGTGGGGGTCATAAAGAAACGGATATTGCCGTTATCGGTGTTGCCTACATAGATCTCTGCGATGATATAGTCCATATAGTTATCAATATCCATCAAAGAGCAAACATAGTCGTAGTGCTCCTTCACAGAAAGGTCGTGGGTCTTGGCATAGTCCACCAGATGGACATATTCCTTCTTGTCAATGCCGTCTGCACCGGTCATAACCACTTCCGCTCTTGTCACATCGTAGTTGCCGGCCACATAGTTTTCCTGCGCCTTTTCACGGATGTAGTAAACACCCCAGAATTCGCCGTTCAGGAACACGACCACAGGGCGGTACTTTTGCACAGCCACATTGGTTTTTTCCGCAACCAAGGAGGTCATCAGCACATCCCGCATACGGGATTTGGTGTCGTCCTGACCGCTGGCGCGCAGAACAAAGGATTCAAAGCTGGTTAAATTTTCTTCACCGAACAGAGGATAATTCAGCGTACCCATTCCGTAAGCGTCGCGAAAACCACAGCTGAAGCCCTTCAAGTCGCGGGCTCTGGAATATGCGCCGAAAATGGAGAGGCCACAGGGCACAGAAAAGCCGGTGCCGTCCTTTTCATACAAAGAAACGGTGGCCTCCTTCTCCCAGTTCTGCCAGAAATTCGCGCCTACATAGGGAAAGGTGGAGCTGGCATTGGGGCCTTTTACATAAATGCCTGTGTAGAAGTCCCACAGGTTGTCCGGCTCTGTGACAAGGCTCACCACCGGCAGGCTGATGCCCTCGTTTACAACGAAGGTCAGGTCCAAAGATTTCGAGGGCAGTTTCCCATTTTCATAGGAAACTGCTCGAATGACCGTTGTTTCAGTTAATGTGATAGGACCCGTATACAGAGTAGATGCTTGGGTGGGGGTGGTGCAGTCAGTGGTGTAGTACACCGCACCTTCACCGGACAGGGTCACGGTAACATTGCTTTCATAAGTGCCCTGAGCGGTTTCGCTGGTAGGGGTAGCGGAAATCTCCGCTGTGCCGTTGCCATTTGCAGAGCCGGGTGTGGGGCTTGCCATCACGGCAAAGCCGCTGCCGTCTGCGGCACGACCGTAGGACATATCTGCCATCAGCTCGGGAGATACTGCATAATCCACAACCACGCCGTCCTTGCTGATGAACAGAGTCTCACCGGCGGAGGACAGGTTAAAGAGCAGGTGGCTATAGCCGGATTTCACTGCGTCCACTCTCTCAGAAAGCAGGATGACTGTGTATTTTCCGGGGCCTAAGGTCTTATCGGGCAGGGTGTACTTGCCCAGGTCGCTGCTGTCGGTGCTGATGCCGTAGTCTGCCAAATTGATGGTGGCATCGGAGTTGTTGTACAGCTCCACCCAGTCGCAGGTTCGGCCGTAAGGTCCTTTGATATA
>JAZLCU010000053.1:0-1718 GCA_045614325.1 Faecousia sp. | reverse complement strand
CAAATGCCGTTCAAATTCATCCACTTTTCCCGCCGCATCTGTGGCCGGGGATATACCTGCCACGGAATCTGTCTGCTTTCCAGCAAGTCTTCTCCCTGCTTTGTCAAAAAATCTACGAGCATACATTTGCTCCTTTCATAGTTGGTAATGTAAATTGTTGTTTACGGTATTTCCTGCTGTAGGGGAGGGTCTTGTGTCAAGAGCAACATGGTTTACAGATTGTGCAACAACATGGTTTACACATTTGCTCTTGGGTCGCCCTCCAAAAGATATGCTTTTCTGAGTGTATAGACCCGGTTATCGAGATCAATACGCCCTATTTTGAATTGCCGAAAAACCAGGGTAATCTGTCCTGGCAGATGAGATTCTCGTACGGCAATCGTCTTTCCAGCAAAGGCCTCGCTCAAGAAGAATCCCTGCCCGTTATAGTTGAAATATCCGGTTTCCTTCACCTTGCACAGTTTGTACTCGGAGCCGTATTCCCAATCTGCGATTTTATCCGGCATTTGTTTTGCGCTGGGTTTGTAGTGGGCTGACGGAACATCCAGATCAAGCGAGAAGTGCGGTCTGACCTCGTTGTAAAAGGTACGGTACTCATCAAAACAAGCCTGTGCGTGGTTGTTGTCTGCAAAGGATTTTCCTTTCAAACATTCCCTTGTAAAAGAACGATTAAACCGTTCTTCTTTGCCTTGGGTCTGCGGATGCCGTGGCCTACCGTGAAGTGTCAGTACGCCAAGCTCCATTAGCCATACCTCAAACCTGCTATATCCGAGGCTTTGAGCGGTTCCCCATGGATTGCCGTTATCGCAAAGAAAGCTGAATGGTAGCCCATATTCCCGAAAAAGGCGGTCCATCACCGGTTTTACCGCCTCAAAAGTTTCATTGGTCAACGCTTCGATGCAGAGATTGAAACGGCTGCAATCGTCAATGATGTTGAGGGGATGGCATCGGTATCCGTTCTCCATTTGGAAGTGCCCCTTGAAATCGGCCTGCCACATTTCGTTGGGAACAGCCTTCTCAAATCGCTGATATGGCGTGGCCGCCTGGCTGGCTTCCCGTTCGATTAGGCCGTTCCGTGCAAAAACATTGTTGAATGTCCGGGCACAAGGCAGGCCTTCGTAGCCGGCATCGTGCATGATCTTGCGTAGCTTCACAGCTCCGATTGCCGGATGCAACTGCCGGATCCGCACAATCTCCGCTTCTGTCTCAGCAGGAATCTTGCCAGGAGTCGTCAGCGGTGCGCGACTTCTGTCAGCCATGCTTTCGCCTTCCTGGAACCGCTCGATCCACTTGTCGCCTGTTGGGCGGCTGATGCCGTACTCACGACACAGAGCTGCTTTGCTCTGCTCCTGAGCCAGCACGCGCCTCACAAATTCTTCTCTCATTTGTTCTACAGTCCTTTCATCCCATGCCATACCGTAGTTTCCTTTCTCTTTATGGTATGACTTGAGTATATCAAAAACTGTAAACCATGTCCTTGCACAATGTGTAAACTATGTTACTACACTATACATCAAGAATCGCCCGCAAAGGGAGGTTATAATATGCAGATATTTCTGATCGCCGCGCAGATCACAGTTCTGCTGGTCATTGGTGTACTACTTTGGCAGATTTGGCGTAAATTCAAGTCAATACCCGAGGACGAAATCATCGGTGAAGAGCGCGCAAAATACATGACCCTGCGGCTGACCTTAATCGCTGTATGCGGTGCCGTTGAG
>JAZLCU010000052.1:0-4491 GCA_045614325.1 Faecousia sp. | reverse complement strand
GACCATTCAGAAGATCTGCGCTGACACCGGTGCTAAGGTTGACATCGACGATGACGGCTCCGTCTTCATCTCCGCTGTTGACTCCGCTTGCGCTTACGCTGCCAAGAAGATGGTGGACGACATCTGCTTCGTTCCCGAGGTTGGCAAGCTGTACTACGGCAAGGTCGTTCGCATCCTGCCCATCGGCGCATTCGTTGAGATCGCTCCCGGCCACGACGGTATGGTTCACATCTCCAAGCTGGAGAACCGCCGCGTTGAGAAGGTCGAGGATGTGCTGAACATCGGCGATATGACTTGGGTTAAGTTCATGGGCTTCGACGAGAAGGGCCGCGCAAACTTCAGCCGCAAGGACGCTCTGAAGGAAATGGCTGACGGCGAATAAGTTAAAAGATACCCCCGAGGTTTTCACCTCGGGGGTTTTTTATGCGTTGATGGCGACCAACAAAAGGACCCCTCTCACGAGGGGGCGTGCGAAAATCTTTGATTTTTGACTGGGGGAGAGAACATTTCTTATCTCTCCCTCCGTCACGGCTTGCGCCGCGACACCTCCCTCATCAGAGGGAGGCTTTTTGATTACGCGTCTTCGTAGGGGGTAGATGCAAAACCTTTGTTTTGCAGTTTGGCAACCATTTTGTCCAGTTTGCCTTTCCAGAATCTGGTGAACCATTTGCTTTGGCCGAACCATTTCACAAGCGTCGGACTGATTGCATAATAAGTCCGAATGAACGCTCTGCCATACCATGTTTTTGCAAGGGTATTATCTCTGAAACGCCGGAGTGTCCACACTTGCGGACAATTATAGGAGCCATACACAGCAGTTGCCACATAGCAACCTCCGCCGCCTTCTCTGCGGCGTTCTCTTGAATGTATTCCCGATAGGGTTCCGCTTACTTCTACATTTGTGGGGATTCCATTGGGTTGCATAGTATACCTCCTTATATTCAGTCAACACAGTAATTCTTAATTATGAATTTTTATCAGTTGCCGGTGAGGATCTGAGCCAGTTTGGAGTCAGCGTCCAAGATGATGGTCTTTTCGCTGCCGGTCAGGCTCTTTTTCAGGGCATCCAGCGCCAAGTTGAACTCGTAGAATTCCTTCTTGTCGGCGGTGTCGTAGGCCTCGGCCAGCAGGCGCATATACTCGGCTTCGCCTTCTGCCTCCAGCTTGGCTGCCTCTGCTTCTGCGTTGGAAACCAAGATATTTACCTGCTTATCCACATCGTTGCGGATGATGGATGCCTCGTAATTGCCGTCGGCGGTGAATTTGGAGGCCATCTGGTTACGCTCGGAGATCATACGGGCATAGCCCGCATTCAGGTTGGATTCGGGCAGGTCGAACCGCGTGATCTTCACATCCAGCACATTGATGCCGTAGGCCTGGGCCTTTTCGTCCACGGTGCTGGCAATGCCGTCGTAGATGTCATTGCGCTTGCCGCCGTCTTCCATATTGATGATGTCGGCTTGCGCCAGCGTACCCATTGCGTTCTTCAGGGCGGTGTAGGTCTGGTCACCCAAGCGCTGCTCCGCAACGGAGGGGTTGCCCAAGGTCTGATAGAACTTTAAGGGGTCGGAGATCTCCCACAGCACATAGCAGTCCACAGTCATATTCTGCTTATCGAGGGTGATGACCTCGGAGGGCGGAATGTCGTAGAGCTGGGTAGCGCTGGAGAAGTATTTTACCGAGTGGATGAAGGGCACCTTGAAGTGCAGACCAGGCTCAGCGTTGGTGCTGACGATCTTGGAGAACTCCACCACGCAGGCGTACTGATTTTCGCCCACGGTGTAGAAGCTATTGCCCACAACGATCAGCAGTAACAGAGCGATTGCTGCGATGATAATACCTTTTTTCATATTAGTTACCTCCTACCAGCTTCTCCAGAGGCAGAAGCATCTGCACATCGGAGCCGGATCCTGCCGTATTCACGTACACCTTCACGCCGGGAAGCACCTGAGAGAGCGCCTCATAGTACATACGGGACTTGGTGATGCCGGGATTCAGGGCATACTCTTTATAGGTGGCGTTGAACATTGCCACCTGCTGGACGGCCTCGTTGATGCGCTTTTGCTTCAGATACTCGGCATTTTGGGTCAGCTTATCGGCCTGAGCCTGCGCCTCGGGCAATTTTGCGTTCTGATAGGCCTTGGCATCGTTGACAACGGTCTCAGCCTGCTGTTTTGCGGTCTCCACCGCCTTGAAGGCCTCGATGACCTCCTGGGTGGGCGGCTCGGAGTCTTGGATCTTCACATCTACCAGCGCCAAGCCCACATCGTAGTCCATCAGGATGTCGGTGACCAGCTCCTTGACCTGCATCTGGATGCTCTCCTTGCCGTCGGTCAGCACCGCATCCACGGAGGAGGAGCCAACCACATTGCGGATCTGGCTCTGGATCAGGTTCCGGAGAATTTCCTCGGGGTTTGTGGACGCGAACAGGTACTTGACCGGGTCGGACACCTTGTATTCCACGAAGAAATCGATGTTGACGATGTTGTAGTCGCCGGTGATCATCGAGCTTTCGTCGGTTTTCACTTGGTAGCCGCCGTCTGCGTCGCTCTTATAGCCCAGCTCGAACTTTTGGTAGACATTCACATCCACCTTTTCAACCCTTTGGATGCCCAAGGGCAGCTTGAAGTGGACGCCTGCGTCGGTGACGCCGGTGACCTTGCCGAAGGTGGTCACCACAGCCTGCTGCTTATCGTCCACCGTGTAGAAGCAGGTGCCGCCCAAGATCACCAGCGCAAGGATCACTGCTGCCACGATGATGATATTCCGCAGCTTTTTCAGGTCTACGGTGGGTCTTTGGGGTTCGGGTTTCCATTGATAGGTCCCGTTTTCTTCCATTTCTTATCAATCCTTTCTTATTGTAGTGCTTCCAGCATGCGCTCAGCCTCCCGGGTCATCCGGGCGGCCAGCCACGCGGTTAACATAACTCTTAAAACTTCCCTTACACGGGCCTTTGCGCCGGGGACAGGCTCTGTGTAGTCAGCCAGCTCCTCCTCCAGCACCGCCTCCCGGGAATCGGCCGCATACAGCTCCTTCGACCGGGCAGCCAGCCGCACAAACATAAAATACAGCTGGGAGTCGTCGATCATATCGTCGCTTTCGTCGTTCAGCCGGCCGTTCACATAGCCAAGCAGACTGCAGATCCGCTCTAACGGCAGCACGCTTTTGAGCATATTGATGTTGATGATCCGGCAAAGCTGCCGCAGGGTGTAGCGCTTATTCTGAGGGCTGGTCAGAAATCCGCGCTTGACCCAGTTCTGGATCATATAGCTCTCCAAGCCCGTGATGGCTGCCACTTGGCTGAGCACCATACCGCCGGCCATAAACATCGCCCGGAACTGCTCCGGGATTTGGCCGGCCTCCGCCTTCGGGGCGGTCAAAACCGTGCCGGGTATTGTCCACTCCATAAAAATCCCCTCCTTCTTGGTGGTGATATGATATTATCACACGGTCAGCTGATTGTCAAGTGGGTTTATTTGACTTTTTTGTAAATTTCCGTCGGTTTTCCCGGCAGGAAGTTTTGAGAAATTTCCTTTTTCCTCTTTACGAACAAGGATTTGTGTTGTACAATATAAGTTGATAAATTGGGATTTTCTATCATCCCGGAAGGACAGGAGGCGCTTTTGATGGCTTGTATGAAATGCGGCAAAAAAACGAAAGACGAACAGGTCTTTTGTCCCGCCTGCCTGACCGTTATGGAATCCTACCCCGTGAAGTCCGATGTGCGCATCCAGCTGCCCAACTGGCAGAAATTAGACGCCGCCAAAAGAGCCAATCGCAAGCGCATTGTCCCGCCTGAGGAGCAGGTGGTGCAGCTGCGGCGGTCGTTGCGCCGGGCCCGGGCTTACGGCCTGATCATAACGCTTTTGCTGTGCGCTGCAGGCTTTTTGCTGCTACAGATCTTTTTCGCCCCCGCAGCGGAGGAGGAAGCCAGCCACCGCACCAACTACACTTATAACAAAACGATCAACTGAATGTTTCACGTGAAACATTCCATGTCACTTTGTTTCACGTGAAACAAAGGAAAGGAGGACAAGATGGCCAAAATCATCGCTGTGGTCAACCAAAAAGGCGGCGTGGGCAAAACCACCACCGCTGTGAATCTGACCGCTGCTTTAAAAGACTTGGGCAAGCGCGTCTTGCTCTGCGACTTCGACCCTCAGGCCAACGCGACCTCCGGCTTGGGCATTGACAAGCGGAAACTGCAGGACAGCGTCTATGACGCAGTGGTCAACGATGTTCCCACAAAGCAGGCAATCGTCAGCACCCAGTTCGGCGATGTGCTGCCGGCAACTGCCGATCTGGCAGGCGCTGCCGTGGAGCTGATCTCCTTGGAAACCCCCAATATGCGGCTGAAAAACGCGCTTAACCAAGTCAAGGACGATTACGATGTGATCTTCATCGATTGTCCGCCGTCCTTGGAGATGTTGACGGTGAACGCCCTTGCCGCTGCCGATGGCATTCTGGTGCCGGTACAGTGTGAATACTACG
>JAZLCU010000051.1:0-17648 GCA_045614325.1 Faecousia sp. | reverse complement strand
GGTACTGAACGCCGCATTGGCAGTGAAGTCGCCATTGACCACGATCGCACCGGCGAGGGTCTTAACGCCTTCACCGGACAGGGTCAGGGTGACCGCGCTGTCATAGGTGCCCTGTGCGGTTTCACTGGTAGGGGTCGCGGAGATTTCCGCTGTGCCGTTGCCGTTGGCAGAGCCGGGAGTGGGGCTAGCCATCACAGCAAAGCCGCTGCCGTCCGCAGCACGGCCATAGGACATATCGGCAGACAGCTCAGGAGATACCGCATAATCCACCACAACGCCATCCTTGCTGATGAACAGCGTCTCACCGGCGGAGGACAGGTTGAACAGCAAGTGGCTGTAGCCGGATTTCACTGCGTCCACGCGCTCGGAGAGCAGGATCACCGTGTATTTTCCGGGGCCGAGGTTCTTATCGGGCAAGGTGTATTTGCCCAGATCGCTGCTGTCGGTGCTGATGCCGTAATCTTTCAGATTGATGGTGGCATCGGAATTGTTATACAGCTCCACCCAGTCACAGGTGCGGCCGTAAGGTCCTTTGATATAAGACAGGTTTGCGCTCATCAGCTCGGAGATGATCAGGCCCTTGGGCAGGCAATCCTTTTCATAGGCGGATGCGCCGGCTGCAGTGTTCTCATAGCCCAAGGATACGCGGCCGGTGGTGTACAGCTCTTCGCCGTTTTCACCGATGCGCTGGATGCTCCTGCCGGTCTCACCGCCGGCACAGATCACCTTGGAGGCCCACTTCATTCTGGGAGACAGCAGGGATACCACATCCCGCTGGGAAAGCGCAAAGCCGGTTGCTGCTCGGCTGCAGGGCACGAGCATGCACTCGCCGGGTTCCAGCTTCTGCTCGGGAAGCTTGTAAGCATAGGGATCACTACCGTCGGACAGGTACCAGCCGGCGGTGCTGACGGTCTTGTCGGAGCGGTTAATGATCTCCACCACATCCTGGAAGATGCCCTGATACGGCACATCCAAGGAAGACAGCAGAACCTCGTTGATCACCAGCTCTGCCTCTTTATCCGTCACGCTCTCCATAAAAGAGGTAATGCCGTTTTCATCGTTGGGATAACCAAGGCTCACGCTGGCGGCCTCATAGGTGCCGTCGTCCTTGCGGATCATAGAGATGTCTGCGCCGAAGAATTGGACAGGGGTGCTGATATAGCTGCCGTCCCGACCGGTCAGGCACACCACATCGCCTCTGGACAAGCCAAAGCTTGCGTGGATCTGGCCGGACTCGCCTACATAATTCTCACCGTCGCAGTAAATGACGATATATTTGCCCGGATCCAGCACAAGGGCCGGCAGCCGGTAACGGAAACGGGCGGTCTCACTATCCGACAGGCAGTACTCACCCAGATAAATAGGCTCGTTGCCGCTGTTGTAAAGCTCCACAGCATCGCCGAAAATGCCGCTTTCGTTGGGCAGGGCAGATGCGTTTTCTGCCAGAATCTCGGTGATCAGCAGAACGGGGGTTTCATTCTTAGTGCCTTCTGAAAAAGCCTTGTAGCCGGCTTCATCATTGGGAAAGCCGGGGGTCGCCTTGGCGGTGACCAGATACTCAGGCTCTGCATAGACCATAACCTGATCGTCTGTCATGGCCACGGTGGTCACTTGGGTGACGATCTTGCCCTTGGGATTGACCAGGGTGACCGTATCGCCGCCGGTTGCGCCCAGAGAGAAGCCTGTGATCTCCTTGTCAAGGAAGATCAGGTAGTAGGAATCCTTCGGCAGCACCATATCACCAAAGGGCTTGCTGTTTCCGCGACCGTCGGTGATGGAATAGCCCTTCAGGTTGATCTCCTCACCGCCGTTGTACAGCTCCACATAGTCACGGTAGCGGCCCTCGTTATCGGCGATGACCGTCTCGTTTTTGGTGCAGATTTCGCTGAACACAAGGGTGTCGCTCTTACCGGCCACCGGCAATCTGGGCAAGCTGATCGCAAGGCCTATTACCACGGCCGCCACCAGAAATGCTGCCAATATGATCACGAGTTTTACTCGCTTGAAGTTATCGGATTTTTTGTTGCTGACATAATATGACATACTCTTGCGCCTTTCTTACGGATATGTATCTTTATAGACACCTAATTGGTGAAATATTCATAGTTTTGACCTTATTATTATACTCCGTTAAATCGCATATTGCAAGGCATATCGACAAATTTATGATTACAAAAACTGGGGCTGACCCAAGCGGTCAGCCCCATAATTTTATTATCTCTTAACACGTGCGTTGCCGCCCCAGACGCTCCAAACAACGTCTTCATCAGCAGGCTGTGCATAGTCGGTCAGGAAGGTGGTTGCCAGCGCACCGGATGCCCAGCCGAACTGGATCCACTTCTCGGATTCCCAACCCTTCAAAATGCCGTAGAGCATACCGCCTACGAAGCCGTCAGCGCCGCCGATGCGGTCCAAAACGGTGATACGGCGAGGCTCAACCACGTGCCACTCATCGCCGGCCAGCATGATCGCGCCCCACAGGTGGGAGTTAACATTTTCAACCTGACGCAGGGTGGTTGCAAATACGGAAGCGTTGCTAAACTGTGCCTTTACGCGCTTGATCATCTCCTTGAAGGAGTCGATCTTGGCAGCGATGTCCTTACCGCCGGCCTCGGGGCCCTGAACGCCCAGACACAGCTGGAAGTCTTCCTCGTTGCCGATCAGAATGTCAGCAACGGAAGCGATCTCGGTGAAGATATCGTGCAGTTCCTGCTCACGGCCCTTCCAGAAGGAAGCGCGGTAGTTCAGGTCGAAGGAGATCAGAGTACCGTACTTCTTGGCGGCGCGAGCCAGCTCCAAGCAGAACATACTGGTCTCGTGAGACAGAGCGCCGATCAGGCCGGACAGGTGCAGGATGCCTACGCCCTCTTCGCCGAAGATGCGGTCCAAGTCAAAGTCCTTGATGTTCAGGGTGCGGCCAACTTCGCCGGCGCGGTCATTGCAGACGCGAGGACCACGGGAGCCGTAGCCGGAGTCTGCGATGTTGAACTGGTGGCGGTAGCCCCAGGGATCGCCCTGCTCTACTTCCTTGCCTTCGTAGTCCATACCGCGGCTGCGCAGGTCGCGCTTAATGAAATCAGCGATGGGGCTGTCCTTGACGAAGGTGGTCAGCACCTTGGTGGGCAGGCCCAGGTAAGCGGAGATAGATGCCACATTGGTCTCAGCGGAGGTTGCCTGCATCATAAACATATTGGAAGAAGCAACGGGCTGGCCGTTGGGAGGGGTGATGCGAACGCCCATACTGGTGGGAACCACCAGTGCGTATTTGCAATTTTCACGAATCTTCATAGTAATTTCCTCTCTTTCTCAATTACACATCGTACTGGGTAGCGGAGGTGTTACCACCGTGGCCGGTCCAGTTGGTGTGGAAGAACTGACCTCTTGCTTCATCGATACGCTCGTAGGTGTGAGCGCCGAAGTAGTCACGCTGAGCCTGCAGCAGGTTTGCCGGCAGTCTGTCGCAACGGTAGCCATCATAGTAAGCCAAAGCGGAGGAGAACGCAGGAGTGGGCATACCGCTGAGCGCGCCCTGTGCAACGACCTTACGCCAGCCGGGCAGCAGATCTGCAATCTTGGCGGTGAAGTAGGGGTCCAGCAGCAGGTTGGTGAGGGCAGGATTTGCATCGAATGCGTCCTTGATCTTGCCAAGGAATACGGAGGGGATGATACAGCCGCCACGCCACATCAGAGCGATGCCGCCGTAGTTCAAGTTCCAGCCGTAGGTCTTGGCGGCTGCGCGCATCAGGGTGTAGCCCTGTGCGTAGGAGATGATCTTGGAGGCAAGCAGTGCGCAGCGGATGTTCTCGATCCACTGAGCCTTCTCTTCAGCGGTCAACTTGGGAGCGTTTTCAGCAGCGCCGGGCAGAACCTTGGCAGCCTCAACACGCTCGTCCTTCATAGCGGACAGGCAACGGGCAAACACAGCCTCGCCGATCAGGGTCAGAGGAACACCCTCGTCCAGAGCGGCAATGCCGGTCCACTTGCCGGTGCCCTTCTGGCCGGCGGTGTCCAGAATCTTCTCAACGATGGGCTCGCCATCGGTGTCTTTATAAGCCAGAATGTCGCGAGTGATCTCGATCAGGTAGCTGTCCAGATCGCCCTTCATCCAATCGGCGAAGACCTCGTGCATCTCGTCGTCGGACATACCCAGCATATTCTTCATCAGGTGGTAGGCTTCGCAGATCAGCTGCATATCGCCGTACTCGATGCCGTTGTGGACCATCTTGACGAAGTGGCCTGCGCCGTTTTCGCCAACCCAGTCACAGCAGGGAGAGCCGTCTTCCACCTTAGCGCAGATGGCCTGCAGAATGGGCTTAACGCTTTCCCAAGCAGCGGGAGAGCCGCCGGGCATCAGAGAAGGACCGTTCAGAGCGCCCTCTTCGCCGCCGGAAACGCCGGTACCGATATAGAGCTTGCCCTTGGATTCCACATACTCGGTGCGGCGAACGGTGTCGGGGAGGTGAGAGTTGCCGCCGTCGGTGATGATGTCACCGTCATCCAGCAGAGGGAGCAATGCCTCGATGGTTGCGTCAACAGCGGAGCCTGCCTTGATCATCATCATAATCTTTCTGGGCTTTTCAATGTTGGCGACCAGTTCTTCCATAGAATAAGCGCCAATGATATTCTTGCCTGCGCCGCGGCTTTCCACGAAGTTCTTGACCTTCTCGGTGGTGCGGTTGTAAACGGCAACGGTGAAGCCCTTGGACTCCATATTTAAGACCAGGTTCTCACCCATAACGGCCAGGCCAATCAGGCCAATGTCTGCTTTTTTCATATTCGGTACTCCTTTTTAATTAGAATTTGTAGATTTCGTTATGGCGCTGACGGAGGCCGTCCAGCACACTATACGGGATTTCCAGGTCTCCCCTGCCCTTGCCGATGGCAATGTGGGGTTTGTTGGCGCCGTGGTAGTCGGTGCCGCCGGAAATCGCCAAACCCAACTCCTTGGCCATGGCCCGGTAACGGGTTTCCATATCGGGGGTGTAGTCGGTGTAATATCCTTCCACGCCGTCCAAGCCGTAAGGAATCAAGGATTTTAAATATTCGCGCAGTTCGTCATCGGGCATTTTGATTAAGTGCAGGTGAGCCGCCACGGCAATGCCGCCGGCCTCCCGGATCACAGACACCGCCTCCGGGCCGGTCAACGCCTGCCGGTTGGAATAGGCGTAGCAGCCTACGCTCAGGTAGCGGTTAAAGGCGTCTTTCACGGATTCGGCATAGCCCTTACGCACCATAATCTGTGCGAAGTGGGCGCGACACAGGACGGGGTTTCCGTGAGCCTCTGCCCGAGCCTCTTCCATGGTGATGTCAAAGCCCTGCTCTCGCAGTTTGCGGCAGGTTTCCTCCTGACGCTCATCACGGACCTGCAAGGCGTATTTCATGGTGTCCTGCAAGCGCTTATTGTGAATGTCGATGAAGTAACCCAAAATATGCAGTTCCGTATCGGACTGGGCGGACAGCTCCACCGACGGGATCACCTCAACGCCCAGCGCCTTGCCTGCATCCATCGCTTCCTGCACGCCCTCGATGCAATCGTGATCGGAAAGAGCGATGGCGGAAAGCCCTGCGTCAGCCGCGGTACGCACCACATCGATGGGTGTTTGTGCGCCGTCGCTGCACAAAGAGTGGGTGTGTAAATCAATTCTTTTCACTCTGCCGCTCCTTATTCGTCACAGACCCACAGGCCCAGCGCAGGATTGGAGATGTAGAAAATTTCCTCACCGTCTACGGTGTTAAAGCCGTCTGTCAGTTTGGCAGGGTCGTACTTGGCAGCCATCTGGTCGTAGGGAGCATAGTTGAACGCAGCGCCGCGAACCTCTTCTTCCGTCAGTTTGCCGGCGCAATAGGTGATGGAGAAACGACCGTCGGAAGAGCCATGGATCAAGTGGGCGGCAACAGACAGGTTGTCCCGCAGGTCCTGATTTTCGGGGGCATCCACCAGCTTCAGCACATTTTCACGGCCAACATAGCCGTATTTACGGATCAGCTTATCATTTTCAGCATCCTCGCCGAAATGGGCAACTGCCGGTGCCAAAACGATCAGCTCACCGCCGTCAGCGATTGCCATACGGGTGCGGTAGATGGCCTTGTTGCCCAGCCAAGTGCTCTTGAACTCTCGGGGGTCAAGGTAAACGACTACCTTGTTCAGGCGCTCTTTCATATGGGTCAGGTTGATCTCCTGGCTCTTTTTCACCGCGGCCTCAAAGCCGGAACGGTCAGCGCCGATATACAGGCCGTGGATAGTCACCTCATCGCCCTTATTGGTAGTAGTAGTCAGCACATACACCAGCGGAACATCTTTCAGGAAGTTCTCCTGGGCATAGTCAAAGACCTTACGAACGGGAGAGAAGTCCTTACCCATAATGCGCTCCATACCGTAGAAGGCGCCCAGCATATGGGAGGAGTTGATCATAGAAGAACCGCCGCAGCCTACGAACACGTTCTTACTGTAGTTGGCCATACCAACCACCTCGTGGGGCACGACCTGTCCAATGGAGAGGATCAGGTCATAGGAAGGATCCATAATGGCCCGGTTGACTTCCACATCGATGCTGTTGTTCACCAAGCCCTCAGAGACCTCGGAAACAAAGGAAGCAGGCACTTCACCCAGCTTTATCACATCGGTACGCCAGTTATGCACCAGCATTCTGTCAAAGGGAACGCCTTCGCCGAAGAATGCCACCCACTCCTCTTCGGTCATAGGAACATGGGTGCCAAGGGCGGGCATAATGTCCACCTGACAGGTGTCCTTCAGCAGTTCATAGTAAATTGCGGTGATGATGCCGGCGCCGGAGTACATTCTGGTGAAGTCCGGGGGCAAAATCAGAACTTTTTTCAGGTCGCGGCCTTCCAGAGACTTCTTCAGCGCTTCGCGCAGCACTTCGGTTTTAATGCCGTGATCGCATTCGTAAATCATTTTACGCCTCGTTTCTCCCCTCTTAATTGGGGCCAATATTCGTTCATTATAATGATAGCACAACGGATTTGGAATTGCAAGGTTCTACAGGGCGTTTTTATGCCTTTTTCGGCAAAATTACTTGCGTAATTCCGCGGATTTATATATAATATTTGCAGGAGGTGTTGCACCGATGAAACGACTGATCGCATTGCTACTTACGACTGCTTTGATATTTGGTATGACCGCCTGCAAAAAACGCGAACCCAACAAACCGGATCAAGATAACCATTCCGGCACTGAAAGTTCCTCCTCTTCCACCGAAGAGAGCACCGGATTCACAGAAAATTCCGGCGAGCAGGGTCAAGCCGGCTCTGAAAGCACGGAAAGCACAGAGGGTACAGAAAGCACAGAGGGCACGGAAAGCACGGAGAGCACCGGCGAATCCGGCACAGGGAACACTCCTCCCCCGGCCGGCGGCGGCTCCGGTGGCACAAGCCAACCTGACCAGCCCGACCAACCGGACGAGCCGGAGCAGGAAGACCCCTACGCCTGCGAAAGCGCCGACGAGTTTATAAAGAATATGGGTGTGGGCTGGAACTTGGGTTGCTCTTTGAGTGTGTATTCCAATGAATCTTCCGGTTGGCGAGCCTTGGTGTATTTCACCACGGCCAATGGCAAATACAACCGTTCTGCAGGGTTTGCCTTTGATTCCAAAACCAAAACCGCAAATATCACCTGGAAGCCAGGCAAAGATGACGGCGTTCTCAATGCCGACGGCAGCGCGTCCATATCCTACTTTGGTGTTGAATTGTGGAACTTCTCTTTGACCGAAAAAGATTCCGTTACATATCGCATTGACGAACTGACGTACATTACCGCAAACGGCGAAGTGGCCATCAGCGAGGCGGTTGGCGAAAAAACAACCGATATGAGCGGCGGTACCGGCGGCGGTGTGGTTGCGGACGTAAAGAGCCTCACCGTGGCAGATATTGTGGAAGTCCGCGCAAAAGTTACCTATCTTGAGCATACAAGCACTATTACGCCCGAAGAGCGCATTGTACATACTGAAACCCTTTGGGGCAATCCGCTTACAACACCCGAGATGATCAAGGCCGTCCGTGATCGAGGTTTCAATTCCATTCGGATTCAGGTCTCCTATGTGAATCATATGGATGCTCAAGGCAACATCGACCCCCTTTGGCTCGAACGCGTGGCAGAGGTGGTGGACTACTGTATGGATGCAGGCGTTTACTGCATCATCAACACTTCCGGTGCTGCCTGGCTTACCGCTGAACGGAGTACCTTTGAAAAGCAAAGCGCCATTTACCGGCGGCTTTGGGAGCAGATCGCAGCAAGGTTTACTGACTACGGTGAGCTGCTGCTGTTTGAATCCTGCAACGAAGTTCTGACCGCGGACCGCCGCTGGAGTAATCCGCCGGATGAAGCCTACGACGTTATGAACGAGTTATATCAGATCTTTGTGGACACCGTTCGGGCAGGCGGAGGCTATAACGCAAATCGAAACCTGATCCTCAACCCCTATGCCGCCACATACGACTACAATATGAACCGCAATTTTAAACTGCCCAACGACTCTGCAAAGAACCATCTGATCGCGCAGGTTCACCTGTATGTTCCCGGCGAGTTCACCTTTAACGAAACCAATCTGGGTCACACGAATTTCCGAAACGAATGGGGCACATCCGGGGACAAGGAAAAACTGGACTCCCTGATGAAGGGCATCAAGACCCGATTCATTGACGAGCTGGGCATTCCGGTGATCATCGGTGAATTCGGCGTTGTTAAGCGCCCTCCCGAATCCGAACGGATCGAGTATATCGACTTCTATGTAAAGACCGCCAAAAAATACGGCATTGGTCTGATTGTCTTTGATGATGGCGGTGATTTTGCCATATTTGACAGAGACACCTTGTCCTGGCCTTACGAGGGCATCATAGACGCATTGTTACAATAAAACATAACGAAACAGCCAACTCTTTCGAGGTGGCTGTTTCGTTATGGTTGAGACCATTTCAAAATTCTCTTGCGTAGTGTTTCTCGCATTGGTATAATATCTATAGGAGGGGCTGATAAAATGAAAAGACTGATTCCGCTCTTGCTTGCGGTCGTGTTGGTGTTTGGCATGGCAGCCTGCAAACGCAACAACCCGGAAGGGCCGAATACCGAAGACTCCCGCGTTTGCGAAAGTGCAGATGAATTCATTCAAAATATGGGTGTGGGCTGGAATCTGGGCTGCGCCTTAAGTGTGAACCTTGATGAATTTTCGCTATGGCGCGTTGGCATCTACTTTCTTACACCCAGCGGTGCATACAACCGTTCTTCCATCATTTCCTTCGACCCCGAAACCATGTCGGCAGACATTGTTTGGAAATTAGATCCGGACAGCGGCACCATTTGGTGTGCTGAAGATGCCCTTATCGACCGCATCGGAATTGAACTGCGAAATTCTGTTTTGGACATCAACGACCTGATCACCTATCGGGTGGACGAACTGACATATGTTACGGCAGACGGCGAAGTGACCCTTGCAAACGCGGTCGGCGAGCAAACCACAGATATGAGCGACGGCATCGGCGGCAACATCGTTGCGTCCTTGGACAACACAACCGTAGGGGATGTTCTGGAGATCCGCGCAAAAGTAACATATATTGAAAAAGCATACGGCAACCACGTCTCCAGTGGCCCTCACAAAATCGAAACAATGTGGCGCAACCCCGCCACCAAGCCGGAAATGATCACCGCCGTCCGCGACCGGGGATTTAATACCGTCCGGGTGACGGTCTGCTGGGCAAACCATATGGATGCCCACGGCAATATCGATCCGGACTGGCTTGACCGGGTGGCGGAAGTGGTGGACTATTGTATGGATGCGGGCGTTTACTGCATTCTCAACACATCCGGCAACCGCTGGCTGACTGCCGAGCCGGATACCTTTGCAGAGCAAAGCGCCATCTACCGCCGGTTGTGGGAGCAAATTGCGGCCACATTTGCCGACTATGGTGAACTGCTGCTGTTTGAATCCTTCAACGAGATTTTAACCGAAGACAAACTTTGGAGCAACCCGCCCATAACAGCCTTTGAGGTGGTGCACGACCTGCATCAAATCTTCGTGGACACCGTACGGGCCGCCGGCGGATATAACGAAACGCGAAACCTTGTTTTAAATCCTTATGCCGCATCCGGCGATTACGCGATGACCCGGTTCTTTGAGTTGCCTCAGGACACCGTAGAAGGACACCTGATTGCACAGGTACACTGTTACTACCCCAACACTTTCACAATGAACGCAATTAACGTTGGCAACATTCAATTTGTGAACCATTGGGGCACAGACGGGGAAAAACACGCGCTGGAATCGAAATTTATCAACACGAAAACCCGGTTCATCGACGAATTGGGAATTCCGGTTTTGATCGGTGAATTTGGTGTTGTGAATCGCCCAAGCGAAGCCGAGCGGATCGAGTACATCGACTTCTATGTAAAGACCGCCAAAAAATACGGCATCGGTCTGATCGTCTTTGATGATGGCGGCGATTTTGCCATATTTGACCGCAACAATCTGTCCTGGCCTTACGAAGGCATCATAGACGCATTGTTACAATAAAACACAACGAAACAGCCACCTCTTTCGAGGTGGCTGTTTCTGTTAGGATTGGGGTATGCTCACGATGCATTTGCTTAAATTTTATACCAATCTCTTGCTTTTTTCAGAAAAAGGAGTATTGGAGCTGGTAGCCAGATTTGTTTGCATTTTAAGCCACACAGGTGTGCGTGGCTTAAAATTAAGGAAGCCACCAGTTTGCGAACTGGTGCCAGCACCTGTCCACCGGACAGTTGCATTTATGGTTTTCAAATCTAGCGCAGCGTATAAAAAAATCAGCCATCCCGGATGGGATGACTGTTTTTCTGGAGCTGCTAGCCAGATTTGAACTGGCGACCTCATCCTTACCAAGGATGCGCTCTACCGGCTGAGCTATAGCAGCATTTTCACATAGCCTCGCTATTATAACTCACCTATTTCTAATTGTCAACCTTTTTTCTCGATTTTCCGAAAGGTTTTTTACAGCTTTCCCCAATCGGGGTATGCTTCAAAAAAATATTCCTGTCCCTTGTAGGGAAAAGTGAGAGCGCAGGAATAAAGCATCGGTTCTTTTGCCGTGTCACGGCTGCCGTATTTATGGTCGCCTACCAGCGGATAGTTGCGGCTTGCAAACTGCACGCGGATCTGATGACTTCTGCCCGTATAGAGCCGAATCCGCACCAGGCTCTGCTCCCCTGCCCTGACCACGCGATAGGTCAGACGGGCGGTTTTCACGCCGGCGCGCTCACGCTTTACCACAAACACCTTGTTTTTCCGGCTGTCCTTGAACAGAAGATCCGTCCAATCACCCTCGTCAGGCGGTGTCCCGTGGACTAGCGCCACATATTCCTTCACCATTTCCACTTGGGCGATGGCTTTGGAGAGGGCCGCCGCGGCCTGCTTTGTACGGGCATAGACCATCACGCCGCCCACATTTTTATCCAATCGGTGGAGCGTAAAAACCTCACCGCCCAACTGCTGCTTCAATTGCTCCGGCACCCCACTCTCGGAGTCAAGGCCCACCGGCTTTATGCACACCGCAAAATCCGGGTCTAAATGCAAAATTTCCACGCTGACACCTCCTTTTTTACCAGTATACCACGGTTTTTCCCAATGTCAAAGCATAGATAAATTTTTCATTTTTCCTCTTGCTATTTTAAAAAAGATAGTGTATACTTATCAACGTGCCTGCCGGTGTGATGGAATTGGTAGACGTAGTGGACTCAAAATCCACCGATGGCGACATCGTGCCGGTTCGAGTCCGGCCACCGGCACCATAATACCTACCCTTATTTGATACAATGGTATCAGCAAGGGTAGGTATTTTTATATTCATTTTTACCCCAAAACAGGGTTATTTCCTAAACTTTGCAACGCTTTTTGATTTCCGTTGCCAAGATGCTGTGGGTTTACCCACTTACCGGATCGCTGAACCCCTACATATTGCGCTTTTAATTCGTTAAAATACCGCAATTCGTTATGTTACTAGGTATTTCGTTATACAACCGATTACACCGAAAAAAGCCAGCATATTTGTTAAATTTAGCTACTTGCATACTTTCGGCAGCAGAGTTAACATCACACCCACACTTGGGAGGTGATGATAATGCAAACACTTTTAGATCTGCTGAAACGCTGCGCAGAGGCCAATACCTTTGATACCGGTGATCCGGAAAACAGAACGGTGCTGGATCAACTGTTTTGCGCATACCAGGATTCCCACGAAACCGATCCACCAGAAATCAAGGACGGCTTCAAAGAACTGGATGCCTATTTGAGACAGCTATCGTTGGATGACAACAATGCGGTCTGGAACCTATGCTGCCGCCTTTGTACTGCCTACGAACACAAAGCCTTCATCGACGGTTTCCATTACGGCGCACAACTGATGAAAGAACTGAAATAAAACAGACACCGCTATGGATGATAACGCATCTGTAGCGGTGTCTGTTTATGCTTTTTGGCGAAGAAAATAATGTGTAGAGATATTTAGAAAATCATGGTATAATTATTAAAAACTAGCGATTGGAGGTGTGCCTATGGGATCAATGGATTTGGTTAAGTGGGAGCAGAAATTCGCCATAGCCAAAGAATACTATTTAGAATTTGGTCATTTAAATGTGCCCGACAAATATGTTTATGGTGGAATTATTCTCGGAAACTGGATATATCTGCAAAGAAAGAATTATCGTGAAAATAAGCTTAGCCAGGCGCAAATCGATCGTCTCAATGCTATGCATATGGTTTGGGATGTGATTGAAGAGAATTGGGAAAAAATGTTTTGTGAAGCACAGAAGTATTTTGCAAGCTTCGGAAATCTCCTTGTACCCATAGCATACCACTACGACGATATATATTTAGGCAAATGGATTAGCCATCAACGGCAAAGCTATGCAAAAGGCAAATTGCCTGCAAGCAAAATTGAACGATTAGAAGCTCTCGGGATGATATGGGATGCATCAAACAGCAATATTGCATCATCTTTCCCTGAACAAGCAATTTTCTTTTATCTGAGCAAGATATATCCTGACGCAATAAATAGATGTGCTGATTATGGATGTGAAATTGACGTATTTATCCCATCCCTGATGGTTGGCATCGAATATGACGGATTTGCATGGCATCAAAACACGAAAAAGGATGTTGGAAAGAATAAGCAACTCTACGACCAAGGAATAAAGGTACTCCGGATTCGGGAAATGGGTTGTCCGGAATTGCCGGAGCCGTCATACTGCGAAGTTTATACAGTAAACAGAAGCTATACTGATCTCCCAATGGTAATAAAAACACTGATTGCAGATATAAGTGGTTTGAGAGATTTGGATATTGACCTCATCCGGGATCAAATTGAGATAACCGAAAACTACATAAATATATACAGAACGCAATGGGAGGCGAAGTACCAAGAGGTAAAGGAATTCTTTATAAAAACTGGATCGTTAAAGGTTTCAGGCAAGGGTAAGTTGGCTTGCTGGGTGTCACATCAACGAGCCAGATATAAGCACCATGGTGTTGCCCTAACGGCCGATCAGATTCGCAAATTAGAAGAGATAGGCATGGTTTGGGAACCCCATAAATCTCAATGGGAAGAAATGTACTCATTGGCGCTTCAGTATTATGAGGAGCATGGGCATCTAAACATAACAGCGGATCAAAAGTATAAAACCGTCAATTTGGGAAGTTGGATTTCTTCTCAGCGCAGCAAGAAAAAACAAGGAAAACTATCAGCAAAGCGAATTGATCAGCTAAATAATATTGGCATAATTTGGGAGGCAAAGGTCGATAGCGATAAGTGCTGGGAAGATCACTTCACTGAAGCAGAGTCATATTACCAAAAACATGGGAATCTGCGTGTTGTTCTCCGGGATAGCAGCCTTGGTAGATGGATAAACACCCAAAGGACATTCTATGCAAAAGGAGAACTTAGCCAAGAAAGAGTTGACCGTTTAAATGAAATTGGAATGATATGGGATGTGTTTGACGAAGATTGGGAAAAAATGTACGGTATCGCAACCCAATATTATTTAGAACACGGCCATATTCATACCGCACACAAGGAAGTATATCAAGGTTATAATTTAGGGCAGTGGCTTAACCGGCAATGTTGCGGAAAAGCTGAATTGACTACGCTTCAAATCAAAAAATTGGAGCAATTAGGAATAGTATGGGAACGGAATAAAACCAAGTGGGATAAAATGTATGTATTAGCCTGTGAATACCAACGGGAGCACGGGGATCTGCTTGTGAACACTCACTCCACCTATCGCGGTGAAAAACTTGGTCAGTGGATCAATAAGCAACGCACCGATTATATGCGCAGGGGAACAACAAAGGAAAATTTTGATTTTTCTGATGAGCGTGTTCGTGCCTTGGAAGCTATTGGTATGGTTTGGGATGTCCATAAATTCAAGTGGGACCGTATGTATGCGATAGCCAGAAAATACTACCTGCAGTTTGGGCATTTAGATGTAAAGCACACTGAAGAATATGAAAATGTTAAATTGGGAAGTTGGATTGTAAATCAGCGGAGTTCTTATCATAACCGTCAAAGGCGACCATTGACAGATGAACAGATCGAAGCATTAAGCAAAATTGGTATGAAGTGGTAAAGCTGAAACAAAGAAAGCCTCGCACCTGGAATTGACCGAGTGTGAGGCTTCTTTGTTATTGGTGCTATTCGGTTATTTTCTTCCAGGCATCCTCGCCGGGGATGAGGCCCAGGCTGGAACCACAATCCCAGCTGACGTGGATCGTACCCATATCGTCCACCCATCGGACAGTGCCTTGGCTGCCGGGGACAAGCTTACGGTTGTATGGATCGTTCATGTGAATCAGTTCCACCCGTGTACCGACCGGATACTCCTCACGCAGATGCTTTAGCTGCCATTCCTTTATCGTTTGCATACATTCACCTCCACTTCTGAGCCGTTTTTGAAATGGAACACCAGGCGGTCATCGGCAAAGACCGTAACGTGGTCGATGGCCGTGCTCCATAGGCTGTCCGTATAAGCTATCTGCGGTAGCTCCAAAGCTTCCAATGCATCCAGGCAGTTGCGGATCGCTTCAGCCTGCACCTGCCGCCTTTCCTTTTGCTGTTGGAGGTCATCATATTTGACTTGCAGAGTTTCGTATCGCTCAACCAGGGAATTGTACCGATCCGCATAAGCGGTTTGGTCAGTTGCCTGGTTTGCGTTTTCATTTACCATCTGCCGGATCATCCCGGCCACCACATCCATTTCCTGCAGCGTTCTGTTACTGTCTGCATCCAGGGAGTCGGTATCCAACAGTTCTTTTAGGATCAGCCTGCCGTCCTCCAAAAGGGTGGTGCGGTCAGTAAGCAGTTGGCTCAGTGCCGTAATAAAATGCTGCTTCAAGTCATCTTCGTAAAGGTGGGGTGTACTGCAAGTGTCGCCGCTTTCGTACTTGGCATTGCAGCGCCAAATGGTTCGGCGGTACTTGCTGGTGCTGTGCCATACCTTTGAGCCGAAGATCTCACCGCAATCACCGCAGATGATTTTCCCGGCAAAGGGACTATTGCACACCGTGTACCGCAGGCTATTCTTCCGTCGTGCCAGTTCCAATTGCACCTTATCCCATTCGGCTGGCTTAATGATTGCCTCGTGGCTATGCTCCACATAGTATTGAGGCACCTCGCCCTCGTTGACCTTCGTTTTCTTCTGCAAGAAATCCACTGTAAAGGATTTTTGCAATAAGGCAGCGCCTTTGTATTTTTCATTGCGGAGGATACTCTCCACCGTGGCTTTTTGCCATACAGTTTTCTTTGCCGGAGTAGGTATGCCTTGCTGCGTTAAATGCCGTGCAATGGCATTGGAGGATAGCCCTTCAATGAACATCCGGTAAATGGTGCGGACAACCTCCGCTTCTTCCGGCACGATTTCCGGCAGGCCATTTGCACCTTTGCGGTAGCCGAGGAAATGGCCGTAAGGAATGCTGACCTTACCATCGGCAAAGCGCTTCCGCTGACCCCAGGTAACATTCTCAGAAATGGATCGGCTCTCCTCCTGGGCAAGGCTTGACATAATGGTAATGAGCAATTCGCCCTTTGAGTCCAGCGTCCATATATTTTCCTTTTCAAAGTAGACTTCCACACCGGCATCCTTCAGTTTGCGGACGGTGGTGAGGCTGTCCACGGTGTTTCGTGCAAAGCGACTGACCGACTTGGTCACGATGAGGTCGATCTTGCCATCCAGTGCATCTTGCACCATCCTGTTGAAACCCTCTCTGCGTTTGGTGTTGGTGGCGGAGATGCCTTCGTCAGTGTAAATGCCAACGAATACCCAATCCGGTCTGTCTTGTATGTAACGGGTGTAATAATCCACCTGCGCTTCGTAACTGGTCAGCTGCTCTTCGCTGTCTGTGGGCACACGGGCATAGGCAGCTACTCTCCGCAGTTGTTTGGATTCTTTCGGCAACCGCGTGACGGGATTGATGGTTGCCGGGATCACTGTAATATTTTTAAGAATTTGCATGATGCGACCTCCTTTCCAAATCTTTCTGTCGCGCCTTTTCTTTCATTTCTGGTGTCCAGCTTTGCCGCCTGGAGCGGTCTTGCCATCGTTTAACGATTTGCTCTCCGGTGGTAAGGGTAAGTACCACCGTATTATCATCACAGGCTTGCAGAGCCGTTATTTTACCGATGCCGCCAACCTCGTCGGCAATGGCTTCTAAAATACTCTCCGGTATTGCCTTTGAGGGGCAGGCTGTTTTTCCATAGGTGTTGTAAGTCGTGCAGATCCAAACGGGGCCGGTTTCCTTGACCTTCCGGCGGTAGTGCTTTCCGCACCCGGCGCAGGTGATTTTTCCCGAGAAGGGATATTCTTTTTGCTTTACACCGGGATGCGTATGCTTTGCTGCCCGCCGTTTCATTTCCTCCTGCACAGCGTTAAACGACCGCAGAGGGATGATTGCTTCGTGGGCATCGGTGATATGGTATTTGGGCAACTCTCCGTTATTCAGCTTATCTCGCTTGGTGAGATGATCCACCCGTCTGTACTTTTGTAAAAGCAGGTTTCCGGTGTATGCATAGTTTTGAAGGACCTTGCCAACGCTGGTCTTGCCCCAATCATTACCAAACCTCGTGGGGATGCCGTCTGCGTTCAGTCGCTTGGCAATGGCCGTCATTCCAGATCCTCCAAGGTATTCCGTAAATATCCGGCAGACAATTTCTGCTTCTGTTGGCTCAACGACTAAAGTGCCGTCTTCGTATCGGTAGCCCAGCATCGTGCCGTTCCAGGGCATTCCGTTTTCAAAGTTGCGACGGATGCGCCACTTTTGATTTTCGCTGGCGGAGAGGCTTTCTTCTTGGGCATAGCTTGCCAGGATCGTCAGCATCAGTTCTCCGTCAGCAGAAAGGGAGTGGATGTTCTGTTCTTCAAAGAACACATCCACTCCCATGTTTTTCAGTTCACGAACGGTTTCCAGCAGCGTCACGGTATTGCGAGCGAAGCGGGAGATGGACTTGGTAATGACCATATCCACCTTTCCGGATCTGCAATCCGCAAGCAGCCGCTGAAAGTTTTCTCTGTTGTCCTTGGTGCCGGTTAGAGCCTCATCTGCGTACACACCAACATACTGCCAGCCGCTATGGTTTTGTATCAGTTCGCTGTAGTAACTGACCTGGGCAGACAG
>JAZLCU010000050.1:0-6913 GCA_045614325.1 Faecousia sp. | reverse complement strand
ATCAAAGCAAGCAAGTAATTGCCGGATAGCATAACCGAATCAATTAAAGAATCCCCGCCGAGCAATCGGTGGGGATTTTTATGATGATTGAAAACAAAATGTGTTTATGATACAATCTTATCCGTACAAAGGACCTGATTTTTGCGGGGAAGTCGGAGACAGTGATAAAAGAAAAGAGGCGCAAAGCATTATGAATTTCACAGAAATTGCAGAAAACAGACAATCTTGCCGCAGCTATGATCCTACACGAATGGTTGAAAAAGAAAAATTAGACCGTGTTTTAGGGGCCGCAAGGCTTTCCCCTTCTGCTTGCAACGGTCAGCCCTATCAAATAACCGTCTGCAAGGGCGAGGCGGCGAAAAAAGTGGCGAAAGCAACCCAAGGAATGGGAATGAACAAATTCGCAACGGACGCTCCCGTTTTGATTGTGTTGTCGGAAAAGCCATACGTTAAAACTGCGGCATTCGGAGCCAAGGTTAAAAATAACGATTACCGCTCGATTGATATCGGCATATTGTCGGCCTATATTACCGCCGAAGCAACGGCTCAGGGGCTTGGTACTTGTATCCTTGGTTGGTTAGAGGATACAAAAATCCGCGAAATTTGCGGTTTAGACGGTGCAGTGCGACTTGTTATCACTTTGGGATATGCGTCGGCAGATGATAAACTTCGCACAAAAAAACGCAAGGACTTAACCGAGCTTGTTAAAATAATCGAAGAATAAAATCCTATAAATCTTTAAGGCCATATCGAAAAAACCTACCGAAGCAGCAATACAGATAATAACAATTTCCCACTTTTGCTGATAGCACCACAGGCTGCCATTAAGGGCTAAGATTTAACCCAATAATGAATCCCCTCGGAAAAATCCGAGGGGATTTTGTATCTATTGCAAATTGTCTCGTTATGAATTATGATAATATAAATAAGCGAGGTGAGATTATGTCCCCCATAGAAAAAGCATATCAAGAATACCATCAAAGAAGTGATAAAACTAGAGTAATTAACGGCAAATTATATTATCGTATTGTGTGCTCCGAATTTTTCAATCTAACAGGACTGGAAGACGGATACCTTTTAGTTGTACCATCTCCCGATATGCCACAAGATAAAAACGCAGTTTACCAAGACGAGAATGGTAATCACTTTACACTTGGTGGACGTAATCACATTCGGTTTGCAGGAGAAATACCCAAATGGTACCTTGAATGTGGCGAATGTAATATGAAATGGAAAGAAACCATACACATAGGAAAGTATTTAACTATAGTTGAGTAGTTTCCTCTTTTGCGGGCTGCACAACAACCTGCGCTATACTGCCATCAAGAGGTGAGAGAATGAACAAAGTGCCCAAGTGGCGGCAAGTTCAATGCCCGCGGTGTAACCACATCTTTATGTGGATAGAATCTGCCGATTTGCCAACAAGTTACAATGTATATAGGCGGAAAGGCATTGACGAAGAACTTGGAAGTACCCATTGCCCCAAATGCAACTGTGAAATGATTGTACCAGATGATTTAACTATCGGTATTTCTGTTGAAGGAGAAAATGTTGAGTTACGAGGTGCGGTAAGAGGTATATAATTTCCCCCTTTTGCGTACAGCACCACAGGCTGCTATTAAGGGCTAATATTTCCCAATAACGAATCCCCGTGGAGCAATCCACGGGGATTTTTGTGTCTGTTGTATTTTCCAATACAAAATGCTACAATACAATCAAGAGGTGATGTTGTTCGTGGCCGAATATCAATTCATAACCCTTCGGGAAAATCCCGAATTAATGCAAACAGCGGCTGAGTGGTTCAGCAGCAAATGGTCTGCACCAACGGAAGCGTATCTTGCATGTATGACCGCATACTTGCAAAATGAAACCGAATATGGCTGGTATCTTTGCTTGCTCGGAGGTCAGATCGTTGGAGGTCTGGGCGTTATTGAAAAC
Organism: Faecousia sp.; assembly: GCA_045614325.1. Classification (GTDB taxonomy): domain Bacteria; phylum Bacillota; class Clostridia; order Oscillospirales; family Oscillospiraceae; genus Faecousia. The sequence continues at coordinate 4,975 of JAZLCU010000050.1, read as the reverse complement.
GATTTTCACAATCGTCCTGACCTTTCACCCAATGTTTGCGCCGTTTTTACAGAAGAAAAACACCGCAAGCAAGGAATTGCAGGACATTTACTTAATATGGCCGTTGAAGATTTAAAATTAGCAGGTATTTCCCCTGTGTATTTGGTTACAGACCATACAGGGTTTTATGAAAGATACGGTTGGGAGTTTTTCTGTATGGTGCAATGTGACGGTGAAACCAATCTGTCACGAATGTACATCCATAGGTGACTCCCTCTTGCCAATAGCCGCTCAGGCGGCTGCCGGAGCTGGGATTTAACACGATAACGAACCCCCCGTGGAGCAATCCACGGGGGGTATTGTTATTCGGCATATTTGTTGGGATGGCTTATGTCCACAGCAAGAACCAGCAAATAGCAAAGCTTCAGGGGCAACGGTTTTTCCGCCAGCAGAGCAATCAGGCTCCGGCGGTAGTCATCGTAAAGCTGCAGCTCCTCCGGCAGAAGTTCATGCTGGCTGAAGACAGCCTTTTGCGCCAAGGCGTCCAGCGCCTCCGGATAAGCCTGCTTCAAACGCCGCGCAAGGAAGCGCGTCTTCCGCCATCTGTAAATGGCGCGCCTGTTGGGCTCACCGCCGTTCCACCGTCTGCGCTTGCAGAAAATACGGGCAAAGGCCTGCAGCAAAACCGCGCCAACCGCCGCCAAGGCAATCAGCAGAGGCTTGACCCACCCATAATTCCGCTCGGGCTGGGTCGCCGGCTCTTGGGTCGGCCTGTCCACACCCGGAGTGTCGGGGTCTTCCGGGGTTACCGGCTCCTCGGTCTCCTCCGTTTCGGTGGTGGGGGGCAAAGGCAAATCCTCTATGGGAACTTCCTCTGTGGGCAGTTCCTCGTCAGGCGTCTCCTCAACAGAAGGGGTCTGCACGGGCGTATCCTGCGCAGGCTCGTCCAGCCACTCATCGGGCTTCAAGCCGTCGCCCAAGGGTCCGCCGGGGGCATCATTGGGCCGCTCTGCCTCTGGGTAAGCAGGTGTTGCTTCTACAATGCACCAGGCCCGGGATATCCAATCGTAATACTCCACCCACGCGTGAGACTGTTGCTTGCTGACCGCTGTGCCGACACCGGCCTCGCAATCCACAATGTAGCCCTCCACATACCGGGCCGGGATGCCTGCGGCGCGCAACAGCACCGCTGTGGCCGTGGCATAATGGATGCAGTAGCCGGTTTCGCTTTCCTCCAGGAACCATCGGGCAAAATCCGTGTTGGATGTGTCCATTTTGGCAGTGTTTGTATCATAGGTTCCGTAGTTGCGGACATATTTCTGAATGGCCTGCATCTTCTCCCGGTCGGTCTTTGCGCCCACCGTGATCTGCGCCACAAGACGCTTGGCCCAAACCTGTGTTTCCTCGGGAAGATTTTTGTAGCGGACGCTGGGGAAATCCGTCTTTTCAGACAGGGTGTTGGACACTTTGTAGCTGTATTCCTGCAGGTTTTTGTCGTTGTCCACCGCGCCGCCGATCAGGCTGATCTTGCCTGAAGAATAGTAAGGCACATACAAAACGCCCCGGACGCCGTAGGTGACGATCGTCAGCGAACCCGAGGAGAGCTCCGAACCGGATGTAAATTGCTCCTTCCGTCTGGTGGTCGCCTCCCAGCCCATACCGCTATACACATCGTAATCCCGTTCACGCAGGTACAACACACCATCAACAGGCGAGGTCACGAACATAACCGAACGGGTGGACTTGCCTCTTGCACCCACGGTCCTGAGGTTCAGAGACTTTCCGCCGGAGCTGTCGATGGGCGTGCCATTAAACAGCCCTTCGGCCTTGTCTAAAAATTCCTCCAGCCACACCTCGGCCTCTTTTTGCATACGACCGGCCTGATTCACATAACCCTGCTTAGGGTTGCAGGCCAGCAAAATCGCCAAGGCCAAGGCGATGGGCAGAACGGTCCACAGCATCAATTTCATACCCTGCGCCGGCTGTTTTCTTCTTGTCCAGTTGGTGATCATCAGGGTCGCAAGGCCAAGGATCAGCATAAACAGGGGCACCGCATCGGGCATCTTATCCGCCGTCACAAAACACAGCACCAGCGGCAGAACCGCCGGGACAATGGCCAGCAAAACAGGCTTGCGCCGGCAAATATGCCAAGCCGCGCAGACCGCCACAAGCGCCGCCCACAAAGTCAGCGGCACGGCTACGGTTTCTGCGCTGGCCGCGCCCAAAACCGGCCAATCATACACATCGTGGTAGTGGGATGTGATCAGGTAGCACAGGGTCTGCACCTGCCTGAGCAGGTGCGGGTAGAACAGTTCCACCACGCCCAGCCTTACCACCACAAGACCGGCAAGGCCGGCCAGAATTCTTCCGCCATAGCGGAGTCGGAACAGCACCGCAGAAACGATGGCCGCCAGCGCGCACCACAAACAAAGCGGCCACAGAGCGCCCACCGGCAAGCCGTAGGCAGAGATCAGCGTTCCCACCGAACCGACGGCCAAAACCCAGGCAAGCAGCGCGCTCAGCAGCTGATAAAACCAAAGTTTAATCTTCAACCTGCTCACCTCCGATGTGGTGGCGCCAGGCCGCCTGAAATGCTTGGTCGCGGATCGTGCCTTCCCGGACGCAGGGCGTACCCAGCAATTCCTCGATGCACTTGTTTATATCGTATTCCTCCCGAACGGTCCAGCTTTCCAGACCGTTTGCGGTCAGCACCCGAATTTCAAAGGTGACCTCGTGCTCCAGCAGCCACTTGCTCAGCCAAAGCAGCTGACCCAGCTTTATATCCAGCTCTGATGCCGTGCCGCTTAAGTCCATTGTCAGCAGCATCAGGCCTCGTGCCGGCTCCATCGGCTCCCGGAGCATCAACTCGTCCACCTTGGCAGACAGCTTCCAGTGGATTTTATTCAGATTGTCGCCGGGGTGGAATTGGCGGATCTCGTAATTTTCCGCAAAGCCGCCGCCTTGCTTCGGCCGCCAACGGGGCTGCAAATGCTTGTTTAGATCCGGGGGGATTTTCATAGAAACGGGCCGGGGCAGCACATACACGGTCTGGGTGTCGGTCCTTCTGAGCTTCCGCCGGAACAGGCCCAAATAGTCGCAAACGCCGGGTCTATGCAGCTGAATCTGCAGCTTTCCGCAATGGTCCGTGGGCAGGCTTGCGTTGGCCTTCATAGTCCGGCGCTCGCCGGTCATCGGCTTTGTGACACGGAGCTTGCTGCTGTAGGGCGGCACAGGCAGCTTGGAGACCACCGTTACGGTCATCTGCTCGGTGCTTCCCATAGGCAGCCTTTGGGGCAGCTCCAGCTTCATTTTCACGCTGACCATAGCCGGTATGCTCAACAGCAGCGACAGAAAAGGAAACAGCACCACCGCCTGCAGAAGCACCCAGGAAAACCACTCCTGATTCAGGCCGCAAAAGACCACGCTTCCAATCAGCGACAAAAGGTAAATGATTCTTTGCTTTGTCATATCAGCCAATCTTAGGGGCAGGTACCTGCTTGACGATGTCGGACAGAATCTTCTCGGCGGAGAGTCTGCGACCCTCGGCCTTGGACGACAGGATCAGCCGGTGGGCGATCGTTGCCACGAATACCTCCTGCACATCCTCAGGCACCACATAATCCCGACCGCGCAGCTGGGCAACAGCCTTGGCCATCGCAGTCACAGCCAGCGTAGCGCGGGGACTGGCGCCGCGGTAAATATTCTCATTATTTCTGGTTGCCACGATCAGCTCCACGATGTATCGCACCACAGAATCCTTCACGAAGGTGCGCTCCACTTCGGCCTGCATTGCCAGCAAATTTTCCTTTGTCATTACGGGGGCTAATTTGTGCAAGGGATTGCCGGTCTGCCGATCCATAACCATAGCCGCCTCCTCCAGGGGCGCAGGGTAGCCAAGGCTTAACCGGACGATAAACCGGTCCATCTGGCTGTCGGGCAGCAGCTGGGTGCCGGCTGCGCCGGCAGGGTTCTGGGTGGCAATGACCACAAAGGGATCGGGCAGAATATGGCTGATGCCGTCCACGGTGACCTGACCCTCCTCCATAGCCTCCAAAAGGGCGGATTGGGTACGGGAGGTGGCGCGGTTCAGCTCATCGGCCAAAAACAAATTGCAGATCACAGCGCCCTTCTGATAAACCAGCGCGCCGGTCTGCCGGTCGGGTACGGAATAGCCGGTCACATCGGAGGGCAGCACATCCGGGGTGAACTGCACACGGCTGTACTGCAGATCCAGAGCCTTGGAATAGGCCAGCGCCATGGTGGTCTTGCCCACGCCGGGAACATCCTCCAAAAGAATATGGCCTTTTGCCAAAATCGCCGCCAGCACCCAATAGAGCACATCGTCCTTGCCCACAACGACCTGACCGACCTGCTCCAAAATTTTCCGGGCCTGCCGGGCGACTATCAATTCATTTGTTTCCATCCTCATACCTCCTGAGAATTCCTCTTTTTTGCAAATTTATTATAACACTAAAACAGACCCAATTGCAAGTATTATCCTTTCCCTTTGTTGACAATGCCGCCGGGACTTTTTATAATAGCAGCGAGGTGAATGAAATGATCTACACAGAACTGACCAAAAAGGCATTGAAGTTATGCTTTGAGGCCCATAAGACCCAGTACGACAAAAGCGGTATGCCCTATGTGTTCCACCCCTTCCATCTGGCCGAGCAGATGACCACTGAGGAGACCACAGTGGTGGCGCTGCTCCACGATCTGGTGGAGGATACAAACTACACCATCGCAGACTTGACAGAAATGGGCTTCCCCAAGGCCATCACCGACGCCATCAGCCTGATGACCCACGCCGCGGATGTGGACTATTTTGAATATGTGGCCGCCATCCGGGAAAACCCCATCGCCAAGGCGGTAAAAATAGCCGATCTGACCCACAACTCCGACCTCTCCCGGCTGGATGTTGTGAACGAAAAGGCCCTGAAACGCCGGGAAAAATACCAAAAAGCCCTGAAAATGCTGGAAGAATAAAGCAAAGCCC
>JAZLCU010000049.1:0-7704 GCA_045614325.1 Faecousia sp. | reverse complement strand
CACCCCCACCTCTCAGATGGTGGGCGTACAGGCTGTCCGGAACGTCTTGGACGGCGAGCGCTACAAGACCGTTTCCAAGGAAATCAAGGCTTACTGCCGCGGTGAGTACGGCACCACCCCCGCTCCCATCGATGCCGACATTAAGGCAAAGATTTTGGGCGACGAGAAGGAAGTGGAAGGCCGCTTTGCCGATTCCCTCGCTCCCATCGTAGAGCCCACCCGTGAAAAGCTGGGCGATATGGCTCGTTCCGACGAGGATGTGCTGAGCTACATCGCATTCCCCAACCTGGCCGAGAAGTTCTTCGAGGCCCGGAAGGAAAAAGAAGAAAATATGGCAACCTACACCATTACCGAAGCGTAAGGAGGTAGACTATGCCTGAATTTTTGAGTATTGCTGACGCAGGCATTACCGCCCTGTTGGGTTATGCTGTGGTGTTCCTCGGCATCATTTTGCTGATGATCGTGGTGATGATCGTGGGCGGCATCTTCATCGCCGCCGACAAGCGGAAGAAGGCCGCCGAGCCTGCGCCTGCTCCCGTAGAGGAAGCACCCAAGCCCACCGCACCCGGCGCTGCCGGCCAGCTGAAACTGTACAATGTAGAGCCTAAGACCGCAGCTATGCTGATGGCCATCGTGGCTGACAAAATGGGGAAACCCCTGAACGAACTGCGCTTCATTTCCATCAAGGAGGTTGAGTAATTATGAAATATAAAGTAACTTTGAACGGCCGTACCTACGAGATCGAGGTGGAAGCCGGTAAGGCTATGCTCCTTGACGAGTACGAAGCCATCGCTCCTGCAGCACCTGCTGCTCCCGTTGCTGCCCCCGTGGCAGCTGCCGCTCCTGCCGCTGCTCCTGCCGCCGCACCCGTTGTGACCGGCGCCTCCGAAGCCGTCACCGCACCTATGCCCGGCACCATCCTGAAGGTCAATGTGACCGCAGGCCAGGCCGTCAAGGAAGGCGATGTGCTGTGCGTGCTGGAAGCTATGAAAATGGAAAACGAAATCATGGCCCCCAAGGCCGGCACCGTTTCTCAGGTGGTCGTTGCTAAGGGCGCTTCCGTCAATACCGGCGACGCGCTGGTGGTCATCGGTTGAGGTAATTGCCCATGAACATTGGTCAAACTCTGCTGGAACTGTGGAACAATTCCGGCTTTGCCGCGTTGGCGGCCGGCTTTGAGGCCGGCGGTTGGCAGAACCTTACGATGCTCGTCATCTCCTGTGTGCTGCTGTACCTTGCCATCGTGAAGAAGTTCGAGCCGCTGCTGCTTTGCGGCATCGCCTTCGGCTGTCTGCTTTCTAACCTGCCCGGCGCAGGCCTGTACAATCAGGGGCTGTGGGATAGTTTTATGTCCGAGTTTTTGACGGACGCAAACGGAGAATATCTTCTCAACGAGTTGGGAGAAAAAATCGCCAATCCTGCTTACCATTCCTACGGCGCCGTTCTGAAGGAAGGCGGCCTGCTGGATATCTTCTACATCGGTGTCAAAACCAGCCTGTACCCCTGCCTGATTTTTATGGGTGTTGGCGCAATGACCGATTTTGGCCCTCTGCTGTCTAACCCCAAGAGCCTGCTGCTGGGCGCTGCCGCACAGCTGGGCGTGTTCGCCGCCTTCTTCGGCGCAACTCTGCTGGGCTTCACCGGCTTGGAAGCCGCTTCCATCGGTATCATCGGTGGCGCTGACGGCCCCACCGCCATCTTCCTGACCAGTAAGCTTGCTCCCCATCTGCTGGGCGCAATCGCTGTGGCCGCTTACTCCTATATGGCGCTGATCCCCCTGATCCAGCCGCCCTTTATGAAGCTGCTGACCACCAAGGAACAGCGGAAGATCAAGATGGTCCAGACCCGTAATGTGTCCAAGACCGAGAAGATCATCTTCCCCATCGTTGTCACTCTGTTCGTGGCGCTGCTGCTGCCCGACACCGCACCTCTCATCGGCTGCCTGATGCTGGGTAACCTGTTCAAGGAGACCGGCGTCACCGACCGCCTCAGCGACACCGTGCAGAACGCACTGATGAACATCGTGACCATCCTTTTGTCCACCGCTGTTGGCGCAACTATGGTCGGCTCCAACTTCCTGACCGTGCAGACCCTGAAGATCGTGGTTCTGGGCGTGTGCGCCTTCATTCTGTCCACCGTTGGCGGTCTGCTCGGCGGTCTGGTGATGTGCAAGCTGACCCGCGGCAAGGTCAACCCCCTGATTGGCTCTGCCGGCGTTTCCGCCGTGCCGATGGCCGCCCGTGTTTCCAACACCGTCGGTCAGAAGTACAACCCCTCCAACTTCCTGCTGATGCACGCTATGGGCCCCAATGTGGCCGGCGTTATCGGCTCTGCCATCGCCGCAGGCTTCCTGCTCAGCGTATTTGGCGCTTAATGAAAGCCAATCCCTCACCCGTAAGGGTGGGGGAGTATGCATTTTTAAGTCCGAGCGTGGCAGGAAGACTGCACCGCAGGCTTCCTGCTGAGCGTATTTGGTGCTTAATGAAACAAAAAGCCACCGGAACCCCGGTGGCTTTTTTAATTAAGCGTTAATACCTTAAAGCCCTCAACTTTGTGCCCTCTGCCGGCGATGCGCGCCTGGAGGGGTACATAGGGGAGGTGGCTTTGATTGCGGGAGCAGGGGGCTCAAACCCTCCCCTATGCCGCATTCTTTGGGTACTTTCTTGGCGGCGCAAGAAAGTACCATAACCCTTCGCCTTCTCTCCCTCCGTCACGGCTTGTGCCGCGACACCTCCCTCCCAGAGGGAGGCAAGGGACGGATTGCCACGCCAGTGTGCGCACTGGCTCGCAATGACGGGTTTGTTTTCTATTCTCAATTCTATTGACAAATAAGGGTAAATTGGGGTATAATACCCCTATATTTGGAAAAACTGTGAAAAGAAGAGTACGCAGAACGATCTATTCAGAGAGCCTCGGTTGGTGCAAAGAGGTATAGAGAAAACTGCCGAACATGGTCTTGGAGTTGGCAGGTCGATAGGTAGGCCTGCACGGTGCGCCCGTTATCGCGCTTTGAGGCAGAAATTTCCCATACGGGTCATCGCGAAGCTGCGTTAGCAGCTGTGGCGATCCCCATCTTAAGAAGGGGATTCCCACGGCTTGCAAGCAAGCCTCGGAATGACTGAAAGGGGAACTTCTGCGAATCAAGGTGGTACCGCGAAATGCCCTTTCGCCCTTGCTATGCAAGGGCTTTTTCTATTGTCAGGAGGTAAAATTATGACCGCAAAGAAACCCTATTACATTTCCACAGCCATTGCCTACACCTCGGCAAAGCCCCACATCGGCAACACCTACGAAATCGTGCTGGCCGATGCCATCGCCCGTTACAAGCGGCAGGAGGGCTACGATGTGTATTTCCAGACCGGCACAGATGAGCACGGCCAAAAAATCCAGCAGAAGGCCGAGGCCGCCGGCATCACCCCCCAGCAGCATGTTGACAATGTGGCAGGTCAGATCAAGGACATTTGGGACTTGATGAACACCACTTATGACCGCTTCGTCCGCACATCCGACCCGGAGCATAAGACCAAGGTGCAGAAGATTTTCAAGCGCCTGTACGAGCAGGGCGATATCTACAAGGGCAAATACACCGGCAAATACTGCACCCCCTGCGAATCTTTCTGGACCGAGAGCCAGCTGAAGGACGGCAAATGCCCCGACTGCGGCCGTGAGTGCGTGGACGCAGAGGAAGAGGCCTACTTCTTCAAGATGAGCAAGTACGCCGACCGGCTGATGCAGCACATCGAGGAGCACCCCGAGTTCATCCAGCCCGAGAGCCGGAAAAACGAGATGATCAACAACTTCCTCAAGCCCGGTCTGCAGGATTTGTGCGTGTCCCGTACCAGTTTCACTTGGGGCGTACAGGTGGATTTTGACCCCAAGCACGTGGTATACGTTTGGCTGGACGCCCTTTCCAACTATATCACCTTCTCCGGCTACGACCCCGACGGCAACCACGAGGACCATTACAATAAGTTCTGGCCTGCCGATCTGCACCTGATCGGCAAGGACATCGTCCGTTTCCACACCATTTACTGGCCCATTTTCCTGATGGCGCTGGGTGAGCCCCTGCCTAAGCAGGTATTCGGCCACCCCTGGCTGCTGGTGAAGGGCGACAAGATGAGTAAGAGCCTTGGCAATGTGATTTACGCAGACGATTTGGTTGAAATGTTCGGCGTGGACGCAGTGCGCTACTTCGTGCTCCACGAAATGCCCTTTGCCGCCGACGGCATTATGACCTACGAGTTGATTATCGAGCGCATCAACAGCGAACTGGCAAACATTTTGGGCAATCTGGTCAACCGGACCGTGGCCATGGACAACAAGTACTTTGGCGGCAATATCTGCGCCCCCAACACGCCCGATGCGCTGGACGAGGAACTGAAAGCCGTGGCCTTGGCGATGCCCGGCAAGGTGGCAGAGAAGATGGCCGAGTTGAAGGTGGCCGACGCCATCGACGAGATCTTCGTGCTGCTGCGCCGCGCCAACAAGTATATCGACGAGACCGCCCCCTGGGCGCTGGCCAAGGATGAGGCCAACCACGGCCGTCTGGGTACCGTTTTGTACAACCTGCTGGAATCCATCCGCTTTGCGGCTGTGTCTTTGGCACCCTTCCTGCCGGAAACTTCCGAGAAGATTTTGGCGCAAATTAACTGCGAAAACGGCGGTTTGGAGAGCCTGAATACATTCGGCGCACTGGAAGCAGGCAAGAATGTGGGCGCAGGCGAGATCCTGTTTGCAAGACTGGATATGGAGAAAAAACTGGCTGAAATCGACGCTTTTAACGCCGAAAAGGCAAAAGCTGCCCTTCCTGCCATCGAAATTGAGCCTTACGCAGAGGAGACCGTGGACTTTGACACCTTCTGCAAGTCCGATTTCCGGGCAGTGAAAGTCAAGGATTGTCAGAATGTGAAGAAGAGCGACAAGCTGCTGCAGTTTACCTTGGACGACGGCACAGGCGTTGACCGTCAGATCCTCTCCGGCATTGCCAAATTCTACAAACCCGAGGAGCTGATCGGCAAGACGCTGGTTGCCATCACCAACCTGCCCCCCAGAAAAATGATGGGCAGAGAGTCCTGCGGTATGCTGACCTCCGCCGTTCACACGGAGAAGGGCGAAGAAAAACTGAACCTTCTGATGGTGGACGACGCCATCCCTGCCGGCGCAAAACTCTGCTAAGACAATGCAATAAAAAGGCTCCCCTTGTCAGGGGAGCTGTCAAAAATCTTTGATTTTTGACTGAGGGGTAGTTCTCTCCCCCAGTCTTTTGCTTTGCAAAATCCAGCCCCCTCATCAGAGGGGGCCTTTTTTATTTTAAGCGTTTTTCCAAGGTTGCGGTGTTAAGGGAGGTCAGATGCACCTTGCGGAAGCCGTATTCTGTGGTGACGATGAATGCCTTGGGCAAATCGTCGCAAGGCACAACGCCGCCATCCTTCTCCGCCCGGGACAGAAATTCCCGTGTGCGCTTGGAGGTGGTGGTGTTGTCCATATGGAAGATGCCCACAATGGAATCCGTCCGCACGGACATATCATTACCGATGTTCAGGTACATAAAAACCTCCGCAGGCTTCTCCTTGAGGAGAAGGCTTATTTTTTGTACTGGGCGACGGCCAGTTCATCACACCTGTTGTTCTTGGGGTTGTCCGCGTGGCCTTTGACCCAATGGTAGCGAAGGGTATGGATATGGGTCAAATCAAGAAGCTTTTCCCACAAGTCCGGGTTTAAGGCAGGCTTTTTGTCGGCCTTTTTCCAGCCGTTTTTCCGCCAACTTTCCGCCCAGCCTTTGGAAAGGCCGTCGATCACATACTTGGAATCACTGTACAGCTCCACGATGCAGGGCTCTTTTAAGGCGCTTAGGCCTTCGATCACCGCGGTCAGCTCCATACGGTTGTTGGTGGTTTCCGCCTCGCCGCCGGAAAGCTCCTTTTCCGCGCCGTTATACGCCAAGATGGCGCCCCAGCCGCCGGGGCCGGGGTTGCCGGAGCAGGCACCGTCGGTGTAAAGGGTCACGGTTTTCATTCTGCCGCGCCCTCAGCTTCCTCGGTCTCCTCGGCCTCCACGCGCTGGATGGCCACCAACTGGTTGCCCTCCTCGATACGCATGACGATAACGCCCTGCACATCCCGCTTGTAAACGTTGATGCCGGAGGCCTTCACGCGGATGATGACGCCGCCGTTTTCGATCAGCATTACATCATCGGTCTCAGCCACGGTGCAGCAGCCGGCAACAAAGCCGGTCTTGGGCGTAATGTTGTAGTTTTTAAGACCCTTGCCGCCTCTGGACTGGGGAATCTTCTCGCCGTCCGGGCCGGTACGCAGGTACTCAGCCAGCTCGGTGCGTTTGCCGAAGCCGTTTTCGGTGACGGTGAGCAGCGTCTTGCCCTCTTCCCACTTTTCAGCGCCGATCACATAGTCCTCTGCCCCCAACATAATGCCGCGGACGCCTGCCGCGTCACGACCCATAGGACGGACATCGTTTTCGTTGAAGCAGATGGCCATACCCTCACGGGTAGCAAGGATGATGTTGTCGTCGCCCTTGGTGCGGATCACATTGATCAGCTGGTCGCCCTCGTTCAGGGTGATGGCACGAATACCTGTCTTGCGACGGGTGTTCAGCTCGATGAACGGGATACGCTTGACGGTGCCGCGCTGGGTGACCATCATCAGGTACTCGTCCTCGTAGAATTCACGGGTGATCACCGTTGCGGTGACGCTTTCGCCCTGTTCCAGGGGCAGGATGTTGACCATGGCTGTGCCACGGGCGGTGCGGCCTGCCTCGGGGATCTGATAGCCCTTGCGATGGTGGACGCGGCCCTTATCGGTGAAGAACAGCAGGTGATCGTGGGTAGATGCCACATACAGGCTCTTCACATAGTCCTCGTCCTTCAGGTTCTGGGCATTGACGCCACGGCCGCCCCGGCTCTGGGTGCGGTAGATATCCACGGGCATACGCTTCACATAGCCTGCGTTGGAGATGGTAAACGCGCAGGTCTCCTCCTCGATCAAGTCCTCGATGTCGATCTCGTCCTCGATTTCCTGGATTTCGGTCTTTCTGTCGTCGCCGAACTTGTCGGAAATGGCAATGAGTTCCTCACGCAGAACGGCCTGCAGCTTGGCGCGGTCGCCCAGCAGCTCCAGATAATATGCAATTTTTTCCTGCAGCTCGTCGAACTCGGCCTGCAATTTCTCTCTGTCGAGACCCTGCAGCGCTTTCAGGCGCATATCCAAGATGGCCTGCGCCTGCACCTCGTCCAAGCCGAAACGGGCGCAGAGCTTCTCCTTGGCATCGTCATAGGAGGAGCGGATGATGCGAATGACCTCGTCGATGTTGTCCTGAGCGATCAGCAAGCCTTCCAGCAAATGGGCGCGCTCACGGGCCTTTTTCAGGTCAAATTCGGTACGACGGGTCAAAACCTCCATTTGGAAGGTCAAGTATTCGTCGATGATCTGCCGCAAAGACAAAATTCTCGGTTGCTTCTGGTCGTCAACCAGCGCCAGCATAATGATGCCGAAGCTACTTTGCAAAGCAGTCTGCTTGAACAGGGTGTTCAGCACCACCTGGGGGTTAGCGTCCTTTTTCAGCTCGATAACGATACGCATACCGTTACGGTCGGACTCGTCACGCAGGTCAGAAATGCCCTCTAAGCGCTTGTCCTTCACCTGATCGGCAATGGACTTCAAAAGCAGCGACTTATTCACCTGATAGGGC
>JAZLCU010000048.1:0-5086 GCA_045614325.1 Faecousia sp. | reverse complement strand
GAGGGGGCCATAGGCAGCACCCCGCCCTACGATAGAGGATGTAGGGGCGACCATTGGTCGCCCGCGGGCGATTGATAATCGCCCCTACGATAAAAATGGCATCGCTCCGTGAATCTTGAAGTGATTTGATTCCAACGGGTTTGCGCTCCTTTACAGCGCGAACCCGGAGGAATTTATCATTTTTTATCCAAATGCACTTGCAAAAAAGCGGGTTTCGATAAGAAATGATTTTTTTTACAGGAGATTAAACTCTATGAATAAAAAGTTTATTATCATAATATCGGCCATCTGCCTGGTGGCTGTTGTGGCGATGATTGTGGCGCTGAGTCTTTCCGGCAAGACGGCAAAACCCCAGTTTACGCCCCCTCCCTTTGAGGCGGCTGCACAAACGGGTACGCCAACGGTGGAGGACACCAGTTGGGGCAAGATCTATCAGTCGGGTATGAGTTTTGTTGCCTATATGTGCGGCAAGGTTACGGTAAGTGGCACAGGGGCGGATCTGTATTTCACCAATGATAAAGATAACAACGCCTGGCTGAAACTGCGGATCATGGACACGCAGGGTAATATTCTGGCGGAGACCGGCATTATCAAGCCGGGCGAATATCTGCAGACGGTGCAGTTTACCACCGTTCCCACCAGCGGCCAGCAGATCACCATGAAGATCATGGGCTACGAGCCGGAGACTTATCACAGCATCGGCGCTGTGGTGCTGAACACGGTAGTTGAATAAAAAACGAACCCCGGGGTGTTTTCACCCCGGGGATTTCTTTATTTCATAAACTTATCGATGGCCTGGCACAGGTCGTCGATGGCATCTTCGTCGCCGGCGGCTACCGCGTCCACCATACAGTGGTGGATATGGTCTTTCAAAATCACTTTGCCCGTATTGTCCAAGGCAGAACGCACGGCTGCCAACTGAACCAAAACTTCCGAACAGTCATATCCCTCTTCCACCATGCGCTTGACCTTTTCCAAGTGGCCAATGGCACGGGCCAGGCGGTTAATCACCGCTTTCTGATTCTCATGGACATGGCCGTGGGAGTGGGCAAGTCCGTGGGCGTGCATATAGGCATGGTCGTGCATCTCTTTTTCCATTGTTCCGCCTCCTTTGTTTTCCTTATCATACCCTATTTTGGCAGAAGTTGCAACCCCTGTCAGGGGATGTATTTTTTTGAACAGGCGCAGGGGGCGCGGCATATACTGCATAAGAGGTGATTTTATGGCGATCGTGCGGACAGATGTGCCGGTCACGGCGGCGCAGACCCAACGGGCAATCGAGCAGCTGGTGGCAAGGTATCCCTTTTGCCGGTCGGAGCTGCTGACCCGGACGGTATTCCAGCGGCCGATTTTGACGCTGGTGGTGGGGTCGGGCCCTCGGAAGGTGCTGTTTACCGCGTCCCATCACGCAAATGAGTGGATCACAACGCTGGTACTTCTGAAATTTGCGGAGGATTTTGCCCGGGCGATTGAGGAAAACGGGCAGATCTATGACCGGGATGCCCGGGCGTTGGCGGAGGAAGTGACCATATATATGGTGCCGCTGGTAGACCCGGACGGGGTGGATCTGGTAACCGGGGCGATTCGGCCGGGGAGTGTGCAATATGGCTGGGCGGAGAGTTTGGCGGCCAATTACCCGGACATTCCTTTCCCGGAGGGGTGGAAGGCCAATCTTTTGGGGGTGGACTTGAATTTGCAGTATCCGGCCGGCTGGGAGCAGGCGAGGGAAATCAAGTTCGCGCAAGGCTACACCCTGCCCGGCCCTCGGGACTTTGTGGGGGTATCGCCTTTGAATCAGGCGGAGTCCCGGGCGCTGGCGGACTACACCCGGTTTATTGACCCGGCGCTGGTGTTGGCGTTCCATTCGCAGGGGAAGGAGATCTACTGGCAGTTTGGGGACATTTTCGTGCCGGGGGCGGAGGAACTGGGGCAGAAGATGGCGGAGGCAAGCGGTTATCGGCTGGCCGATGTGCCATATGGGTCGGGGTTTGCCGGCTACAAGGACTGGTTCATTCAGGAATTCAGGCGGCCCGGCTACACAATCGAGGTGGGGCAGGGGGTCAACCCGTTGCCCATCAGCCAATTCGCGGAGATTTATCGGGATAATCTGCCGATTTTGGTGATCGCCGCCGCCGGAGAATAGGGAAAACGGCTTGCATTTTTCTGCCAAGGTGGTATAATGATTCTATCTTGAGTTTGGCTCGGATAACAAAGAGAGATTGTGGCCGCAAAGGGTTGCGGCAAACAAAAGGAGGAAATTTTCGTGAAAGCTTTGAAAGTATTGTGTGGCATTTTGGCAGGATTTTTAAGCGCTGTGCTGGTTGTTTTGCTGATCCTGTCTCCCATTCTGATGTCCGTTTTGGACATACTGAAGCCTGAGACCATCACCAACGCATTCACCAGCGTGATCGCCGGCGGCGCCACTTCTTCTGCAAGAGAGGAACTGACTCCCGTTTACATGGGCGAAGAGGATGTGCAGCTGACCCTGCTGGCTGACGGTGACGAAACCACCGGCCAGAGCGCAAACAATGCTATCACGGCCCTGATCACCCCGGAGATGGTGAAGGATATGCTGGGCGTTGAGGTGGAGGCTGAGGCTCTGCAGAACATTCTGAAGTCTGAGGCTGCTACCGACACTATCAATGACATTTTGGGCGCTTACACCGAGAATCTGACCGATGCAATCACCGGCAAGGGTGAGACCGCCTTTACTGCAGAGACCGTTAAGAAGATCGCAAACGACAATCTGGATAAGATCGTTGATGTGCTGCAGGCTGAGGTTCCCGCAATGGCTGAAAAGCCCAAGGAAGAACTGAAGACCGAGATCAAGACCGCTATTGAAGACAACGCAGAAAACATTGCTGCTGCGCTGCCCAAGGCTGAGGATATCAAGGAAAACTTGATGGGTTCTTTGGATGCTGCGGCCCAGAAGGCTATCGCTGCCGGCTTGTGGTGCATCAGCAACAAGACAATGATCAACTGGGTGTTCTTTGGCGTATGCGCAGTGCTGTGCGTGCTGATCTTCTTCCTGCGCTTCTGGGGCTTCAAGGGCCTGCGCCAACTGGCCATTGATATGTTCGTGGGCGGCGGCATCGGCGTGGTGCTGAGCGTCGTTCTGAAGGCGGTCGGTGCAAAGATCCCCGAGCTGATGGAAGGCGAGGCCGAAATGGCTGCCAATGCTGTTGTCACAGCTATCAATGAGATGGGCAGCGCTATGCTGTGGAGAACCATCCTGATCGTGGTTGTCGGCGGCGTGTGCCTGGCTGGCTTCATCGTACTGAAGAAGTTTGTGGTCAACAAGCCCGTTCAGGATGAGATGGCTGAAGAACTGATCGCTCTGGAAGAGGAAGCTGCTACCGTTGAGGAAGCTGCTGTCGTCGAGGAAGCATAAGCTACATAAAAATCCCGAAACCCTTGCAAGAAATTGCAAGGGTTTCTTGCGTTTTTGAAGATTTATGGTATACTGGAGGAAAGAAAAGGAGGGATTTTGTGAAAAAGGAATCCTTGTGGCAAGCGGTGAAATATACGCTGTTTTCTGTGTCCGCAGGTATTATTCAGGCGGCAAGCTTTGCGCTGCTTTATAATCTGCTGCTAAGCAGCAACCCTGAGTGGTACTGGGTCTGCCATATCGTGGCGTTGGTGCTGTCTATTTTATGGAACTTTACCCTCAATCGGAAGTATACCTTCCAATCGGCGACCAATGTGCCCATCGCCATGCTGAAGGTGGCGGCCTTCTATTTGGTGTTTACCCCGGTGTCCGCCTGGCTGGGTCAGCTGCTGGTGGATGTGGGTTGGGCCGGCCTTTTGGTGGAGGCGCTGACGATGGTGACCAATTTTGTGCTGGAATTTCTGTATTTTAAGTATGTGGTGTTCCGGGATAAGAAATAATCATCAAAAACCCTTGCAACTTTTGCCGTTTAATGTTATTATATATTAGATGACTATGGCCATTTTCAGGCGGTCAAATTATATCCATTGACCCGATTCGGGTTAGATAAAATAAGGAGGAACACTATGACTTCCAGTGAAAAGAAACAACTGCAAATCACTGCCTGCAAAGTTCGTATGGGCGTAATCGAGTCCACCTACGGCGCTAAGGCAGGACACCCCGGCGGCAGCTTGTCCGCAGCAGAGGTGTATACTTACCTGTACTTCAAGGAAATGAACATCGATCCCAAGAACCCCAAGTGGGAAGACAGAGATCGCTTTGTTCTGTCTAAGGGTCACACCACCCCCGGCCTGTACTCCGTGCTGGCTAACCGTGGCTTCTTCCCCGTGGAAGACCTGCCCACCTTCCGTCACATCGACTCCTACCTGCAGGGTCACCCCAACATGAACACTGTTCCCGGTGTTGATATGTCCACCGGTAGTTTGGGTCAGGGCGTTTCTGTTGCTACCGGTATGGCACTGGCTGCCAAGCACACCGGCAAGACCAACCGCGTCTACTCCCTGCTGGGCGACGGCGAAATCCAGGAAGGTCAGGTTTGGGAAGCTTGCATGGCTGCTGCCCACTACAAGCTGGACAACCTGTGCATCATCGTTGACAACAACGGTCTGCAGATCGACGGCAACATCGCTGACGTTATGAGTCCGTACCCCATCGTTGACAAGCTGGTTGCATTCGGCTTTGAGGTTGCTGCCGTTGACGGCCACAACTTCGACGAGCTGGAAGCCGCTTTCAACAAGGCAAGAGAAACCAAGGGCAAGCCCTTCGCCATCGTGATGAACACCATCAAGGGCAAGGATGTTTCCTTCATGGAAAACGATGCCGGCTGGCATGGCAAGGCTCCCAACGACGCTGAATATGCACAGGCCATGAGCGAACTGAAGGCAAAACTGGCAGAATTGGAGGCATAATTATGGCAGATATGATTAAAATTGCAACCCGTGACAGCTACGGCAACGCCCTGAAGGAACTGGGCGCTGAATTCGATAACCTGGTAGTTCTGGATGCCGACCTGGCAGGCGCTACCAAGACCGGCACCTTTAAGAAGGCTTTCCCCGACCGTCACTTCGACTGCGGTATCGCTGAGGCCAACATGATCTGTATGGCTACCGGTATGTCCACCGCAGGTCTGGTACCTTT
>JAZLCU010000047.1:0-10475 GCA_045614325.1 Faecousia sp. | reverse complement strand
CCAGCCAGCCGAGCATACAAGAGCCTAACCCTTGCGCGGTGGCTTCAGCTGTGATATACGCCGCCACTATACCGATATCAATCGAGCGGTAATCGTTATTTTTAATCTTGGCTCCGAATGCCGCAGTTTTAACGTAAGGCTTTTCCGACAACACAATCAAAACGGGAGCGTCCGTTGCAAATTTGTTCATTCCCATTCCTTGTGTTGCTTTGGCCACTTTTTTCGCCGTCTCGCCCTTGCAAACGGTTATTTGATACGGCTGACCGTTGCAAGCAGACGGTGAAAGCCTTGCGGCCGCTAAAATGCAGTCTAATTTTTCTTTTTCAACCATTCTGGCCGAATCATAACGGCGGCAGGACTGTCTGTTTTCTGCAATTTGGGTAAAATTCATAATTTTCTCCTTTGTAATTGAAATCCGATAAAACGAAGTTGCGTTTTTATAATTATAGCAAAAACTTGCAACATTTACAACAAATACAAAAATCCCCGCCGAGCAATCGGTGGGGATTCCCTATTAAGTTTAGCGTTTCGTCCTGAACAGCATGTATAATTAACACCCTGCAACAAAAACTACCCGCAAACAGCTTGCGGAGGTTTCTATGCGATTGCTCACGGTATCTTACCTTTTAAATGTTACCGATTACTTCTTCACCGCCTTTTGGGTGCACCTGTACGGCATAGAAGCGGAAGCAAATCCCTTGGGTCAGTGGTTTATTGAAAACCGCATCGCCGGCTTTGTAAAAATCGTGGTAATGGCAGGTCTGTTCTGCCTGCTGGGTGCTTTGATAAAACGATGCCCGCGGGCAAAGTACGCCACGGGCATCGTTTTTGGTACCTATTGCATCGTAACCGCTTGCCATATTATGGTTGCGGTATCTGTTTTATGATTGCCTTTATTCCACATTCAGCGACATCAATTCCTGCAAGCTGGTAACACCGCTGACAACCAAATTACGACAAGCATTCCACAAAGGCGTCATGCCATTTTTAACAGCCTCACGGCGAATCACATCAAGATTTTTCTCATCCATAACGAGGCTTTTCATCTTGTCATTCATATACATAACCTCGTGAACGGCGATCCGGCCCTTATAGCCTGTGTTATTACAGAACTGACAGCCCTTCGGGTGGGCAATAGTAACCGGCCCCTCAAGGCCCATAATCTCCAGCTCCTTGGCATTGGCATGTCCCATTCTTTTACATGCCGGACACAAGCGTTTCACAAGGCGTTGAGCAATCACGCCCACCAACGCATCCATAACCAGATAGTTATCCACACCCATATCCTGCAAGCGTAAAATTGCACCGGGGGCATCATTGGTGTGGAGCGTACTGAACACCATATGTCCTGTAATAGCAGAACGCACGGCAATTTCAGCCGTTTCCTCATCACGGATCTCACCGATCATGATTACATCGGGATCCTGGCGGAGAATAGAGCGTAACGCAGCAGCAAAGGTCATGTTGGCTTTAACATTCACCTGCGTTTGGTTAATGCCGTTCATGGTAAACTCTACCGGATCTTCAACCGTAACGATATTCACAGATGGGTCGTTGATCTCCTTCAGGAAGGAGTACAAGGTTGTGGATTTGCCGCAACCGGTAGGACCGGTCAACAAAACAATACCGTAAGGACGGGCAAGCATTTTATCCACGATACTGTTTTCTTCTTCTGTAAAGCCCAAATCGGCTCGTGTGAAGTGGAAGGAACTCTTGTCCAGCACCCGGATAACGAATTTTTCGCCAAATACGGTAGGCAGTGTGGACACACGGAAGTCAAATTCCTTGCCACCAATGGTCATATTGATTCGTCCGTCCTGGGGCACGCGGCGTTCTGCAATGTTCAGGCCAGACATGATCTTAAGCCGGGCACAGATCGCAGAATAGGCCTCAATGGGGAACTCCGCACGATTGTGTAAGTCGCCGTCAATACGGTAACGCACCTTTACAAACTTTTCAAACGGCTCAATGTGAATATCGCTGGCCCGATAAGGAATCGCTTCTTTAATAATCGAATCAACCAGTCGGACGGCGGGGTTATTGATTACATCGTTCTCGCTGGATATGCTCAAGTCGCCCTTCAGCATAGCATTGACCTGCTGCTCGGCCTTTTCCGTGTTCAGATCGCTCAACGCTGCCGAAGTAGAAGCGGAAGCAGAAACAGAATCCACATAGCGGTCGATCTGTGTCGGTGGTACCAAAATATAGGTGCATTTACAGCTAAGCTGAACCGAAATCGCAGATCTTGTGTGGCAATCCAGGGGCTTTGCTGTCGCTACGATCAAAACGCCGTTTTCGTCGTAGCTGACAGGAATGACCTTGTGCTTTTTCATAAAATCGAAGGTAAACAAATCGAAAACGGATTTGTCGAACTCCAACATATCCACTTCACTATGCGGCATGCAGTAATAGTCAGCCAGCACCGGCAATTCAGCAGTTTCTGTAACCGCTTCCTTGGCCAGCAGATATTCCCGCACACCAATTTGCAAGCGTTCACACTCTGCAAGTATTTCAGGCATATCCGCCTGATTCAGAAGGTTTTTGCAGACATAACGCTGCAGAAGTTCTTTGTTGATATTCATGCATTTACCCCTTTATACGCCAAGGCCGGTCATAATGGAAATCATAGGCGAATATACCGCCAGGAACAGCGTACCGATCACCGCACCCATTATAATTAACATGATGGGCTGTATTTTATTGGTGATGGAATTCAATGAAGTCTCTACCTGTGCATCAAAAAATGTGCAGGATCTTGTGAGCACATCGCTGAGGGCGTTGGTTTTTTCGCCAACGGTAATCATCTGGATCATCATATCAGGAAACAGTTCATAGCTTTCAAACGCGTTTGTCAGCGACATGCCGCTACGAATCGCCTCCGATGCCTTTTGGAACTTTTGTAACAAATACCGGTTTCCCAATACTATTTCCGTGGAATACAGTGCCTCGTTCAAATCCATGCCGCTGGAAAGCAAAAGTGCTAATGCCCGGGCAAAACGGGAAGTGATCATATTCAGCTGCACCGTTTTTAAAATCGGCAGCTTCAGCTTCATGACATCCACATAGTAGCCCACGAACTCCGTATTGGAGACCGAAAACAGCAAAAAGCCCAAAACGACAAAGATCACCAGCAAGTATTGCCAACTCTGCAACAGAAAATCCGATATAGCATATACCACCGCAGTCAGACCGGTAATTTCCACGTCCAGCTTGGTAAGTGTCTCCCGGAAGGTGGGAATCACCACCGCCAGCATCAGCACCACGATGCCCAATGTCATCACGGCAAGCATCATCGGGTACGACAAAGCGGATTTCATTTTCCGCCGCAGATCCGCATCCTTTTCGTAGTAATCGGAGAGCGAATTAAACACCGCATCCAGCCTGCCGCTGAGCTCGCCCACCTTTACCATGCTCCGGAAAAAATCAGGAAATACTTTCTTCTGCTTGTTCAATGCCTCAGAAAGCAGTGTACCGCCCTTTACCTCTTCATAAAGGACAGAAATAATCGAGCGAAAATAAGAAGAATAGGTTTGATTCTTCAAAATATCCAGGCAATCCAAAATGGGGATATGGGTATTGAGCATAATGGAAAACTGGCGGCAAAATGCGGTCAATTCCGTAATCTTTACCTTCCCCGTACCGAGGGTAAAGAAAGAGGAGGGTGCACCGCCGTCGTAGGGCTTTGCCGATACAAGGAACAAGCTCTGTTTTGCAAGCTGCTTTTCCAGATCTTCCTCGTCATTGGCAATAAACACGCCTTTTATTTTCTCCTTTTGAAGGTTCATTGCTACATAACGATACTTTTGCATACTGTCCGTTTCCCCTCCTTACATCCAATGAAACAAAACACCAAGATACCAGTCAATGATAGGATCTCCGAAAAACATAGCAAGCAAAGTACCCAACACCAAAAACGGGCCGAAGGGATACTCTGTATATTTTTCTGCATGGCGGATACGGTTCGCCGCAACCATGCATACGCACCCCAGCACGGATGCGATCAAAATCGCCGGTATAAATTTCTGCCAACCAAGCAAAAGCCCTGCGGCGGCGGCATATTTCACATCGCCAAAGCCCAAGCCTTCCACTTTCAAAACGGCGATGCTTCCGTAATATAGAGCCGCAAACACCATGCCGCCTACTGCCGCACCAATCAGATGGTCGTGCCATGCCGTAAAGCTGTCGGTAAACATCGCAACCACGCCGCACAACGCCAAAAGCACATGAAAGCGGTTGAAAATCAGCATATGCTCCAGGTCGATAAAAAACACACAAATCAGCAACGAAGACACTGCCATCGCCACCGCCATATACACAATGCTTTCGGCAAAGAACTGCCGCACCGACAGAAGCCACAAAAGTGCATTTAACAGCTCCACCGTCATATATCTGGGGGAAATGGGTGCACGACATCCGCGACACCTTCCACCAAGAAACAGATAAGACAGAACGGGGATATTGTCATACCATTTGAGCGAGTACTCGCATTTTGGGCAGTGAGAACCGGGATGGGACAGACTCATTCCGTTGGGCAGCCGATAAATCACCACGTTCAAAAAGCTTCCTACGCAAAGCCCAATCAGTCCCGCAAGCACATATACGCACAAAAGGGTAAATTGCTGAACATCCATATCTCACTCCGTCAAAAATTGTTGATCTTATTATACTGCTTTACCTGAAGGCCGCCCAGCATCTCCAAAATTTTAGGTGTTGCACCATCGGCAAACATCGGCATAAATTCTACGCCGTTTTCTTCCTGTTCCTCATTGACCATGTCAAACAGGAAATGGAATTCTGTCGGCATATTTACATACACGGTATCAATTTCTCCAAGAGCCGTGATCTTGGCATTGGAGGCAATCAGCTCCAATGCCCATTTGACAAAAATGCGAAAATTCTCATAAATGAACCCGTTTCGGTCTGTGGGCATTTGGCGAAGCACATCATTGGTTAACTCCCGTCCGGACGCATCTGCAAGCACTTCCTCCGCTGCGTCCGAAAGCCCACTGCTTTCAAACAGAATTTCCTCTTCAAAGTTCACCAATTCCACTTCATCTGTCAGACCCGCCTGTCTGGATCTGGCTTTTTCCCTGGCATTTTGCACCAATAGCCTTGCAGCAGAATAATCAAACAACTGCTCTTCAACAGCAAGTTTAGAATCATTAAGCATTGCATAGCCAAACGGCAGGCTGTATGTTCCCAGCGTTCTTCCTTTGTTCAGAAATACAAACCGAGAGATATCTTCCTTAATATCCAAAAGCAGGCAAGTTGCGTTCCGAAGCTTTTGATTGATTGCCATCGCTCCGTCCGCCATCGCATTGGATACAAATGTAACGTTCTGTAAATTGAAACCGTTATTGGCACACACATCACGGAAATTCTTCAGCAGCTCCGTGCGAATGCCTACCAAGCCGTATAGCTCTGTTTGCTTTGTTTGGGACAGCGGAAAGGTGTTGTAAGTAAGGTCTTCTTTATTCTTATACACCGTACCGATCACCAGATTCAGGGAATTTTCCACCGCTTTTTTACCCATATTGGGAATCGTAATCATATCCGTAAAAAACAGACGGTCCGGCAAGAGCACGGACACATTGGGTGCGGTTTTTCCCCATTTCTTTTGTCTGTACTTATCCAAAATGCCGGATAATTTCGCAAAGAAACCCGCATCCATAGCAGCAGCTTGATAAGCCGCCATTGTATAGCCGCTTCCTTTCGCCTTGTCATTCATATAAAAATAAATTCGGTTCTCATCGTCATTTACGAAAATCGCTAATGACAAATTACTCTCAGCCATAGATTACTCTCCTTTACTGTGCGTCCCAGCATAAAATCCGGTAGGTTTCCCCGCTTTTTTCCAGGGATACACGCAGTAGCGTCATTTCACTGCCTGTTTTCTTTACGGACATTTCCAATCCGTTGATTGCAATTTCATAACCCGGGTACTTGGCAACCCACGCCTGTTCCGGCTGCCCGGCGGCAGCACAAAACTCCTCGCCAATCTGTTCCAGTACCACACTGCGTCCCATTTCTTCCTCCGCTTGGCGTTGCCTGTTATGCTGCAATAAAGCGGTGGTCAGGATAATAATAGACATAGATGCGGTAATTACCATCACCATGATCGCCATTTCTATGGCTGCACCCTTTCGGCTTGCAAACCTTTTGCAAAATGCCGGTATGCTCATGAGGACGCACCCCCTTCCACGGGGTAGGTATACGAATATATTTCCTCGCCGTTAGGTTTTTCGGCGGTATATTCCAGTTTTTTGGGGGAGAAAGACGCTTTCACGGTGACGGTCATGTTATTGGCCGTCAGTATGTAGGCGTTTTCTTCCGGATTCCATTCATAAGCGCCCATTTTTTGCAGGGCCTGGTAGAAGGTGTCCGCATCATCAGAAAAGCGGAAGCAGTCCAGCACATTCTCTGCGCTGGTTTGGGTTTGGGTGACGGCCACAAAGTTGGCCTCCACTTTCACGGAGTTCAGCGCCATACCTACCGCGGCGGCGCTGATGATGGAGATAATGGCAAGGGCCACGGCAACTTCTGCCACGGTGATGCCCTTTTGGCCGCGAAGGCCGGTTTTCTTTATAGACTTTTTCATAAAAGCGGCCTCCGTTTCAAAAATTTCAGGATACGGTTTCTCCCACCCGGGAGAGGATCGTAAAGGTGTCCTCCACGACCGTTTTCGCCCCATTGGGACTTTTTACGGTGTAGGTAAGTGTGCAGAAAATCAGGGGATTGCTGTCAGGTTTTGTCAGTTGTCCGAAGCGGATTGCTTCTGCCGTTGAGATGGGGCAGGAGAGGTTCGTTCCGTCGGGCAGGGGGGCGATCAATGTGCCTTCTTGCAACTTGACCGCGTAAGTTTCTCCGTCTACGGTGGCGGAAAGGCCGGTGTCATCGGCTGTAAATTGGGCGCCAAGGCCGGTCATCCGATCCACCCACCCGTCCAATATGGATTGGCTCACCTTCAAATCGTCCGCTGCACTTAACCGGGTGGTGCTGGCAGAGGCCCGGGCGCTGACCATCAGCGAAAAGGAGACCACCAGAGTGCCAACAATGGCCAAAACCGCCAGCACGATGCACATTTCCGCGATGGATACACCGATTTTCAGTTTTCGATTCACGGCAAGGTCTCCTTTCTTTTTCGTTATGGGAAAACACCGCAACACCCCAAAAGGCGTTGCGGTGTTTTGTTAGTTCAGTTGTTTGGACATTCAGATTATTCGTCTGCGCCGCAGATGGTGCACTTGGCAGAGATGAATACGTGGGCATTGTCATCGCAGGGGATGATGGTCCACTTTACGCCGTCCGCAGCGGCATCGTCAGCCTCAACCAGAGGAGTGCCGCCGTTCATAGTGGGCTGGGTGGAATAAACTTGGTTCTCCACGGAACCGTTTACTACCTTGACATAGTAGGTGTCGTCGCCTTTCACGACTTTGACAAGTGCGGTGGATTCGGCAGATTCGCCGGCAGCATAATTCACTGCACCAATGTAACTGGTGTGCAGATTCTTAGCTTCCTGCAAAACGGCGGAGTCATTGGCCTTCTTGATCATGCTGGAGAAGGTGGGAATCAGGACAGCGGCCAAAATAGCAATAACGGCAATTACGATGACCAATTCGGTAATGGTAAAGCCTTTACGAGTGTTCTTTTTCATAACATTTCCTCCTTCAGGAAAAAGGCAGCCCGAGCCCGAAACAGGCTCGAGCTGCTTAGTGTGTTGGATTACTGCTTCACACCGTCAATGGTGATGGTGCCCCATTTCATGCCGTCAGCCAATACACGGCAGGTGCCGACCTGGTTGTTGTTGGCAATGATAGTGCCGCCGGTGCTGTAAACATAGAATGCTGCGCCGGAGGTGTTGATCTTACAGCCGGTAACCTTGGCAGTGCCGCCGTTGGATACAGCAACACCAGCTGCGGGAGCGGAGCCGACAGTGGCGTTGGCGGTGGTGATGACGCAGTCGATGAGTTCGGTCTCACCGGTGATCTCAAATGCAACAGCGTTTGTGTTGATGGTCACGCCTACGAATTTTGCTTTGCCGGGAACGTTGAAGCCGGCGTTGGCGGTGTAAGAACCACCCTCGATCAGAATATTGGCATCGCCATCAAAACCACTGGAGTTCATCAAGAAACCGTCGCCAGACTTGTCAACATAGTTAACATCCTTCAAAGTCAAGGTGACATTGTCAGCGCCGGGACGCACTTTCAGGAACGCACCATTGTCAGTGTTGGCGTTGTAGGTGCCGCCTTCCAGAGTGACATTACATTCCTTAACGGTGCCGGGAACATTGACCAGACCGAAAGCGCCGCAGTCAACGGACTTGTCGCCTGCCTGAACAGTCAGAGAAGCGCCGTTGGTCATCTCAAGAGGACGGGAAGAGTTGCTGGAGCCGTTCAACTTGTGGCCGTTCAGATTGATGGTCATATCGTCCTTCACGGCGATAACCTCGGACAGAACGATGTCTTCTTTCAGGGTGACATCGCTGCCGGACTGCAGGGCTTCAACAATGTTGTCGGAAGTAACTTCTACATTGATGTACTTAGCGCCCTCTTTCAGCACAAGGGCCTTGCCCTCAGCCAGGTGGGTAACGAATGCTTCAGCCAACTTCTTGTCAGCGGGGTACTTAACGGCCTTGTCGGCTTCAGTAACCAGCATAACGGTGTTGTGCTCGCTGCACCAGTAGAACTGATAACCCTTGGTGTGGGGCTGCAGTGCCAAAGCGTCATAACCGGCCTTCTCCAAAATGTCGATAACGGCCTTCAAATTTGCGGGCTTTTCCGTGGCGGATTCTGCCTGCAGAACGCTGTTCATCTCACGGGCAGCCTGTTCATCGGAGGACAAATTAGCCTTCTTGATCAGACTTGCGAAAGTGGGAATCAGAACGGCGGCCAAAATGGCAATGACAGCGATCACAATAACCAGTTCAGTGATGGTAAAGCCACGTCTTGCGGTTTGTTTTTTCATAGAAACAACCTACCTTTCTTTTTTTCAGCAAGTTTCTTTCCTGCTCTGTCATAGTGCCGGCAGAAAGGGAAAGCTGTGGGGCTGCTGATACCCCTCTAGTACATATCAGTATATGCTGTTTCCCACAAAAAGTCAATGACAATTTCCCACAAAAAGTCAATGACAAAATGTAATATAAATGTACTATAATACGAAAACTATAAAATTAGTCCTATTACAACAATCACACACTAACGACCGAGCCAAAAATCATTTGAATTTTCGTCATAATGCCCTTCTTTCTTTTTTGTTCTTGGAATAGAATCGGGTAGCATAGCTTGCTCCTGCGTCTATGCATCATAGTATAGACATTTCTTGTCTAATTGTCAATAGAAATTTTTTGTCTATCGTATACTATATTCGGTGATGATTATGAAGCTTTCCTTTGGAGAA
The DNA here is from genome assembly GCA_045614325.1 of Faecousia sp. GTDB lineage: Bacteria > Bacillota > Clostridia > Oscillospirales > Oscillospiraceae > Faecousia. Next base: position 1,079 of record JAZLCU010000047.1, on the reverse strand, counting down.
AAAATTCGAAATTTACGAGAAGATAAAGACTTGAATCAAACACAACTGGGCAAAGCTGTGGGTATGACCCAGCGAAAGCTGTCCTACATCGAATGTGGCAAGTGCGAGCCGAGTATTGACGATATTGTGGCCCTTTGCAAGTTTTTTAAGGTATCTGCCGATTATCTTCTCGGCATAAAGGAAAAATAAAACCTCCCGATTCCTCGGGAGGTTTTTGTGCCAGAACACATCGTCAGAGCCTGCTTCAGTACAAACTCTGATATTCACCCATAGGTATGGCGTCAAAAATTTTTCAAGTATGTTTCAATACTACTGTCCATTCAGCATTTACCGGTGTAGCACGTCGGTTTTGGCGGTGTGCACGCCGGTATTTACTTATGTTTGCAATGACTCTTGTGTGGTCAAAAACTGTGTAAATACCGGTAATTACAGTGGAAAACACCTACTTATGTATGTACAAACTTATGTATGAGCAGACTTAAGTTGAATCACACAAATGCAAAATTGCCGGTATGGACACAAGTATTGGAACAGAAAAAAGCAAGAATATATAGGGGGATACATATAAAAAACGCAGCCCCTACCATGAAGATAGGAGCTGCGCCAGTGAATATTTAGTTTTGTCCCAAACGGCGTTTTTTGACGCTCAGTGGGATTACCCTAAAACATAGCAAAGCAACCTATCGCTTTATATTCTACGCAGGTTGCTTGCTATAGTCAATAGTATTCCGCAAAATTATCGCATGATTTAGAAATCCAGAGGAACATCCTCAACCACATGAGTTCCGTCAGCGGTGTGCTTTTCATCAATCCACTCTCTGCCGCACATCACTGACAGAACAATCCGCTTGTCATCCTCGTCGTCATGAAATCCCATCTGAACCATCAAATCACCGTCAATCAGTTCTTCTGTCAAAACTCCATATACATTCTCTACCAGCTCCAAGCCCTTACTCAACGGTAATAGACAATACAGCAATCCGTTATATGTGTGAGTTCCGCCGTATTTCCTTTCGAAAATCGCTTTCATCTTAGCGGCGATTTCCTTAATCTTCTTTTCGTTAGTAATGGTTTCCTCG
>JAZLCU010000046.1:0-13792 GCA_045614325.1 Faecousia sp. | reverse complement strand
TGACCGTAACGGCGGCTACACCAGAGTGACTCGCACCGGCGCACGCCGTGGCGACGCTGCTGAGATGGCAGTCATCGAGCTGGTTTAATTCCAGATAACACAAAGTAAAAGAGCGTATCGCAAATGCGATACGCTCTTTTTAATTGCGAAATAAGGAGCAGTGTGGTATAATTTCGGTATCACTTGTATGGAGGTGATGGTTGTGGACACAAATTACATCAGTCAGGTGCGATTTGCAGGGGGATTGGAAGGGAACTCCTATTTGCAGGAATTGCCGGTGGTGCAATATTTAGAAAAGGTAAAAGCATTGGATTTTTCTGCCCCAGTTACATTTTTTGTAGGAGAAAACGGAACGGGAAAATCCACCTTGCTGGAAGCAATCGCGGTAGCTTTTGGCTTTAATGCCGAGGGCGGAACGAGGAATTTTCGTTTTTCCACCAATCAGACCCATTCGGAACTGTGTGAGCATATTTCTTTGGTGAAAAGAGCCTATGCCAATGACGGGTTCTTTTTAAGGGCAGAAAGCCTATATAATGCCGCCACTTACATCGATGATGTGGAGGAGACCCGTAATTACGGGCCTGTGTCGTTGCACCACCAATCACATGGGGAAAGTTTTTTAGCAATCGTACAAAATCGCTTTAGCGGTAATGGCCTATACTTGCTCGACGAGCCGGAAGCGGCGCTCTCGCCTATGCGATTGCTGACGCTGATGGTGGAAATTCAGCGCCTGACTGAAATGGATTCCCAGTTTATCATTGCTACCCATTCGCCAATTTTAATGGCGCTTCCCGGTGCGGATATAATGGAGTTTTCCTCTGCAGGTATTCGGAAAGTGTCCTATCAAGAAACGGAACATTATCAGATTACAAAGCGTTTTTTAGATGACCCACAGCATATGCTTCACTATCTGCTGAATAATGGTTAAAGAAAGCGGACGACCAATGGTCGCCCCTACATTTTGCATTCAAAAACAGCGTACTGCTTTTGCAGTACGCTGTTTTGTCTTGTTAAACTTCTTTGCTCTTGCTGGCAATTTCCATCAGGCACTTGGCGGTGAACTCCTCGGGAGTCATTGCGCCTAAGTCCTCGCCCTTACGGGTACGGACGGAAACGGTGCCGTTTTCCATATCCCGGTCGCCGATGACCAGCATATAGGGAACTTTCTGCAACTGTGCCTCACGGATCTTGTAGCCCAGCTTTTCACTGCGGCAGTCGGTTTCTGCGTGAATGTTCACGGCATTCAGCTTGCCGGCCAGCTCCTTGGCATATTCGTGGGCACGGTCGGTGATGGGCATCACCATAACCTGCGTGGGCATCATCCACAGAGGCAGGGCGCCTGCGTAACGCTCGATCAGGTAAGCCAGCGTGCGCTCGTAGCAACCCAAGGAGGTTCTGTGAATGATATAGGGGGTCTTCTTCAGGCCGTCAGCATCGGTGTATTCCATACCGAACTTCTGTGCCAGCAGCATATCGATCTGAATGGTAACGATGGTGTCTTCCTTGCCGAAAACATTCTTATACTGGATGTCCAGCTTCGGGCCATAGAAGGCAGCCTCGTCAATGCCGATCTCGTACTTTACGCCCAGATTGTCCAGAATGTCGCCCATAACCTTCTGGGCGGTTTCCCACTGCTCGGGGGTGCCTTCGTACTTAATGCCGGCCCGGGCAGGATCCCACTGGCTGAAACGGAAGGTGCAGTTTTCCAGCATACCCACGGTGTCCAGCACATACTTAGCCAGTTCCAGACAGCCCTTGAATTCTTCTTCCAGCTGTTCGGGACGCAGCACCAAGTGACCCTCGGAAATGGTGAACTGGCGGACACGGATCAGGCCGTGCATTTCGCCGGAATCCTCGTTGCGGAACAATGTGGAAGTTTCACCCAAACGCATAGGCAAGTCACGGTAAGAACGGGCACGATTTAAGTATGCCTGATACTGGAACGGGCAGGTCATAGGACGCAGAGCGAAGCACTCCTTGGTCTCGTCATCCGGATCGCCCAAAATGAACATACCGTCACGATAGTGATCCCAGTGGCCGGAGATCTTGTACAGATCAGACTTTGCCATCAGGGGAGTCTTGGTCAGCAGGTAGCCGCGCTTCTGCTCCTCATCTTCAATCCAGCGCTGCAGCGTCTGAATGACTCTTGCGCCCTTGGGCAGCAGAATGGGCAGGCCTTGACCGATCTCTTCTACGGTGGTGAAGAATTCCAGTTCACGGCCCAGCTTGTTGTGGTCACGCTTCAGGGCTTCTTCCTGTGCGGTCAGGTAAGCATCCAGCTCGTCTTTGGAGGGGAAGCCGATGCCGTAAATTCTCTGCAGCATCTTCCGGCTGGAGTCGCCCCGCCAGTAAGCGCCGCAGGACTTGGTCAGCTTAAAACCGTTGTGACGGAGTCTGCCGGTGTGGTCCAGGTGAGGGCCGGCGCACAGGTCGGTAAATTCGCCCTGGGTGTAGAAGGAAATCACTGCATCTTCGGGCAGGTCCTGAATCAGTTCTACTTTGTAGGGCTCGTTCATAGACTCCATATAGGCAATGGCTTCCGCACGGGGCTTTTCCGTCCGCTCCAGACGGATACGCTCCTTGATGATTTTTTTCATCTCGGCCTCGATCTGGCTCAGGTGGTCGGGCGTGAAGGAGAAGGGGGCATCAAAGTCATAATACCAACCCTCTTGGGTTGCCGGGCCGATGGCCAGCTGAACCTCCGGCCACAGCCGCTTGACGGCCTGAGCCATCACATGGGAGCTGGTGTGCCAGAAGGTCTTGCGATATTCGGGGTTTTCGAATGTGTACAGATTTTCTTCGCTCATAATATTTCCTCCGTTTCTTTTTGGGGAGAGCATAAAAAATACCCACCCCTGATACGATCAGGGGTGGGATACAAAAGTATTCCACGGTTCCACCCTGGTTACGGCCATATGACCGTCACTCATTGACGCGATAACGGGCGCGCCCGTCCGGCTATTTCCTGCCGGATGCTCAGAAGTGGTATCGTCTTGACCGGCGTTTAAGACCCTCGCACCCAACGGGTCTCTCTCTGAAAAGCCGAAACAAAACGCGTGTCTTCATCACAGCATTTTACTATTAAGAAATATAGCACAAAAAGCAGCTGTTGTCAATCGGGAAGAAAAAGTGCCAAAGTGGAGCATAAAACTTTTTTTAAGGTGTTTTTTTGACCGCTTGGGGAGGAAAAGAATTTAAAATATTGCAAAATGAGGTTTACCATAATCGGCAAATTGGTTACTTTACACTTTGGTTACATTTTTTGCTAATAATAGCAAAAAATAAGAGCCAAAACACAATATATTGTGGAGAAATTGCCTAAATAATCCAATAAATTGACAAGAAGTTTACATAAAACTACAATAATAATTATGAAAAAAGTTTTAATTTTTGGCTGTTTTTCAACAAAGACTTGACTTTTTTCTAATATTTGTTATAATGAACCAGCAATCCAGTTACGGATTGTATTTCTTTGTAACTATTTGATACCAACTCCCTTTAGGGAGCAATCTTGAATTTTGTGAAAGGAGGTACCTGCGATGGATTTGATTACACCCTTTGTGATCCATAGAAAGAGCAATCTTGCTCGTGTGTTTGCTATGCTCTTGGTTGTGATCTGCCTGGTGGGCGCCCTTTCCCAGACAGCGCAGGCGGCAACCACCTATGTGATTACCGACGGCGACGCAGTTACCGTACATAAAACCTACGCTTCCGACCCTGCCAAGGTGCTGAAGGAAGCCGGTGTTGCCTTGTCGGCTGACGATGTATATAGCACCGAGACCGTTGACGGTGTATCCGAAATTAAGGTGCAGCGTTTGCAGACCATTTCGGTGTATTACGGTGAGCAGGTTTTTGAAGTGAGCAGCTTTGGCGAGACGCTGCAGGAACTGCTTGTTCGTCTGGGAATTTTAGTGAACGATTCTGTGGTCGTGTCTATGCCGTTGGATACCGATACCTATAACGGTATGGAGGTCCGCGTAGACACCATTGGCCAGAACACCGAGAGCTATACGGTGGAAGTTCCTTTTGAAACTGTATATTGCGACGATCCCACCCTGCCTTTGGGCGAGGAGAAGGTTTTGGTAGCCGGCAAGCCCGGTCAGACCTTCTGCACTGCAAATGTATCCTATGTGAACGGCCGTGAGACCGAGCGTACTGTTTTCGAGCAGACCGTTCTGGTGGAGCCTGTTTCTCGTGTAGTGGCTGTGGGTACCGGTGAGAGAGTCGGCGAAGTGAACGATCAGCCCATTATCGGTAACGGCGTCATTGTACTGCCCTCCGGTGAAGTGCTGACCTACACCAAGAAGGACACCTTCCTGGCAACTGCCTACACCCATATGGACGCCGGCTGTGACGAGTACACCTCCAACGGCACCCGTGTCAAGTGGGGCGTTGTGGCCGTTGATCCCGATGTGATCCCTTACGGCACCCGTATGTTCATCGTGTCCAATGACGGCAAGTATGTATACGGCCTGAGCACCGCAGAGGACTGCGGCGGCGCCATCATCAACAAGCGCCTGGACCTGTATATGCCCACTTTGGAAGAGGCATTCCAATTTGGTCGCCGTAACTGCACAGTTTACTTCCTTGGTGGAGCGAACTGGAAGGACAACTAATCCTTATGTTGCAAAACCGCCTTTTTTCTGCTATGATAGCAGGAGAAAGGCGGTTTTTTATGATTAACGTTTGTGATGTCAATGTAATGAAACCCCTGCTTGCTTTGCACGGATTTCATTTTTCAAAAGCTAAGGGTCAGAACTTCCTGATCGCCCCTTGGGTGCCTGAGCAGATCGCAGAGCGCGCCGGTGTGGACGAGACAGCCGGTGTGCTGGAGATCGGCCCGGGCATCGGCCCATTGACCCAGCAGCTGGCGCTGCGGGCAGGGAAGGTCTGCGCGGTTGAGCTGGATAAGCGCTTAGAGCCGATCTTGGAGCAGACCGTCGGCGAATTTTCCAATTTGGAGATTATTTGGGACGATGTGCTGAAGCAGAACATCCCGGCGCTGGTGGCGGAGAAGTTTGCCGGCCTGCGTCCTATGGCTTGCGCCAATTTGCCGTATTATATTACTTCACCCATTCTGACGGCTCTGCTGGAGGCGCGCTGCTTTGATTCTGTGACCGTTATGGTGCAGAAGGAGATGGCGGTGCGGATCGCCGCGAAACCCGGCACAGCCGATTACAGCGCCTTTACCGTGTTCTGCCAGTTCTACGCAGAGCCGGAGATTTTGTTTGATGTGCCGGCCCACTGCTTCCTGCCCCAGCCGAAGGTGACCTCTGCGGTCATTACCTTAAAGACCCGCAAGACCCTGCCGTGGGATGTCCATGACCGGGCCACCTTCTTCAGAGCTGTCCGTGCCAGCTTTGCTATGCGCAGAAAGAAGCTGCAGAACGGCTTGGCCGCCGGCTTCCCGGGGTTGGGCAAGCAGGGTGTAGGCGAAGTGATCGCCGCCTGCGGCCTTGACGAAAATGTCCGGGGCGAAACCTTGAGCATTGCCCAGTTTGTAGAGCTGGCCAACGAAATTTACAGGAGAAAGCAAAATGTTTGAGTTTTTGTTCATTGACTTAGACGACACGATTTTGGATTTTCATAAGGCCGAGCGTATCGCCCTGAGTAAAACCCTGGTGTCCTTGGGCTTGGAGCCCACGCAGGAGGTGCTGACGCTCTACAGCCGCATCAACAAGGAACATTGGGAGCGCTTGGAGCGCAAGGAGATCACTCGTGAGCAGGTCCTCGTGGGCCGTTTTCAGGAGTTGATCGCCCGGACGGGCATCACCGCCCAAGCAGAAAACTGCGCCCGTACTTACGAAGAGAACCTGTCACAGGGCCATTACTTTATGCCCGGTGCGCCGGAGGCCTTGGAGGCGCTGAGCAAGCGCTACAAGCTGTACCTAGCCAGTAACGGCACCGCCCGTATCCAAGCGGGCAGACTGCAAAGCGCTAACATCAGCCATCACTTCCAAGAGATCTTCATCTCTCAGACCATCGGCGCCAACAAGCCGGACAAGGCCTATTTTGACGCCTGCTTTGCCCGGATCCCCGGCTTTGACCCCAAGCGGGCAATGATCGTAGGCGACAGCCTGACCTCTGATATTCTGGGCGGCATTCAGGCCGGCATTGCCACCTGCTGGGTCAACCCTCAGAAAAAGCCCGGCCGGGAGGATATTCGACCCGATTATGAGATCGAGTCCCTCTCCCAGCTGCCTGCGCTGCTTGAGACCCTATAAGCAAAAGCACCTGCTCATCCGGCAGGTGCTTTTTCGATGAGAATCCCGGCATTGTCGACCAAACAATGCCGGGACCCTCAAAAAGGGAGACAAGAAAAAAGAAAAGGAGAAAGATAAATTTTATTACCTGTATTATAGCACGGTAAAATATGGAAATCAAGAGAAAATTTATACAAAGAGCAATACTGAAGTAGAAAATTAAGACCATAAATTGTGCAACATATATAAAAACCTCCCCGATAAAAGCCGGGGAGGTTTTGGATCAACTGAGGTTATTCAGATATTCTTCCAAGCAAAGGCCGGATTCCTGCAGTTCCTTAGCCACTTCCTTGCCTACATAACGGTAGTGCCAAGGCTCATAGATGATGCCGGTTACTTCAGTCTTCTCGTTGGGGTAGCGGAGGATCCAGCCGTAGTCCCAACAGTTTTCCATCAGCCACTTTTGGGCTGGGGTGCTTTCCTGAGATTCGTCCAAAGAGTAGTTGCTGCCGTCTACCAGGTCTACAGCCAAGCCCAGCTCGTGCTCGCTGGTGCCGGGCATTGCCACGCTGGTGCCGGCCTTGGCGGTGGCTTCGGCTTTTTCATAGCCGCGATCCAAGTAGTAGTTGACCTTGCGGTTGAACAGATAAATTTGGTCGTCACGAGTCCGGGCGCCGTCCAGCAGCTTTACATTGTAGCCTGCATCGCGACAAGCGTTCAGCATTTCCAGCAAACTGTCCTTGCAGAGGGCATCTACCTTGCGGCCGCGCTCGGCTTCCACAAAATTGGTCTCATAGTCCGAGGGCATAAAGTTCCAAGGATTCACCAAAATAATCCGGGCGCCGGTGGAAGTGAAGTAATAGGTGCTCATATTCATCTCCAGCTTGCCACGGGCAGCAGAGCCGTCTTTTTTCAGGTAGTAGGTGTTGCCGTCCAGCTCCAGCCAGCCGGTCTGCATAACACCCGTTTCGCCCAAGTAGTAGAGCTTACCGTCTAAGTCCAGCCAGCCGGTGTGATAGGTGCCGTCTTCATACAGGTAACGGGTCTGGCCGTTTTCCTCGACCCAGCCGGTCTTGGGGGTGTTGTCGGTAGTCTCTGTGGTGTCGTTGGTTGCGTTTTCCGAAGAAGTGCTTTCGTCGGTGGCGTCGGGGCCGTCAACAGGCTTTTGGCAGCCGGCAAGAAGCATCACCAGCGCAAGCAGCAAAATCAAATATCGTTTCATAAGTTACCTCACATTGGGGAGATGTTTTCCCCAATATATCATATTTTGACGAAAAAGGGAAGTGGGGAATTTTAGGGGAGATAGTTCGCCAAATTGGAATTTGTTTAACTCTTATTATATGCTATTGAAACTTCCTTGTCTTTCATTTCTGAAGCTCTAAGAATAACAATTACCGCATCATCGTTCCAAGAAATAGACGCAATGTTGTGTTCACTCGCATTTGCGCCGTCATCGCGAAGTTGAGTAGATACGCGCTCGATAATTTGGCCATCGTGATTTTTGAGGGTTAACCTGACATCCGTTGGACCAAAGGGCCATTGGGGGTCACCCATTTGCTCAAAGACAAGCGAATACTCTCCATCGGGACTGTTGTAGGTTGCGATTTCCTTTGGGAGCATAAAGTTGAATGTGCCGTTCCAAAAGGCAACAACTAAAAGGCAACAACCAATTATTAAGGCAACTACAATTGATAATATTAACAATATAATTTTTCCTGTTTTGCTCATATTGTTTTCCCTCCGTCGAATTCAAGTTTGTCTAACTGAATTATACTTTGGCGGCTGCGCAAAATCAAGATGCAGCAACAGTCCGCTGGACTGTTGTATTCCGATGGGTTCGACTCCCGCATACCTTCATTCTTAAATGACAAAGCCACCCCGGGTGGGGTGGCTTTGTCATTTGGAGCAGGATACGGGAGTCGAACCCGCCTAATCTGCTTGGGAAGCAGAGATTCTACCGATGAACTAATCCTGCGCGTGTGGTCATTATAGCAAAGGGAAAATGGAAATTCAACCCTAATATGTCGAAACTATCGCATTTTGACTGGGTCTGTGTTATACTAAATATAAAAGGAGGGAAGCCCAATGGCAGAATACGAAATGGTTCGCGAGATCAAAAATCTTTGCCCCAACAATCAAATGCGTGACATTTTCTTCGACGAGGTTCAAACGGACGATCCCGAAGCTTATGTCCGCAATTTCCTGAAGGGCAAGGCGGTGGAGGTGTCCTCCGAGCCGGGCGCGGACGGTGTGGTCACGGTGTACGCCACCTGCGACGGCCTGATCCAAAAGTTTGTTTTCACCCCGATTTGACAGCTTGCAAAAAGTTTCCCGAAAATTCACATACTGGCGGAAATTATGGTTGAATTTGTGGGCCAAATGTGCTATAGTATTGTAGAGTTGGTATGGGCGAGCTATGCCCATTTTGATACCGACCAAAGTACAGAGGACAAGTTCCTCTGCCAAAAGGAGCAATATCTATGGCAATACCTCACACCATCGCAGTGGCCGGTAAAGGCGGCGTGGGTAAAACCACCCTCTGCGGTATGATGATTGATTATTTGTGCAGCAAAAAGCAAGGCCCTGTCCTTGTCGTGGATGCCGATGCCAACGCCAACCTGAACGAGGTTCTGGGCGTGGAAGTGGAGACCAGCTTGGGCGCGATCCGCGAGGAGATGGCCAACGCTGAGCTCAAGGGCACCGTTCCTTCCGGTATGACCAAGGCGGAGTATGCAGAGTTCAAGTTCAATTCCGCCATCATCGAAGAAGATGACTTCGATATGCTGGTCATGGGCCGCACCCAAGGCAAAGGCTGCTATTGCTATGTCAATGGCGTACTGAAGACCCAGGTCGACAAATATGCAAAAAATTACAGCTATATCGTTATGGACAACGAAGCGGGTCTGGAGCATGTGGCTCGCGGCACCCTGCCTAAGGTCGATACGATGCTGCTGGTTTCCGACTGTTCCCGCCGTGGCATTCAGGCAGCGGCAAGAGTAGCGGAGATCGTCACAGAGATGGATCTGAAGCCTGCAAAGATGGGCCTGATCGTCAACCGGGCGCCCGGCGGCCAGCTGGACGACGGCGTCAAGGAAGAGATCGCCAAGCACGGTCTGACTCTGCTGGGTGTTCTGCCTCAGGACGAAGGTGTCTACCGTTGCGATTGCGACGGCCAGCCTTCCGCCAAGCTTCCGGCTACCAACGCTGTGAAAACCGCCGTCAAAGGCATTATGCAGTCCTTAGGACTGTGATCCGTTCGGATTCAAAATCGAGATACGGCTTTCCGTACTGGATTTTAAATTATATATCATATTTTATTTAAGGGGGATATTTACTATGTCTTTCGCACCTAAGACGCAGCCCTTCAGCGGTAAGATCAATGCCGTAACACTGGGCACCGGCGACAAGGCCATTGTCATCGGCGGCCAGAATGTGTTGCCTTTCTACACCTTCGATGCTCCTATCGAGAACGCACCGAAGATCGGCGTTGAGATCTCTGATGCTGCAAACACTTGGACTTCCAAGGGTATTCAGGAGTTCTACGCTGGCTGCACCACTATGGCTGAGTATGCCAAGAAGGCAGAGACTATGGAAGGCGCTGACTTCATCGCTCTGAACTTTGAATCTGCCGATCCCAACGGCGCAAACCGCCCCGTTGCTGATTGCGTAGCTGACGCTAAGGCTGTTGCCGAAGCTGTCACCATGCCCATCGTTGTTATGGGCTGCAAGCACCTGGAAAAGGATGCTGAGCTGTTCTCCGCCATCGCTGAGGCTCTGGCCGGCAAGAATGTTCTGTTCATGTCCGCTAAGAACGAGAACTACAAGACCGTCGGCGCTGCTGTTGCGCTGGCAAACGGCCAGAAGGTCGGCGCTGAGACCGCTGACGACATCAACCTGGCTAAGCAGCTGAACATCATGCTGAAGGGCCTGAACGTTCAGCCCGAGGCTATCGTAATGAACATCGGCACCGCCGCTGTTGGTTACGGCTACGAGTATGTTGCATCTACCTTGGATCGTATCCGTCTGGCAGCTCTGGCTCAGTCCGATGCTGACCTGCAGATGCCCATCATTGCTCCCGTATCCACCGATACTTGGGGCGTGAAGGAATCCTCTGCTTCTGAGGACGACGAGCCTAACTGGGGCTGCCGCGAAGAGCGCGCAATCGGCATGGAAGTTTCCACTGCCGCTGCAAACCTGACCGGCGGTGCAGACGCTGTTATTATGCGTCACCCCGTTGCAGTTGCAACCATCAAGAAGTTCATCACTGAACTTGTCTAATCGGAAGGGGGATACATATTATGGCTTTGAAAGGTCTTGATATTTTTAAGCTGTCTCCTAAGAAAAACTGTAAGGAGTGCGGCAACCCCACCTGTATGGCATTCTGCATGAAGGTGGCTCAGGGCGCAGCTGAGATCGACAAGTGCCCCTACTTCTCTGACGAAGCAAAGGCAATGCTCAACGAGCAGACTGCACCTCCCATGAAGACCATCTCCGTTGGCGAGCACAAGCTGGGCGGCGAAACCGTTCTGTTCCGTCACGAGAAGACTCTGGTCAACAAGAACCTGTACGCTGTTTCCGTCTGCACCTGCATGGATGCAGCAACTGTCGTTGCTAAGTTGGCTGACCTGCAGAAGGTCGACTACGAGCGTATCGGCGAGCGTATGTATGTTGAGTTCGTTCAGGTTTCCAACTGCCAGAACGATCCTGCTGTTTACGCTGCACTGGTCGAGAAGGCCGCTGCTACCGGCCGCGCTCTGGTTCTGGAGTGCTGGGATGTGGAGTGCGCTAAGGCTGCTCTGGCTGTTGCCGGCAAGAACGTAATCCTGGACGGCGCTACCCCTGCTAACTGGGAAGCTATGAACGCTCTGGCTACCGAGGCCGGTGTTGTTCTGGGCGTTTGGGCCGAGAACATTTCCGACCTGTACGACACCGTTAAGAATCTGGAAGCTAAGGGCAACAAGAACCTGGTTCTGGATGTTACCGGTAAGACCGCTAAGGAAACCCTGTCCAATGCTGTTCTGGTGCGTCGTACCGCTATTAAGGACGGCGACCGTTCCTTCGGTTACCCCTCCATCGTGAACCTGTCCAAGATCGCAGGCGGCGACGCTCAGCTGGAGACCGCTTACGCTTCCATGTTCACCGAGAAGTACGCTTCCATCATCGTGATGAGCGGTATGTCCTACGCACAGGCTCTGCCTCTGTACGGCCTGCGTCAGAATATCTTCACCGATCCTCAGAAGCCCATGAAGGTCGAGGCTAAGATCTATCCTCTGAACGGCGCCGACGAGAACAGCCCCTGCTGCTTGACCGTCGACTTCGCTCTGACCTACTTCCTGGTTTCCGGCGAATTGGAGCGTTCCAACCAGCCTGTTAACCTGATCATCACCGACGCTTCCGGTATGTCTGTTCTGACTGCTTGGGCTGCCGGTAAGTTCTCCTCCTCCACCGTCAAGAAGACCTTCGAGGAACTGGACATCGCTAACAAGATCAAGAACCGCACCCTGATCATCCCCGGCAAGGTTGCCGTTATGAAGGGCGAAATTCAGGAAAAGCTGCCTGAGTGGAATGTAGTTGTTGGTCCTCTGGAGGCCGTTCAGCTGCCCAAGTACATGAAGGATAAGGAATACGAGGCTGCTGCTAAGGCTGCTGCCGCTGAGAACGCTGCTAAGGCTACCACCACCGTGGAAGTTAAGGAGCTGTCCTTCGACGAGCTGCTGGCTACCAAGGTGCCTGCTATCGAGGTCAAGGAGTGGGACGCTCAGTACAAGGGCTACAACCCCGAGTCCTCCACCTTCGTTACCATCGGCGAGCGTATCCACTGCATCGCTCCTTCTATCCGCAAGGCTATGGACGAGCGCGATCCCGAGCCCATTCTGCAGCGTGCATACGAGCAGATCAAGGCCGGCGCTACTTATCTGGATGTCAACATCGGCCCTGCTGAGAAGGACGGTCCCGAGCGTATGATGTGGGCAGTTAAGCTGCTGCAGGAGAACTTCAACAATGTTCCTCTGGCACTGGATACTGCTAACATGAAGGCTATCGAAGCCGGTATCAAGGTTTACAACCGCACCAACGGTAAGCCCATCGTTAACTCTGCTGACGCAGGTTCCCGTATCGGCTACATCGATCTGGCTGCTGCTAACGATGCTATCTGTATCGCTCTGTGTTCCGCTGACGGTATCGCCAAGGACAACGAAGAGCGCATGATGCACTGCGACAACATGCTGGAGCGCGGCCTGCAGCTGGGTATGGAAGCCACCGACCTGTGGTTCGACCCCCTGTTCCTGGTCGTCAAGGGCATGCAGGACAAGCAGATGGAAGTTCTGGAAGCCATCAAGATGTTCTCCGAGAAGGGCCTGAAGTCCACCGGTGGTCTGTCCAACAACTCCAACGGCGCACCTAAGGAAGTCCGTCCCATCATGGACTCCGCTCTGGTTGCTATGTGTATGATGCAGGGTCTGACCTCCGCGATCGTTAACCCCAACGACCGCCGTCTGATGGAGACCATCAAGTCCTGTGACATCTTCAAGAACCACGTGCTGTACTCCGACAGCTACCTGGATCTGTAATAACCAAAAGCCCGAAATTAGCCGGGAGGGAATCTCCCTCTCGGCTAATCTGCTTATTAAGCGTATATCCGCCTTTTAGGCTTGATATAGTTTTTGAAAAATCTTAGGAGGGAATTGAAAATGAGTGTATTAACCGATTTGATTTATGGCGGCTCCAACGCAGTTGCAGGCCTGACCGAAGGCGCTGTGAATGCGGCCATTGAAAAGCATGGCGCTGACCATCCGATTGCATTCCCCGATACTGCATATTATTTCCCCACTATTTATGCAGCAACCGGCGTTAAGGTGAAGACCCTTGGCGATCTGACCGCCTGTGTGGGCGTTCTGAAGAGCCTGATCACCAATCAGGAAGATCTGGGCCAGGCCCTGAACGCAGGCCTTGCCACCGCTGTGGGCGCCGAGATCATCGAAGGTCTTAAGTATGCCGAGGGTGGCAACCCCTATGAAAACGATTCCGGTATCGGCTTCGTACCCGACCCCATCATCCGCTCCCTGGGCGTGCCGCTGGTTACCGGCGATATCCCCGGCGTAGCCGTTGTGCTGGGCAAGGCTGACAATGCCGAAGACGTTGTTAAGGTCGTTAAGGACTACCAGTCCAAGGGCATTATGACCTTCATGGTTGGCGATGTCATCGAGCAGTGCGCTGAGGGCGGCGTCCGTATGGGTCTTGAGTTCCGCGTCATTCCTCTGGGCCACGTTGTCACCTCCGTTATCCACGTTGTGACCGTTGCTGTCCGTGCCGCTCTGATCTTCGGTAACGTGCAGCCCGGCGACCTGGCAGGTCTGCTGGATTACACCAAGAACCGTGTTCCCGCATTTGTTAACACCTTCGGCGCTATTGACGCAGTTGTTGTTTCCGCAGGTGCAGGTGCTATTGCTCTGGGCTTCCCCGTAGTGGTTGACATCGACCTGGGCGAGAATCAGGTTCCCGGCGCTCTGGAGTCCGTCTGCGACCATAACGACACCGTTAAGAAGTCTCTGGAACTGCGCAACATCAAGATTAAGACCACCGAACTGCCC
>JAZLCU010000045.1:0-13356 GCA_045614325.1 Faecousia sp. | reverse complement strand
GCTTTTTGAGAGGTAAACTATGAAACAGACGATCACCGGCGCGGATATGAAAAATAAAGAGATCGCTGCCCGTATCCGGGAACTGCGGGAGATTTCCGGCATTTCTCAGGAGGAGATGGCAAGCCGCACCGGCGTCAGCGTGGAGGAGTACCGCCTTTGTGAAACAGGCGCAAAGGATTTGAGCATCGCATTCCTCTATCGTTGCGTGCTGATTCTGGGCGTTGATATGTCTGACCTGCTGGAAGGCCAAAGCCCCAAGCTGCAATCTTATGCTCTGACCCGTAAGGGTGAGGGACAGCGGATCGAAGAGGCCCATCATATGATCGGCTACAACTTGGCTGCTGACTTCCGCAACCGTATCGCTCTGCCTCTTTATATGAAACTGAAGTACCAGCCCGGCGCAGAAAACGCCATCGAGCTGGTCACCCACGAGGGTCAGGAATGTGACATCGTCATCAAGGGCAGTATGCTGATCCAGATCGGTGAAAACCGTGAAGTGCTGCACCCCGGCGACTGTATTTATTACGATTCCTCCACCCCCCACGGTATGGTTGCCGTGGAAGGTGAGGACTGCGCATTCTATGCCATCGTGCTAAGCAACTCCGCCGCCCGTGAGGGTGAACAGGCAGCCGCCGTGGCTATGCCCGATACCTTCCGCCGCGCTCCGGACAAAAAGCACCGCATTTACCGCAACTTCATAGACCGCAAGGTGGAAGACGGTCTGCTGACCCAGATCTCCTTCAAGGGGCAGGAGCAGTTCAACTTTGCATTCGATATTGTGGACGCCTTGGGCGATGCCCAGCCGGAAAAACTGGCGATGCTCCACATTTCCGAAGATATGACCGAACGGCGCCTTACCTTCAAGGATATGAAGAAGGAATCCGCCCGTGTTGCCAACTACTTTAAGGCGCTGGGCATCAAAAAGGGCGACCGGGTGATGCTGGTGCTAAAGCGCCACTATCAGTACTGGTTCTCCGTGCTGGCTCTGCATAAGCTGGGCGCCGTGGCCATTCCTGCCACCAATCAGCTGCTGGAAAAAGACTTTACATACCGCTTCCAGGCCGGTAAGGTCAAGGCAATTTTGTGTACCGCTGACGGCGATGTGTCCGACGCAGTGGACGCTGCTGCCGCCAAGTGCCCGGAACTGGCCCACAAGATTCTTGTAAACGGCAAAAAAGACGGCTGGCACGATTTTAACGAGGAATACGCAATGTACTCCTCCCATTTTGCCCGGACGGAAGACACCCCCTGCGGCAGCGATCCTATGCTGATGTTCTTCACCTCCGGCACTTCCGGCTATCCCAAACTGGCGGCCCATAACCATAAGTATCCTTTGGGCCACTTCATTACCGCAAAATACTGGCACCGGGTCAATCCCGACGGCCTGCATCTGACCATCTCCGATACCGGCTGGGCCAAGTCCTCTTGGGGCAAGCTCTACGGTCAGTGGCTGTGCGAGGCACCGATCTTCGTCTATGACTTTGACCGCTTCGATGCGGAGAAGATCCTGCCCATGTTTGCCAAGTACAACATCACAACCTTCTGCGCGCCGCCTACGATGTACAGAATGCTTGCCAAGCAGGATCTGTCCCGTTTTGATCTGTCTTCCATTCGCCACGCATCTACCGCAGGCGAAGCGCTGAATCCCGAGGTCTACCGCCAATTCCAAAAGGCTACGGGCCTGCCCATTTTGGAAGGCTTCGGTCAGTCCGAGTCCACCCTGATCATCGGCAACCTGAACGGCAACAGCCACAAACTGGGTTCTATGGGCAAACCGGTACCTCTGTACGATGTCCACCTGCTGGATGCAGACGGCAATGAGGTCGCCCCCGGTGAAAACGGTGAAATCTGTATCAATATTGCAGACGGTCTGCCCTGTGGCTTGGCATACGCCTACGAGGGCAACGAGGAAGTTACCGCCGAGACTTGGCGTGACGGCTTCTACCACACCGGCGATTTGGCCTGGAAGGACGAGGACGGCTTCTACTGGTATGTGGGCCGGGCTGACGATGTGATTAAGTCCTCCGGCTACCGGATCGGACCCTTCGAGATTGAAAACGTCATTATGGAACTGCCCTATGTGCTGGAGTGCGGCGTGTCTGCTGCTCCCGACGAGGTCCGCGGTCAGGTGGTCAAGGCCTCCATCGTGCTGGTCAAGGGCTTTGAGGGTACGGACGAGCTGAAAAAGCAGATTCAGGACTATGTCAAGTCCAGAACCGCCCCCTATAAGTACCCCCGTATCGTGGAATTCAAGGAAAGCCTTCCCAAGACTGTCAGCGGCAAGATCATTCGTAAGGCGCTGTAACTATGGAACATAAAAGACTAACCCTGTTTGCCGGCCATTACGGCAGCGGCAAGACCAATATCGCCGTGAACTATGCCATCTTGATGGCAGGGGAGGGCAAGCAGGTCTGCATTGCAGACTTGGACATCGTCAACCCCTATTTCCGCACCGCTGACAGCGAAAAGGTGCTGGAAAGCGCCGGCGTAACGCTGATTTCCCCCCAGTTTGCTAACACCAATGTGGATTTGCCGGCGCTGCCTGCCGAGGCCTACCGGCTGGTGGAGGACAAAAGCATTTACGGCGTAATGGATATCGGCGGCGATGACCGGGGCGCATATGCGCTGGGTCGTTATGTGCCGGCCATCAAAGCAGAGGACAACTACCGTATGGTGTTCGTTGCCAACTGCTACCGCCCCTTAACCCGCACCCCCGAAGACGCGCTGGAAGTGATGAAAGAAATCGAAGCGGCCTGCGGTCTTGCCTTCACCGACATCATCAACAACGCAAATCTCGGCCCGGAGACCACCCCGGAAACGGTGCTGGAATCTAGCCCCTATATGGAAAAATTAAGCGCTTTAAGCGGCCTGCCCATTTTTGCCCACGCGGCTGAAAAAACCGTGGCAGCGGAGCTGACGGGCAAACTGACCCCTGTGATCCCCCTGCAACTGCAGGAGAAATATTTCGATTTACCCTCCCAAAGACCGGGCAACCGACCTCTGTGGGGATAAACCACCGCATAAAGAGGAGGAGAAAATACATATGGCAACTGTAACCTTCCGCACCGATTGGTGTAAGGGCTGCGGTCTGTGCGTGGACGCCTGTCCCAAAGGCTGTCTTGCCATCGCCGCAGACAAAATCAACAAGAAAGGCTATTCCCCTGCCGTGATGGAGCACCCGGACAAGTGCATCGGCTGCGCATTCTGCGCGACCATGTGCCCGGACTGCATCATTAAGGTAGAGAAGTAAGGAGGTAATATAATGGCAGAACGCGTACTTATGAAGGGCAACGAAGCCATTGCCGAAGCCGCCATTCGGGCAGGCTGCCGCCATTACTTCGGTTACCCCATCACCCCCCAGACAGAGATCGCTGCTTATATGGCAAAGAAAATGCCTAAGATCGGCGGCGTGTCCCTGCAGGCGGAAAGTGAGATCGCATCCATCAATATGGTCTACGGCGCAGCCGCTGCCGGCGTGCGTGTTATGACCTCTTCCAGTAGCCCCGGAGTTTCCCTGAAGGCTGAAGGCCTGAGTTATATTGCCGGCTCTGATGTGCCTGCGCTGGTTGTCAATGTCCAGCGTGGCGGCCCGGGCCTCGGCGGTATTCAGCCCTCCCAGTCCGACTATTTCCAAGCCACCAAGGGCGGCGGCCACGGCGACTACAGAATGATCGTCCTGGCGCCTGCTTCCGTGCAGGAAATGGCAAGCCTTACCATCAAGGGCTTTAACCTTGCCGACAAGTACCTGATGACCTCTATGATCTTGGCGGACGGCACCATCGGTCAGATGATGGAGCCCATCTCCTTCGAGGACGCCGAGATCGAAACCTACGAAAAGCCTTGGGCGCTGACCGGCACCAAGGGCGAGCGTAAGCACAATGTGGTAAACTCTTTGTACTTAAAGCCCGACGAACTGGAAGCCAAGAACTTCGAGCGCTACGAGCGTTATAAGGTCGTGGAAGAAAACGAGCCTATGTGGGAGGAATATATGATGGACGACGCAGAATTCTGCGTAGTTGCTTTCGGTATTGCTTCCCGTGTTGCCAAGAACGCGGTCGTTGCCGCAAGAAACGAGGGCATTAAGGTTGGCCTCATTCGTCCCATCACCCTGTGGCCCTTCCCCAAGAAGGCTCTGCGCGATGCTGCCGACAAGGTCAAAGGCTTCATCAGCGTGGAACTGAATATGGGTCAAATGATCGAAGATATCAAACTCTATACCGAGTGCAAGCGTCCGGTTACCCTGTGTAACCGTACCGGCGGTATGATCCCCAGCCCCGATCAGGTGCTGGAGTCCATCCGCAAGGCACAGAAAGGAGAGTTTTAACCATGGCAGTTGTATTTGAAAAACCCAAATCCCTGGCTGACATCCCTCTGCACTACTGCCCCGGCTGCCCCCACGGCATTATCCACCGTCTGGTTGCCGAAGTCATTGACGAACTGGGCATCGAGGGCAAGACCATCGGCGTTGCGCCCGTTGGCTGTGCAGTTATGGCATACGATTACTTCACCTGCGATATGATCGAAGCCGCCCACGGCCGCGCCCCCGCTACCGCTACCGGTATCAAGCGCAGCCGCCCGGAGAACATCGTCTTCACCTATCAGGGCGACGGCGACCTGGCCTCCATCGGTATGGCTGAAACTGTTCACTCCGCAGCAAGAAATGAAAATATCACTGTAATTTTCGTCAACAACGCCATTTACGGTATGACCGGCGGTCAGATGGCCCCCACTTCCTTGCCCGGACAGGTCACCCAGACCTCTCCCTACGGCCGTGATGTGAACCACTGCGGCTGGCCTATCAAGGTCTCCGAAATGCTCTCTACCCTGGAGGGCCCTGAGTACATCGCCCGTGTGGCCGTGAACAATGTGAAGAATGTAAAGAACGCCAAAAAGGCCATCAAAAAGGCATTCGAAAACCAAATTGCCGGCAAGGGCTTCAGCCTGGTAGAAGTGGTATCCGCTTGCCCCACCAACTGGGGTATGACACCTCAGAAGGCGCTGGAGTGGGTGGAAACTGATATGCTGCCTTACTACCCCATCGGCGTTTACAAGGACAGAACCGCAGCAAAGGAGGCTGAGTAAAAATGAAAACAACACAGATTCTGATTGCCGGCTTCGGCGGACAGGGTGTTCTGTTTGCCGGTAAGTTCTTGGCCTACAAGGGCCTGATGGAAGACCTGCAGGTCTCCTGGCTGCCTTCTTACGGTCCTGAAATGCGTGGCGGCACCGCCAACTGCAGCGTTGTGCTGTCCGACACCCCCGTAGGCAGCCCCATCATCACCGACCCCCATGTGCTCATCGCCATGAACCTGCCTTCCCTGCAGAAGTTCGTCGATGATGTTGTGCCCGGCGGTCAGATTTACGTGGATTCTGCGCTGATTGACGCGAAAGTGGAGCGTACCGATGTGGAAGTGTTCTACATTCCCGCCACCGCAATGGCGAAGGAAAACGGCATCGCCACCCTGGCCAATATCATCATCGAGGGCCACCTGCTGGAAAACCACCCGGAACTGTCCTTCGAGGGCACGGACAATGTGGTTGCCAAATTGGTGCCCCCCACCAAGCCCGCGCTGGTGGAACTGAACCAAAAGGCCCTTGCCCTGGGCAAGAATTACAAGTAAACAAACTGCGAAACAGTTTGACATATTAGAGGAGGAAACTATTTATGAATGCAATGACCGAAATGAGTAACTATCGCCATGAAAAAGTCCTGTTTGTCAACAACGAAAAGGCCGGTTTGAAGGCTATCATCGCTGTCCATAACACCAACTTGGGCCCTGCAATCGGCGGCTGCCGTTTGTTCCCCTATGCTTCCTATGACGATGCGCTGTTTGATGTTCTGCGCTTAAGCCGCGGTATGTCCCACAAGAACGCAGTAGCCGGCCTGCCTCACGGCGGCGGCAAGGGCGTTATCATCGCTGACCCCTCCATGAAGACCGAGGCTATGTTCGAGGCTTTCGGCGAGGCCGTTAACAACCTGGGCGGCGACTACATCACCGCTGAGGATGTGAACACCACCTGCGACGACGCTATGGTTATGCTGCGCAAGACCAACCACATCTGCGGCCTGCCTATGAACTCCGGCGACCCCTCTCCCTTCACCGCTCGTGGTGTATGGCAGGGCATCCGCGCTACCGCTAAGGTAGCTCTGGGCCGTGACGACCTGGAAGGTCTGACCATCGCTGTGCAGGGCCTGGGTAAGGTCGGCTATGACCTGTGCCGTCACCTGCACGAAAGTGGCGCAAAACTGATCATCGCCAACCGCTCCAACAAGGCTATGGCCGACCAGGCTGCCGCTGAGTTTGGCGCAATCATCGTTCCCACCGAGGAAATTTACGCTCAGGAGTGCGACATCTTCTCCCCCAACGCTATGGGCGCAATCCTGAACCCCACCACCATTCCTCAGCTGAAATGTAAGGCTGTTGCCGGTGGCGCAAACAACCAGATTCTGGACGATGCTTCCGGCCTGGCTCTGAAGGCTCGCGGCATCTACTACGCACCTGACTTCGTCATCAACGGCGGCGGCGTTATCAACGCAGCAGCAGAAGTTGACGGACCTTACAACAAGGACGCAGTGCTGGCTAAGGTGGATAACATCTACAACTCCATCGAGCACATCCTGTCCGAGTCCAAGAAAACCGGCGAACCCGAAGGCGTCATCGCCACCCGCTTCGCCGAGTCCATCATCTACAAATAAGCCAACAGGCATAAAAAACCACCGACCGTTTGGTCGGTGGTTTTATTTATTATTTGGAGAATTGTCTTTGTACCAGTTTTACCAGTTCCACAACGGGAATGACGAAGATCGCCAAAGCCATTGCGATGCCGTATTCCATAAGGCCAATGGGGGTAAAGCCGAATGCGTTTGCGATGAAGGGAACTTCAATGACCAGGGTGGTCAACAGCAGACTTCCCAGCATAGCCGCCCACAGAATCTTGTTCTGGGTCTTTAAGGCGAAGATGGACTTCCGGGCAGAGCGCAGGTTGAAGGAGTGGAAAATTTCGCACATACTCATTGCCAGGAATGCCATGGTCATGCCGTGGCCGGACTCACCGGCAGTGCGCAGGGTGTCAAACCAGCCTGCGCCAAACTCGATAGATGCGCCGATCAAATAAGCCACAATGGTGATGATGGTGACCAAAATACCCTGATAGATCACATCAAAGCCCAAGCCGCCGGAGAAGATGCCGTCCTTGGAATTTCTGGGAGGACGGTTCATAGTGTCAGGCTCAGCCTCTTCCATACCCAGCGCCAGGGCCGGGAAGCAGTCGGTAACCAGGTTGATGAACAGCAGATGCACGGGGTTGAGCAGAACAAAGCCCATTAAGGTAGCGCCGAACACGCCCAAAACCTCTGACATATTGGAGGCAAGCAGGAACTGAATGGCCTTGCGAATGTTGTCGTAGATCCGGCGGCCTTCACCAACTGCGGAAACGATGGTGGCGAAGTTGTCGTCAGCCAGCACCATATCGGCCACATTCTTGGTAACGTCTGTGCCGGTGATGCCCATACCCACGCCGATGTCGGCGGACTTGATGGAGGGAGCGTCGTTGACGCCGTCGCCGGTCATGGCGGTGATAGCGCCGTTTGCCTTCCATGCGTTCACGATCCGGGTCTTGTGTTCCGGCTGCACACGGGCGTAGACACCGTATTTCTTCACAAATTCGCAGATGTCCTCGTCGGAAATGGCATCCAGTTCTGCGCCGGTAATGGCTTCGGACGCGTCGGTGATGATGCCCAGTTCCTTGGCGATGGCCACGGCGGTGTCCTTATGGTCGCCGGTGATCATCACAGGACGGATGCCGGCTGCCCGGCACTCCTCGATTGCGGCCTTCACCTCGGGACGCACCGGGTCGATCATTCCGGTCAGACCCACGAAGCACAGGTCGGTTTCCAAAAATTCGGGGGTGTTGTCAGAAGGCTTTGCGTCCCAATCCCGTTTGGCAGCAGCCAAAACCCGGAGGGCCTTGTCAGCCATAGCCTTGTTGGCGGCCATAATTTCGGCCCGCTTTTCCTCGGTCATAGGCACAGCCTTGCCGTTCTCCCAGTAGGAAGTGCAGCGGGCCAGCACCACATCGGGGCCGCCTTTGGTGTACTGAACGAACTTGCCGTCAACCGCGTGAACGGTGGACATCATCTTACGGCCGGAGTCGAAAGGCGCTTCGTCCACACGGGGAGTGGCCTTTTCCAGGTCGGCCTTGTGCAGACCCA
The DNA here is from genome assembly GCA_045614325.1 of Faecousia sp. GTDB lineage: Bacteria > Bacillota > Clostridia > Oscillospirales > Oscillospiraceae > Faecousia. Next base: position 5,144 of record JAZLCU010000045.1, on the reverse strand, counting down.
CGGAGTAGGCGAAGTTTACCAGGGCGCACTCAGTAGGCTCACCCTCGGCCTGATTGTTATCATTCAAATTGGCATCGGAGCAAAGAGCCATAGCGGTGGCTACCAGATTGGTTTCGCCCAAATGCTCCACAACGGTCATCTTGTTCTGGGTCAAAGTGCCGGTCTTGTCGGAGCAGATAACCTGGGTGCAGCCCAAAGTTTCCACGGCGGTCAGCCGGCGGATCACCGCGTTGCGCTTGCTCATCTTGGTAACGCCGATGGACAGAACCACCGTCACCACCGTAGCCAAACCCTCGGGGATTGCCGCAACCGCCAGGGAAACGGCCACCATAAAGGTCTCCAAAATGGCATTCAAGTGGAAGTCACCTGCCATCAGCAGGTTGAATGCGAAAATGAAAATGCAGATGCCCAGCACAATGAAGGACAGGGACTTGCCCAAAGAGTCCAATTTCTTCTGCAAGGGGGTCTCTTCATCTTGGGTCTGCGCCAATGCGCCGGCGATCTTGCCCATTTCGGTGTCCATACCGGTCTCGGTGATCACCGCTTTGCCTCGGCCATAAACCACGGTAGAACCCATATAGCACATATTCTTCCGGTCGCCCAGAGGAATGTCCTGGCTTTCGGCGGTCAAATTCAGTGCGTCAATCAACTTGTTTACGGGAACGGACTCACCGGTTAAGGCCGCTTCTTCAATCTTCAAACTGGCGTTTTCGATGATCCGGCCGTCGGCAGGCACAGCGTCGCCGGCTTCCAAAATCACGATGTCGCCGGGAACCAGTTCATCGGAGTGGATCACCACCTGCTTGCCGTCCCGAATCACCTTACAGGTGGCCGCCGTCATTGTTTGCAATGCCTCAATGGCCGCTTCGGCCTTGCTCTCCTGCACCACGCCCAAAATGGCGTTGAGCAGAACAACGGCGATAATGATAATCACTTCCGCCCACTCGCTTTCGCCGGAAAGCATACCGGTCAGGGCAGACACCGCCGCCGCGATCATCAGAATGATCAGCATCGGGTCCTTCAGCTGGGCCAAAAAGCGCTGCAGAATGGTGGGCTTTTCGCCCTCTTTCAGCTTGTTGGGACCGTACTTGGCAAGGCGTTCCTGGGCCTGCCGGCTGGTCAGGCCGTTTTCGTCCACACCAAGATTTTGTAAGACCTCTTGGGTAGACAGGGTATAGGTTTTCTTCACGCTATCAACTCTCCTTTTGAAAAGTATCAATAAAAAAAGACCCATGCACAGCCATCGAAAGCCGTGCATGAGTCTTGTTCTTTCCAAGCATTCCGGGCAAAAGCCGGACTGACGAAATGCTGCAAACGGCTTTTTGCCGTTCGGAACTACTCCCTCATACATATTTAAAATATAACGAACCGATAAGAAAAAGTCAAGGGGGAGGCAGGGCTGCATATAGAAATTTTCCCAAATTTCAGGAAAACTATACCGCTATTTAGGCCAAATAAAGGGGAACTGGGGGATCAAAGGGCTGGGGCTTGTATGTAACCGAGCCAATGGGGCGACCGCTGACGCCGTACTTGGGATTGTAGCCGAACAGGTTTACATAACGCTCCAAATCTGCCCGTTCCAGCTCCATCGCCTTCATCACTTCCACCGTTGCCAGCACATCATCGATGGCCCGGTGGGAGTTGACCACCTTGCCGGACAGATCGTAGACCTCGATGGCGTTGCAAAGCTTGTGAGGGTAGCTGTGGCGGTCTTTGTAAACGGTGAGCAAATCTAATTTATCCTTGCCCTTCAAAATCGACGCGTCACCGTGCCGCAAAAGCAGATAGTAGAGAAAACTCAAATCAAAATGGGCATTGTAGGCCAAAAGCAATGTGTTTCCTTCGATCATCCGGGCGATGTCGGCGCACACCTGCTCCTTGGAAATACCACGGGCGGCAATGTCCTCGTTGGAAATGCCGGTGAGCTTGGTGATCTCCGGGGGTACGGAATTGCCGGGGGTCAAGGTGATCAGCCGGTCGTATTCTTCCGTCACCACCACTTCGCCACCGACACGCTCCACCACAACGGCAGAAAATTCAATGATCTCATCTCTGGGGAAGGACAGACCGGTGGTCTCCGTGTCAAAAAGCATCAGCCGATCGTAAGCGGCAAACAGGGTGTCCAGCATATCATTCTCCTTTGTATAGGGCAAGCGCCCGGGCAAATTTGCTTCTTTCCTCGTCCTCTAAGCCGAAGGTGTCGACCAGTTGGTAGGCTTGGCGCTTGCAGGCAAGCGGATCGCCGGACTTTAACTCCAGTTCGATCTCACACAGGGTTTCTTTTCGGTCACCGCCGTACAAATAGCCGTAATCCAGCGCCAGTTCCAACAGAGTGCCGTCAAACGAAATATCCTTGGCAATGCGGACGAATTTTGCGCCGCAGATGGGGAAAAGGCCGCCCTTTACCAACTCCCGCAATTCTTCCGGCGCGCCTTGGGCGATCAGATCATCGATGGCATTTTCGATATGCACATTTTCTGTTTCCCATTCGTTGCGGCTGTTAGGCTCTGTCGCCGGTGTCTTCAGGGTGCAGACAGATCTTTGGTTTTCAAGCCGTCTGCGGAGGGTGTAGCGGCAGGAAGACAATGCCTGATCGGCGGTATCATAGTAAACCGTTTCCATTTGAAATTCTCTGCTTTTCTCCGGGAAACAGGCATTGATTCGGACTAAAGTCGCGAAATCTGTTTTAAACTTCCATTCATACTCGGTAGCCAAAGCTGTCACCTCCAGAAATTTCTTCTATTATACAACTTTTTCCGGTCGGGCGCAAGAATCATAACTTCTTCCGACAGAAAAATCACTTCCTTCGTGGTATTCTTTTTTTATACATACGAAAGGGTGTGGGAAGCATGATGACAATTCAATCCTATGTGCGGCAGGGCAAACACAGACTGCGACGATGGATGGTAGACCCACGAATACATACGATTTTACGGGGGAGTCTGTATTTTGGCGCAGGCTTCGTTTTGAGTGCCGCAAGTCTGGAACATAGGATGCTGCCCTTGGCGCTGGCTTTGGTGTGCGCCTGCGGCGGCTGGTCAGCGGTGCTGACAGCGGTCGGCAGCCTGTTTGGCTATGGGGTCTTTTGGTCGGCCGGGGCTCAGGCGGCGGTGTGGTTGCTGACAGGCTTGAGCGTGGCGCTGCTTTTGGGTGAACGAAGGATCAGCCGGGAAAATCCCTTTCTGCTGCCGGCGGTGGCAAGCCTGATCGTGGCCTCCTCCGGGGTGCTGTTTCAGATGCTGGGCAGGGAGGATACCTCCGTTGCTCTCTATGTGATCCGGGTATTCTTAGCAGGTGGTAGTGCTTGGCTGTTTACGCAGGTGCGTAAGGGTCGCAACCCCCTTTTGGAGTGGCTGACCTGTGGCTTGGGGGTGCTGGCCTTGGCCCAGATCGCGCCCTTCGGTTGGCTCAGCTTCGGCTTTTTGGCAGCAGGTGCGCTGGCGGTGTCAAGAGCCTTTCCTGCGGTGGCCATTGCCGGTCTTGCGCTGGATTTGGCGCAAGTAACCCCTGTGCCAATGACCGCGGTGCTGGTGCTGGCCTATCTGGTGAGATTGCTGCCCAAGCCGGCAGGTATGCTGGGGCGAATTGCGCCGGTGTTTACCTATGTGCTGGTGATGTGGCTTTGTGAGGCGTGGGACTTAACCCCCTTACCGGCTTTGGCCCTTGGGTCAATTGTCGGCGGCTTCTTGCCGGAGGCCGGGAAGATCGCCCATAGGAGAGGGGAAACCGGCGTTGCCCAAGTGCGGCTGGAAATGGCCGCCGGAGTCCTTTCTCAATCCCAGCAGCTGCTGATGGAAGCGCCTGCCGTGCCGGTGGACGAGGATGCCTTGGTGGCCCGGGCGGCGGAGCGCGCCTGCAGCGGCTGTCCCAACCGAAAAGGCTGCAAAGACTCCCAGCGGATCTGTATGCTACCGGGACTGCTGCTCCATAAGCCGTTGCTCCAAGTGGAAGAACTCCCCATTATTTGCCGGAAAAGCGGCCGATTTTTGGCAGAACTCCACCGCTCGCAGGAGCAGCTGCGCTCCATTCGGGCGGACCGGGAACGGCAACGGGAATACCGGGCGGCGATGATCCAGCAGTACCAGTTTCTGTCGGCCTTTTTGCAGGATTTGTCCGACCAACTTGCTCGCAGAACAGAGCCTACGGCGCTGTATTCCGTCCGGGTGTCGGTGTTCGGCAACCGGGCGGAGGAGGACAACGGAGACCGCTGCCTGCGGTTTTCCGGCACAAACGGCAAATATTTCGTCCTGCTGTGCGACGGAATGGGCACAGGCTTGGGGGCGGTGCAGGAGGGGAAAACCGCCGGCACGATGCTGCGGCGATTGCTCTCCGCCGGCTATCCTGCCGAGTACGCCATGCGAAGCATTAACAGCCTTTGCGCCCTCCGTGACCGGGCAGGCGCGGTGACCATGGACTTGGCGGAGATCTGCTTGGACAGCGGCAAGGTCGCCCTTTATAAATGGGGCGCTGCCCCGTCCTATTTGGTAAGCGGTATGAGCGCGGAGCGCATCGGCGCGGCAACACCTCCTCCGGGTCTGTCTGTTACGGACTACCGGGAGACCACCGAGAAGCTCTCACTCCGACGGGGTCAGACCTTGGTGATGGTCAGCGATGGGGTAGAGGAGGCAGATGCCCTCCACTGCTGCGTGCATAATGCCGGCAAACCTCACAATGAACTGGCGGTAGCGCTACTCACCGGCAGCCAAATAAACGGACAGGACGATGCCACGGTAGTTACCATATCCCTCCAGCCGGCGGAATAACAAAAAAACACCCCTCCAAACGGAAGGGTGTTTTTGTTTTGATGTAAATTAGGCCTTGCCAGCGCAGCCAAGAACGTTAACCAGCTTGTGGCGAACGATTTCCTTGATGTTTGCGCGAGCGGGCTTCAGGTACTGACGGGGGTCGAAGTGAGAGGGGTTGTCGTTGAAGTACTTACGAACAGTACCGGTCAGAGCCAGACGCAGGTCGGAGTCGATGTTGATCTTACATACGGACAGGCTTGCTGCCTTGCGCAGCTGCTCCTCGGGAACGCCGATAGCGTTGGGCATCTTGCCGCCGTTCTCGTTGACCATCTTCACGAATTCCTGAGGAACGGAAGAGGAGCCGTGCAGAACGATGGGGAAGCCGGGCAGACGCTTGGT
>JAZLCU010000044.1:0-16541 GCA_045614325.1 Faecousia sp. | reverse complement strand
CCCCGAGGGCGCGGTCATCACCCGTATGGCCCCCTCCCCTACCGGCTTTGTCCATTTGGGCAATCTGGTGCAGGGTCTGATCTCTGAGAGAATGGCTCACCAGAGCGGCGGCGTTCTGTTCCTGCGTGTGGAGGACACCGATGCCAAGCGCGAGGTTCCCGGCGCGGTGGAAGTGCTGATCAAGACCTTGGCCCACTACGGCATTTCCTTTGACGAGGGCGCGACCATTGAGGGCGACAGCGGCGCTTACGGCCCTTACCGTCAGCGGCAGAGAGCCGACATTTATCACGTGTACGCCAAGAAATTGGTCAGTGAAGGTATGGCTTACCCCTGCTTCTGCACGGAAGAGGAACTGACCGCTATGCGGGAAAAACAGGAAGCCCTGAAAGTCAATTTCGGCTACTACGGCGAGTTTGCTACGTGGCGTGACCGGTCTTTGGAGGACATTCAGGCACAACTGAATGCCGGCAATCCTTGGGTGCTTCGTTTCCGCAGCACCGGCTCTATCGAGAATCAGTTTAAATTTGACGACCTGGTCAAGGGCAAACTGACTATCACCGAAAATGACATTGACCACGTACTTCTGAAATCCGACGGCATTCCCACCTACCACTTTGCCCACGCAGTGGACGACCACCTGATGCGCACCACCCATGTGGTTCGTGGTGACGAGTGGCTGGCTACCCTGCCCTTCCACATTCAGCTGTTCAAGGCCCTGGGCTTCAAGCTGCCTAAGTATGTACACATTGGACCGCTGATGAAGATGGACGGCAACTCCAAGCGGAAGCTTTCCAAGCGGAAAGACCCGGAGCTGGCGCTGACCTTCTACAAGGCTGAGGGTTTCCCCGTCGAGGCGGTTTATGAGTACATTATGACCCTGCTTAACTCCAACTACGAGGACTGGCGCCGGGCTAACCCCACCGCCCCTGCCACCTCTTTCCAGTTCAGCGCCAAGAAGCTGAATCCTGCCGGCAATCTGTTTGACTACGCAAAGCTCACGGATGTTTCCAAGAATGTGATTGCGCTGATGGATGCCGAAAAGGTCTATAATCTTCTTTTGGAGTGGACAAAGGAATTCGACGGCGACTTCTATGAGAAGCTGGCCGCTGACCCGGAGTATGCCAAGCAAATTTTGGCCATCGGCCGCGGCGGCAAAAAGCCCAGAAAGGATATGGCCGTCTGGACCGAGGCAAAGCCTTATATGGGCTTCTTCTATGACGAGTATCTGGAAAAGCCTGCGTTCGACGAGAAGTTCTCCCCCGAGACCGTCAAGACCGCTCTTTCTAAGTTCCTGGAGAAGTTCGACATCAGCGATGATTCTGCCGTTTGGTTCGACAAGGTCAAGGCCATCACCGAGGAGATGGGCTTCACCACCGATATGAAAGCCTACAAGGCTGACCCTGACGCGTTCCCCGGTACGGTGGCAGATGTGTCCACCTTTATCCGTCAGGCCGTCACGGGCAAGACCAGTTCTCCTGACCTATACACAGTTATGCAGATTCTGGGCTACGACAGAACGGTTGCGCGTATCAAGGCCGTTATGGAATCTCTGTAAATAAGAAAAGCGTGCTACCGATGGTAGCACGCTTTTTTACACCTCATCCGGCACGGCTTATGCCGTGCCACCTTCTCCTTGAGGAGAAGGCTTTTTATTTGTATTTGTCTACCAAGTCTCTGGCCCGGTCGATGTATTCCTTGAAACGGTCCTCGTTGCGGACGGAGTTAAACCATTCCCAGCCGCTGGTTACACACAGACAGTAATACATAAAATCGGCGCTTAATTCCGTTATGGCATAGTCTGCATCTTCCCGTTTGCCGTCGGGGTAAATGAAGTATCCTTTGCCCTTCACATGCTTAGCACCGCCAAGTACAATCTCATCGCCCATTGACAGTTCTGCCCCATCCTCTAAAGAAAGCCATTTATCCAGATATATAAGCGTTTCTTCCAAAGCGGCATAGCCCGCCTCTTTTTCGCCATTGCCAAACAAGGCCGCTGCCTGCACAAGGGCTGACCAACCGTAGGTACCATACCAAGCAGGGGGTACCTCGCCGCCACCCAGGAGTTTCATCAGATTCATTTTAAAACCCTGGATTCCAACGGAACGCTTTGCGTCCATTCGGTTTCGGGTGGGTCGTTCCAAATAATGGACCAGCATTTTCAGGTTATTCACCGCGTGCATAGCATGGCCTTCCTGCCATTTTCCCGCATCCCACAGTTTTTGCTCCTGCACTTCGCTCAAGATACTGCTGTACTCGGTGATGGGCGGCAGGACTTTCTTGATGCCTGTTCTGTCGGAGAAAATCACCATATCACCGTTTTCATCGGCTGCATAAGTGTATTCCGAAGCAGCCACATAGCCGTCAGTCAGGTCGAGGGCATCGTACCGGCGTGTAAGGCCGTCGGCCATAGGCATATAGCCTTCTGCTGTTCCCTCGTAGGCAGTCAGTTCATATACTGCCGTTTTTGCGCCGCCACAGAATTCGTTCTCTGTGCGAATAATGCCAACACCCTCGGCAAAATAGTAAACCTTTTTGCCGCCCCGGTACTCCCAGCCATCAACCATTCCATCGATATCAAGGCACAGTTTGAAGCAGTTTTCAAATGTACCTGCTTTGGTGGTAATTGTACCGCCGTCTTCGCAGGTGATCTGGGTTTTTATGTTGTTGTCCCACTTGGTGTATTCTACAATGGGGGAAGCGCCTACGCGCCATTCCTCCGACCAAACGCAGTTTGTCGCATCCTGCAAAATGCCTAAAATATCATTATACAAAATGGGTGTTTCTGCCGTGCCGAATCCAGTATGCTTCAGTTCAAAGGACCAGCGATGGCAGTGTGAAACACGAATCATTCCCTTTTCCTGTCCAACTGCCACTTTTTCAAAGAAATTCCAATGTCCTGTTGCGGTGTGGTCGGGATTGAATTCGGGATTTGTGGACAAAAGCCGGCGGGCCACCGATGCTGCCGCCTTGGTGTGAGCCTTTTCCATTGGTGCAACGGCAAGGGCTTCGGCCCGTTCTATAGCGGGGTAAATATTGCAGACTTTTCTGTTCACAAAGTACTCATTGCGAATCTTATGGATCATATCCAGCCAACTGTTTTCGTTATACTGCAGTCGTTCTGCCTCGCTGTAAGAAGCAAGGACGACACGCTTTTCGTCTGCATAGGAGACCGTAAAGCACAACCAGTCAGCAACGAACTGCGGGTCATTCTCGGACACATATTCCCAAGTGTTGCCTTCAGCAAACGGGAGCAAACCCTTGCCGCCTTTAACCGTATAAGCCTTCAAAACTCTGGCTTCGGTTACGCCCACACAGGTGTGTTCGTGGCGGACAATACCCACACCGTCTTTATAATAACTTTTGAAAATATCATTGCCGTTATGTCCCCAATGCCGCGTAATCCACAACTGGCAATTTTCAAAACGGCCTGCGGGGGTTTCCACAGTTTCATTATCGGAAGAGAATGTAAGGGTGGTGCCGTCAGAGCCGGTAAAGGTCTCTCCTACGGCAATATCGGCAAAGAACTGCCGGTCGCATCTGGACGCATTCATAAAAATGTTGCGTGCTTCCATATCCACCGATTGTCCCCAGCCATCGCTAACGGTTTCCTCTGCCCAAAAACGAAGATTGCCGTCAATGTAGCGGTATTCTTCGGCAGATGCCGTCACTAAAAAGCGATTTTTGGAAATATCCCTATAGTGGTTTGCATACCGTTCTTCCTTTTTCCTGGCGAATGGCACAAGAGCATAGTGGAGGTCGCCAAGCTTCAGAATTTGGGTTACTTTATCGTAAGCAGTCTGTCCTTCCTCTGCTTTCCCCTCTCTAAACAGATGGTAACCGAGCCAGAACCACTCCCGGCCCAAGGCCTTCACAAAGCCTGCTTTCTCCAGCCGAGGAATCTGCTTATCCCGGATAAAGTCGATTCTTGCGCCGCCATAAACTTCGGAATCCTCGCGGGCCACGATAAAGGTCATAACCTCCTCGTTTTTGCCCTCCATTGCTGCATCGGCGATTCGGGCGAACAGGGCATCGTTTTTCTCTCCCGGCAGCCACCACCAGCCGCGCATCAGTACATCGGCCAGGGCGTGTGCTTTATCCCGGCATTCGGGCAGGTCCTCCACTTCCCGCAGGACATCTTTGTAAACCGTTTCAAAACCGGTTTTATCGTTCTTTAATTGCCAGAGTTTCAGTTCCTCAACCTTTTTCATCACACGCTGTACCAGCGTATCTGTATACTTTTCATTCATAGCACAAAGTTCCTTTCTGATTCGCTTTCTGCCATCATGGAGTTGCCATTTGACCGTACCTTCGGAAATGCGCATCCGGTCTGCGATTTCCACAATGGACAGGCCCTCAAAATAGTGCAGGTGAATGATTTTCCGCACTTTTTCCGGCAGTCTCTCCACACTTTTGCTGACTTCTTTCCTTTCTTCGGACAATGCGTAAAGTTCCGCCGGATTCTGCTGCCGGTCGTCGTCCAGATCCAGATTGTCCACCGTATCAAGGGGCAGAAAACTACGGTAACGGGTGAGCATATTTACGGCGCAGTTCTTGGCGATACGGCACACCCACTGTCCGAATTTTTTGGTTTCCTGCAAGGTGTTCAGTTTCATCCAAGCAGTGACGAAGGCGTCCTGCGCCGCATCTTCCGCCATAAAGCGGCTTTTGGTTACAGCCATAGCCGATGCGACCACAGCCTTTTGATAACGGACCACCAACGCCTCGTAGGCCCGTTGTTCTCCCGCAAGGGTGAGCAACACAAGGGTTTCGTCCGTTTCGTTTTGATAGTACATCACGCATTCTCCTTTCGACGAAAATCGGAAATTTCCATTTTTTAAGCGCTTACCTTATAGACACGAATCAAGGAAAAAAGGTTGGGTAATTTTAGTAACATTTGGGTAAAAATAGCGCGCCGAAAGTGCGGCACGCTTTTTATCCCCCAGTCTTATTGCCTGAAACCGGCAATAAGACAGCCCCCTTTAGGCAAGGGGGCCGTTTTTTAATTCTTAAGGCTTTGCAGGGGGGCGGGGATGCGGCCGCCACGGGCGATGAAGTCTTCGGAAGACTCCGGATGCACAGGCATAACCGGGGCGCTACCCAGCAGACCGCCCATTTCCACCCGGTCGCCTACCACCTTATTGGGGGCAGGGATAATACGGACGGCGGTGGTCTTGGAATTGACCATACCGATGGCTGCCTCGTCGGCAATGATAGCGGAAATTGTGGCCGCAGAGGTATCGCCGGGCACGGCGATCATATCAAGACCCACGGAGCAGACGCAGGTCATCGCCTCCAACTTATCCAGCGCCAAGACACCGGACTCAGCTGCGGCGATCATACCCTCGTCCTCGGACACGGGGATAAATGCGCCGGACAGGCCGCCCACATGGTTGGATGCCATTACGCCGCCCTTTTTGACAGCATCGTTCAGAAGCGCCAGCGCGGCGGTTGTGCCGTGAGTACCGCAGACCTCCAGACCCATCTCTTCCAAAATACGGGCAACGGAGTCACCCACCGCAGGCGTGGGAGCAAGGCTCAAGTCCACGATGCCGAAGGGCACATTCAGCCGTTTAGAGGCCTCCACGCCAACCATCTGACCCATACGGGTAACACGGAAAGCGGTTTTCTTGATGGTCTCGGCCACCACATCGAAGGGCTGCCCTTTCACACCTTTTAATGCGTGGTACACAACGCCCGGGCCGGAAACGCCCACGTTCAGCACACATTCCGGCTCACCGACGCCGTGAAATGCGCCGGCCATAAAGGGGGTGTCCTCTACTGCGTTGGCAAAAACCACCAACTTTGCGCAGCCCAAACCGTCGTTATCCGCCGTAACTTCTGCGGTTTTCTTAATAATTTGACCCATTTTGGCAACGGCATCCATATTGATGCCGGCCCGGGTAGAGCCCACATTCACGCTGGCGCAGACGCAATCGGTAACCCGCATGGCCTCGGGGATGGAGTCCATCAAAATCCAATCGCCACGAGTAGCGCCCTTTTGCACCAACGCGGAGAAGCCGCCGATGAAGTTGACACCACATTCCTTGGCGGCCTTATCCATAGCGATGGCTAAAGGCACATAGGAATCGGTTTTGCAAGAATTGCCCACCAATGCAATAGGGGTGACAGAAATGCGTTTGTTCACAATGGGGATACCAAATTCCCACTCGATGTCCTGCCCCACCTTGACCAAATTCTCGGCGCAGCGAGTGATCTTATCGTAGATCTTATCGGCGCAGACATTCACATCTTCGTGGGTGCAATCCAGCAGAGAAATGCCCATAGTGATGGTGCGGATGTCCAGATGCCGCTTATCGATCATATCTTGGGTCGCCAAAATATCCTTAAAACTTAACATACTGACTCCTTATACCCGGTGCATAGCCTTGAAAATTTCTTCTCTCTGCAGCCGGATGGACAGGTTCATTTCCTTGCCCTTCTCGTCCAGTTTTTGGGCCAATTCTGCCGGAGGACAGGTGCTATTGGACAGGTCTACCACCATCATCATAGTGAAATAGCCTTGCATAACGGTCTGGCTGATGTCCAGCACATTTACATTAAAGGCCGCCAGATCCACGCACACAGAGGCAATAATGCCCACCCGGTCCTGACCGATGACTGTTACAATACCCTTCATTTTTCTATCTCCTTACAGGTCGTAATCTGCGCACACTCTAGTGTTCAGGAATTCCCAGAAATGCTCCTTTGCTGCCAAGTGAGCCGGATGGGTCGCATAGTTTTTCAGCGCATCACAGCTTTCAAACTCGGAATACAGAGCATAGTCCATACCGCCTTGGTAAGCAGCGCGGATCTCCATATGCAGAAGGCCGGGAATGACGCCCACCAGCGGCTCCAATTGCGCCTTGATGATGGCAACGGCCTCCTCTTTATTTACGCCCTCTTTAAATGTGTACAGCACAATATGTTTTACCATAATACCCTCCAAGATAACAATACCGGGACCGGTGAACCGGTCCCGGTATGTAATGTCAATTAAGCCTCAGCAGCTTCTTCTGCAACTTCCTCAGCAGCCTCTTCTGCTTCCTCTTCTACGGGCAGCAGAGCGCGGATGGACAGAGAGATGCGCTTGTTCTCAGCGTCGATCTCGGTGATCTTAACCTGAACTTCCTGACCCTCAGCCAGAACGTCCTCGGGCTTGCCGATGTGACGGTTAGCGATCTGAGAAATGTGGATCAGGCCGTCAACGCCGGGAATGATCTCTGCGAAAGCGCCGAAGGTCATCAGCTTCACGATCTTGGCATCCACAACATCGCCTTCGTTGTAAGCGGTCATGAACTTGTTCCAAGGATTCATCTCAGCGGTCTTGTAACCCAGAGAGATCTTGTGCTTCACGGGGTCGAAGGAGATGACATAAACATCGATCTCGTCGCCTACGGAAACAACGTCAGCAGGAGTCTTGATGCGGTTCCAGCTCAGCTCGGAAACGTGAACCATACCGTCAACACCGCCGATGTCCACGAATGCGCCGTAAGAAGTCAGGGACTTAACGGTGCCGTGGTACTTAGCGCCCACTTCGATCTCGTTCCAGATCTTCTCCTGAGCAGCCTTGCGGCCTTCGGAAGAAACAGCGCGGATGGAGCCGATGATACGGCGGCGTGCGCGGTTAACTTCGGTGATCTTCAGCTCGGTGGTGGTGCCAACCAGTGCAGCCATATCGCCGCCCTTGGCAACGCCGGACTGGGAAGCGGGAACGAACACGCGGATGCCCTTAACATTGCAGACGATGCCGCCCTTGTTCTCTTCGGTGATGACGCCCTGAACGGTGGTCTTCTCTTCGCACCAGGTAGCCATATCGTCCCAAATCTTCATGCCGTCCAGCTTCTTCTTGGACAGCTGGCAGGTACCCTCCTGATCGTTCACGCGAACAACGAATACTTCGATCTCGTCGCCAACCTTCAGAATGTCCTCGGGCTTCACAGTGGGATCTGCGCTGACTTCATCATACGGAATATAACCGGCATGCTTGGTGCCCAGATCGATCTGGACTTCAGTAGCGCCAATACCGGTAACAACACCGATAACCTTATCTCCTGTATTTAAAGTCTTGATGGACTGCTCCAGGAGTTCTTCCCAGTTTTCCTCCTGAATAGCCTCAACATTAGTAATTTCGCTCATAGTCTTGTTGACCTCCTTTATAATCCACACCGGTGTTGATGCACCGGCCGTGATTCCAACATCAGCCACACCGCGGAAAAACTCGGGATCCAGCTCCGATGCGTTATCCACCAGAACCACCCGATCGCAGTGCTCCCGACATATCATCGCCAAGCGGCCTGTGTTGGAAGAAAGAGTGTCCCCTACAACGACCATAGCCTGACAAGTTTGACTTAACTTCGCCGCTTCGCTCTGTCGGAATTCAGTAGCTTTGCATATTGTATCAAATATTTTCAGATTAGTAAACACTTTTTTTGCAAAATCTTCGCAACTTTTCCACAAAGATTCCGTAGAAGTGGTCTGACAGACCATACTGACGGGGAAATCCTTGGAAATTTCTCCGGAATTTACCCAGTTTTCCAGTTCCTCTGCATTTTCGAAAACCTTGCAATTTGTACACCAACCGGCAATGCCCTCCACCTCCGGGTGGGAACGGGTGCCGATGATGACAGGGAGTCTTCCCTCTTCTTCCGCCCGGCTGACGATGCCGTGGATCCGCTTGACAAAGGGGCATGTGGCGTCCACGATCGTGGCTCCGGTTGCTTCCAATGCGTTTTGCACGGCTTTGGAAACACCATGGGAGCGGATGATGACCGTCATATCCGCATCCGCCTGCTCCGGGGAGTTGATCACGCGGACACCGATCTTTTCAAAATGGGCCACCGCGTGGCGGTTATGGATGATAGGGCCTAAGGTGCAGACCTGCTTGCCGGCCTGCGCCGCCTGCTCCACCATCTCCACCGCCCGATTCACGCCGAAACAGAAGCCGGCGCTTTCTGCTAAGTGGATCCTCATACGGGGATCTTCTCCTTGATGATTCTCTTCATTTCCGCAAGAACGCCCTCGATATCCAGTTCGGAGGTGTCCAGCTTGATGGAATCTCTTGCCATCTTCAAAGGCGCGATCTCACGATGGGTATCCTGATAGTCGCGCTGAACGATTTCTTTCAGCACCTGCTCAAGGTTAGCGGTCTGACCCTTGGCAATCAGCTCGTCATAGCGGCGCTTGGCGCGGACTTCGGGGGATGCGGTCAGGAAGATCTTCACATCGGCCTTGGGCAGCACAACGGTGCCGATGTCACGGCCATCCATAATCACATTATGGGCCTTTGCCACATCACGCTGCATATCCAAAAGCACCTCTCTGACCACGGCGTGGGCAGACACAAGGCTTGCCTTCTGAGAGATGTCCTGGGTGCGGATCTCGCCGGTCACATCAATGCCGTTCATCAGCATATGCTGCTTACCCTCTTCATCGTATTCGATCTGAATGGTCAGCTCGTCGATGTAACGCTCAACACCATCGGCATCCTTGGGGCTGACGCCCAAAAGGTCCATAAAATATGCCACAGTGCGGTAAATCGCACCGGTATCCACATAGTAATAACCCAGTTCCTTTGCCAGGCGCTTTGCGATGGTGCTTTTGCCAGCACCAGCGGGGCCATCAATTGCGATCGCATAAGTTTTTGCCATCTTTTGTTCCTCCTTATTTTTGCTGCTTGCGCAATTTCTGCAAAGCAGCCCGTTCCATTTTCATTACTTCGCTTTTGGTCAGTCCCAGTTCTGCCGCAGTTGCCTCCGGTGTCAGCGGAATGCCGCCCTTCAGGCCGAAGCGGTAGATCAAAATCTTCATTTCCTGCTGGGACAACGTGGATAGCATCTCTTGGATCCGCTGTCTTTCCTGAAAATAAGCGGTGTTCTCCACATGCTGTTCATCGTCCGGCTCTTCCTCCTTGGGGGCGCGCTCTGCGTCGATCCGCTGACGAGCGCGAGCCTGATTCAGCATAGCCTCATAAACGGCGGCCTCCTCCACAGAGATGTGGAGCGCCTCCGCAATCTCCTCCAAGGTGGGGTTTCTGCCCAGTTGGGACAAAAGCTCCTTGTCTACATCCCGGAAATCGGAAAGGCCTGTACGCATTTTCTCGCCAACATCGCTTGCCCGGGCTTGCAGCAGCACGGCCTTGGCCAGATACTGGTCGATCCACCAAAGAATGTGCTTTGTAAAATCGCCGCCTTCATAGTGCAAAATGCCTTGCCACAGGCCAAGGCTGCCCTCTTGGATCAGATCCAGCAGCAAAATGCCTCGTCCCGTCATTTTCAAGACGCGGCTGATGACGGTCTTTAAGGACGCGTCAGCCAATTTTCTGGCCGCTGCGTCATCGCCGGACAGATACGCCTGCGCCAGCGCATCCACATCTTTGGCCTCCGGCATTTCCGAAAGCTCTTCCATATAGATCCGCAGCGCATCATTTTCAGACAGGCCGTCTACAAACTCACCGCTTTCGGCAAGGCGCTGCTCCTGCTGCAGACGCTGGGCAGCTTCGCCTTTTCCGTTGTCCTTAGGCAGGTCGGAAACATCCAGCCGGATGCCCTTTTCCTCCAAGGTCAGCAGAGCCACTTCCACCTCGTCGTCCGACATATCCTCCAAAAGGGCAAGGCACCGAACGGCCGACAGGCTATCGCCTGCGCCTAACTGCTTCATAGCCAGATCCCACGCAAAGGGTTCAAATTCAAATTCCATCATCGAAGGAAATCCTCCAATCCAAAATCAGCGCCCAGACGCTTCATTTTATCCATTGTCTGGTGCTCGATCTGACGGGCGCGTTCCTTGGAAACGCCCAGCTTTTCGCCGATGGCTTCCAGCGAATAGCACACGCCGTCCTCCATACCGAAGCGCAGCTGCACCAGACGCCGCTGCCGCTCATCCAGCATGCTCAGCAGTACATTTATGGTATGTTCCAATTCCCGGCGCACCAAAGCCTCCTCCGGCTGAGGTGCCTGCAGATCCTCTAAAAAAGTTTGTAATGTACCCTCTTCGTCGCCTGCCGGCGCATCGATAGAGCAGACCTGCGGTGCTAGGGTAAGGTACTCCTTCACCTTTTTCACCGAGATGCCGCAATGCTCGGCGATCTCCTCCACCTCCGGCTCACGCTCCAAAAGCTGCTCCAGCGCCGTTTGGGACGCCATCACCTTCCGGATGCGTTCTGCCGTATGGACAGGCACACGGATCAGCCCTGCGTGATTGAGAACGCAACGGCTGACACCCTGCCGGATCCATTTTGTGGCATAGGTGGAGAACCGATATTCCAATGTGGGGTCAAACTTTTTTGCCGCGATCAAAAGGCCGATACTGCCCTCCTGGATCAAATCCAGCAGCGGCACACCTCTGCCGGCATACTCCTTGGCAACAGATACCACCAGACGCAGATTGGCGCTGACCATCGTGCGAATGGCATCCCCATCGCCGGTGGCGCACCGCTTTGCCAGTTCACGCTCCTGCTCAGGGGTCAGCCTGGGTATGGTGCGGATCTGCTGCAGATACTGCTGGGCTTCGTCCTCGCCGTGGCCGATCACGATTTGTGTTTGCTCCGTTAAGGTTGGACTCATGTATTGATTCCTTTACTTTCTTTCATTCGATTTCTAAGCGCCAGCAGGTCGTCATCCGAACTGACCTGGCGGCTTTGGGCCTCGTTGGCAATGGTCTTGACGCAGTCACGCAGCGCTTCCTCGTTTACAGGACCCGACTGGGATTGGCAAATGCCTGCCAAATGGGAGGCTTCCTCCGGTGAAATATCCTCCAGTACACCCAAGGACACTTCCATACCTTGGCTGTGGCGCTTTTGCAGCTGGGAAAAGGCCCGGCCGAACAGATCCACGGAAAATTGTGCCTGTGTCAGGTCTTTGCAAACATCCAGCAGCGCAGGCTCTCGAATGATCTGGGCGATCACCACTTCCTCGGCACGGGCGGACTTCATATTGTCATAACGGATAGACCGTTCCTTGGGCTGCAGGTTACGCATAGGCTCCAAGTCGATTTTTTCCTGCTTTTTCTTTTCTGCGTTGGTACGGCGCTTATAGGCCTTGTCAATTTCCAACTTCATCGCGTCCAAGCTGATGCTTGCCGACTCCGCCACCCGGCCTCCGTAGACCTCACGCTTGATAGAGCTGTCCAAGGTGCAGATCAAGTCTGCCGCCTCGTGCACATAGCGGATCTTCTGGTCATCAATGCTCAGATCGTATTTTCTGCGAATGGCGTTGAGCTGGTATTCTACCCGGTTAGAGGACTCCTCCAGCAGCATTTTGAACCGATCCGGGCCGAATTTCTTCAAAAATTCATCCGGGTCCTTAGCGTCCTTGATCTGCAGAACTTTCACCCGCAAACCGGCCTTTTCCAAAATGGGAATGGCACGGGCGGTGGCATTCTGACCGGCTGCGTCGCTGTCATAGAGCAGGATCACCTGCTCGGCATAGCGGGTAATGAGAGCGGCCTGCTCTTCCGTCAGGCTTGTTCCCAAAGACGCCACCGCATTGTCAAAGCCGTACTGGTGCAAAGACACAACATCGATGTTGCCCTCCACCAGAATCAAGCTGTTTTCCTTGCTCTTTTTGGCAAGGTTCAGACCGAAGAGATTTTTCCGCTTATTGAAAATAATCGTTTCCGGGGAGTTTAAGTATTTGGCAACATCCTTATCATTTTTCAGGGCGCGTCCGCCAAAAGCGATTACATTGCCACGCACATCGATGATGGGAAACATCAGCCGATCCCGGAAGCGATCGTAAATATTTCCGTTTTTCTGGGATTTACTCACAAGGCCGGAGGCGATCAGTTCCTCCTCTGTATAGCCTTTGGCACGCAGGGCTTTTACCATAGAATCCCAGCTTTCGGGGGCATAGCCCACGCCGAAAGTGGTGAGAATGTTTTTGGAAAGACCCCGTCCCAGCGCATACTCCAGTGCTGCTTGACCGATGGGTGCGTAAAGCTGGGAATGGAAGAAGCGAGCGGCTTCTTTGTGCAGCGCCCACTGGCGCTCCTGGGTGCGATAACGGCTCTGGTACTGCTCGTCCTCCGGCACTTCCATACCGGCCCGTTTGGCCA
The DNA here is from genome assembly GCA_045614325.1 of Faecousia sp. Classification (GTDB taxonomy): domain Bacteria; phylum Bacillota; class Clostridia; order Oscillospirales; family Oscillospiraceae; genus Faecousia. The sequence goes on along the minus strand of JAZLCU010000044.1, from coordinate 3,491 downwards.
AAGAACGGACGGCATCCGGGTAGCTTACGCCCTCCAGCTCCATCACAAAATTGATGGCGCTGCCGCCCTTATGGCAGCCAAAGCAGTAGTAGATACCCTTATCCGGCGCAACGGAAAACGATGCGGTTTTCTCACCGTGGAAGGGGCAAAGGCCAAACATATTTGCGCCGGAGCGCTTCAAAACAACATGCTGCCCAACCACATCCTCAATGGGATTACGAGCAATCAATTCATCGATAAAAGATTGGGGAAAAGCCATTTTTCTCGCCCCTTTCCTGAAAATTTCAATCTATTATATCACATTATCCGTGAACTTGCCACCCTGCCGGGATGAAAAGTTTCGTGTATTTATCAACTGCGTAGTTATCGGTCATACCGGCGATGTAATCGCAGACCGTACGCTCCATACCCTCCAAGGACATTTGGGGTTGGAAGTCCTCGGGCAGTGCCTCCGGGTGGGCATAATAGTACTCGTACATACGCCCCAGCATCACCTTGGCCTTGGACTCTTCGCCCTTGGCAATCGGGTTGCGGTAGACCCGCTCGAACATAAATTCACGCAGCTCCTGCAGAGCCTGTTCTACCGGCGCAGACAGGAGAATATCTCCGGCCTCCCGGGAGGTGGTGATCATATCGCACACCAGCGTATTTAAACGCTCTGAGTAGCCCTCACCCAAGCATTTGCGGATGGACCGGGGGATGTCAGAGGCGTATAAAATCCCGGCGCGGATCGCGTCGTCGATGTCGTGATTGATGTAAGCCATTCTGTCTGCCCAGCGGACGATCCGACCCTCCAGCGTTTCGGGAATGCGGTCGCCTGTGTGGCCCAAAATGCCCATACGGACTTCGTATGTCAGATTCAGACCCTCGCCGTCATTTTCCAGCACATCCACCACACGCAGACTCTGTTCATTATGGCGGAAAGGCTGACCCATAGCCTCAGACAAGGCGATCTCACCTGCGTGGCCAAAGGGGGTATGTCCCAGATCGTGACCCATAGCAATGGCCTCGGTCAGATCCTCGTTGAAATTCAGCGCCTTGGAGACGGTACGGGCGATCCGCGACACCTCAATCGTGTGGGTCATACGGGTGCGGTAATGGTCGCCCTCCGGCTGGAGAAACACCTGGGTTTTGTGCATCAGCCGGCGGAAGGCCTTGCTGTGGACGATTTTGTCCGTATCACGCTGATAAACTGTACGCACATCCTCCGCTTTTGGTTCTTCCGGTCTGAGTCTACCTCTTGATTCGTCGGAAAAAGCAGCGCGCCTATCCAGTTTTGTATGTTCCAGTTTTTCCAATTCTTCCCGAATGGTCATATTCTTTCACCTCGTTACACCGGAAATGCCCGGTATTCCTGTGCGGTAATCATACCCTCCACCGTGCCGGCGGTCATATCCACGATCTTATCCAAAAACCTCTGGGCATCGGCTTCGGCAACCAAAATCTCCAGCTCCACTTCCGAGCCGAACTGGGTGTCCCGAATGATGCCGGAGTGGGCTTCTACTTCCAGTTTCACCCGCTCATAGTAGGTGTAGGGGCAAGGTAAGTAAATCACGCTCCACACCCGTTTCATAGACTTGCCGGCGGCGTCAATGGCGATTTTCGCGCCTTTTGTATAGGCCCGGACCAGACCGCCTGCGCCAAGGAGCGTGCCGCCGAAATAGCGGGTCACCACGCAACACACGTTGTATAAATTCTCTTTTTGCAGCACCTGCACCATAGGCATTCCGGCCGTGCCGCCCGGCTCACCATCATCGGAGAATCGGACCGGGCCGTCTTTGATCACATAGGCCCAGCAGTTGTGGGTTGCGTCATAGTGCTGCTTTTTCATTTCCGCTATGTGGGCAAGCGCCTCTTCTTCCGTTTCCACAGGCCAAGCCCTGCCGATAAATCTGGACTTTTTCTCTATGAATCCATCTTCGCCGAACTGGGTCGGCACCAGATATTCATCCAAGGCTTAACACTCCTTTGTGATATACTCTTTCAGTCGTCCGTAGAGAATGGGGTCAACAATGGTTTCCACCTCAATGCCCTCTTGGGTATAATCTTCGGAAAGCACCTGCGCGCCGGAATGGAGGGTGTCCAGCATTCCGCCCATGGAATAAGGCAGCGTCACCACGATATGGTGGCGGCTGTGACCCAAGGTCTCCTCGATGGCTTTTAAAAGCGCATCCATTCCGTAGCCTTGCTTGGCGGAGATCCGCACGATCCCCTCCCCCACAGGAATGTCCTGAGGGCTGACGAGGTCGGCTTTATTATAGCATTCCAGCACCTTTGTGCCGGGCTTGGCAAGCTTTCTGATCAGGCTGTTTACCACCTGAATGTGGGCTTCCCTGTCCGGGTCAGCCGCGTCAATCACGTGGAGCAAAAGGTCTGCATATTCCAGTTCTTCCAATGTTGCCCGGAACGCGTCCACCAAATGGTGAGGAAGTTTTGCAATAAAGCCGACGGTATCGGACAGCACCACATCTAAATTGTCCGACACGGTCAGTTGGCGGCTGGTGGTGTCCAAGGTATCGAACAGACGGTTATTGGCAGGGATGCCTGCGTCTGTCAGTTTGTTAAGCAGCGTGGATTTGCCGGCATTGGTATAGCCAACGATGGCAACCACGGGCACAGAATTTTTCTGTCTTCTTTCACGCTGGACGCTACGCACCTGACGCACCTGCTCCAACTCGTGCTCCAAGCGGCTGATCCGCTCGCGGATGTGTCGGCGGTCGGACTCCAGCTTGGTTTCGCCGGGGCCTCGGGTGCCGATGCCGCCGCCCTGACGGGACAGACTCTTGCCCATACCGGAAAGCCGGGGCAGCAGATATTTATACTGAGCCAGCTCTACCTGCAGGCGACCCTCTTTGGTTTTTGCCCGTTGCGCAAAGATGTCCAAGATCAGCGCGCTTCTGTCCAGCACCGTGACACCGAGGATTTCTTCCAACGCGCGAATATGGCCGGGAGACAGTTCGTTATCGAACACCACCATCGTAGCTTCGGTAAACTCCACCAGCATCTTCACTTCCTGCGCCTTACCCTCGCCGATAAAGCTGTGGGCATCGGGGGCGTGACGGTTTTGCAGCACCTTACCGGTGCAAAAGCCGCCGGCGGTTTCGAGGAGCGCCTCCAGCTCTTCCAGCGTTTCGTCGGTAGCGGTTTGCTCCTTTGTAAATACATCTGCATTCAGGCCCACCAACACGGCACGCTCTGTTTGATTTTCAAAATTTCGTTCCATGCTTCCTCCGGGGGCAAGTTCTTTTTTCTCATCTTATATTATAGCACGCTTTTCCTACTTTGCACAACTAAAATCTGCAAAAACCGCAGAAATAAAAAAAGTCCGTACTGCAAACGCAGTACGGACTTTAAGCTCTTACTTAATGCCGAATCTCTTATTGAATCGATCAACACGTCCACCGGTGTCAACCAGCTTCTGTTTGCCGGTATAGAAAGGGTGGCACTTAGAGCAGATTTCAACCTTAATGTCCTTCTTGGTGGAACCGGTT
>JAZLCU010000043.1:0-42252 GCA_045614325.1 Faecousia sp. | reverse complement strand
CTGCCACCGCTGCCTGCCAAGGCCGGCTCTTCCCACTTATGAATCATCGTCTTGGCCACCAAGGCCGTAGCCGGGCAGCCGCAATAACCGGTTTGTCCGGCGGCGCGGTTTACATAACATTCCCTCGGGCAGAGGGCGCAATTTTCGTAAGTCATTTTTCTCTCCCACAAAAAAAGGACGCGTAAGATGGCGCGTCCTTTTAGTAGCTATCCAGCAAATAGTGGACCTCGTGGACCACCTGACCGTTCCGTTTGTAGATACGAGGCACTCGGCGGCTGATGCCGCACACGAATTCGTAGTTAAAGGTGTCTGCCGCGTCGGCAATGGCTTCCATAGTGATGGTTTCGTCACCATCCTTGCCGATGAGCACCACCTTGTCGCCAACAGAAACATCGGGGATATCGGTCACATCCACCATCATCTGATCCATACAGATGCGACCCAAAATGGGAGCGCGCTTACCGTGGATCAGTACATAGAATTTGCCGCTTAAGGCTCTGCGATAGCCATCTGCATAGCCCACCGGCACGGTGGCAACCACAGTAGGCTTGGTTGTCACATAGGTGCCGCCGTAGCTGATCTCGCGGCTGGCCTCCAAGGTCTTTACATGGGTGACCCGGCTGGTCCAGCGAAGGGCCGGCTCTAAGGGCAGCAGCTCCGGCGAAACATCTGCGCTGGGATATAAGCCGTAAGTCACGATGCCGGCGCGTACCAGCTCGTAGTGGTCATCAAAATTCATAATGCCGGCGGAGTTATCCATATGCCGCAGCTTGGGGGACACGCCCCGTGCCTTCAGCATCTGGCAAAACCGGTCAAACAGCTCGGCCTGGGCCCGGGATTTGGTCAGATCGGGACAATCGGCGGGGGCAAAGTGGCTGAAAATGCCCTCGCACTTAAGGCCGGGCAGGTCGCAAATGGCCTTGCAGGTGTCCGCGTCCTGTTCCGTGGCCTGAAAACCGATACGGCTCATACCCGTATCCACCACCAGATGGAAGGGTGCTTCCACGCCCAGGCTTTGGGCGGTCTCGGACAGGGCCACCGCATCCTCGTAGCGGAAGATGGAGGGGCGGATATTTTCCGCAATGGCGGTGTCAAAGGCAGAGGTGGGGATCTGACCCAAGATCAAAATGGGGGTGGCAATATGCGCCTTACGCAGCTCCATAGCCTCCAGCATAGAAGACACGCCAAAGTAGGCGCAACGATCCTGCAGACACCGAGCCACCTGAATTGCGCCGTGGCCGTAAGCGTCCGCTTTGATAATGGCCATCACCGGCACATTGACTTTTTCGGTGATCGCCTGAAAGTTTTGAGAAATTTTGTCCAGATCGATGGTTACACGGGTATTATCAAAATTCACAAACTTCAACTCCAAATCATAGTTGCGACCATTATACCACAAGCTGCCGCAAAAGTAAACTCCGCAGATACCCTACCGCAAAGTACATAGTTTCGTAGCGGATGTACTGCAGGGCGTTTTCATCCCAAAAATAGCGAATCTGGGCCGGAAATTCCTCGTCGGAATGCCAAAATTGCAGGGCGATTTTCAGCCCAATCATCACCTCGATGGCATAACCCATATCCGCGCCGGGAATTTCCGTTCCGCCAAGGGCGCGACAGGCGCGCCGGAAGGCTTCCGGGTCTTTGTCCGCGGCAGCAGCCAAGGGGTCTTTACCCTCCAGCAGGTTTTGGTGGAACTGAAGACCGAAATTCTGCATTCCCTGCCAGCGGCCGGTCAAAAACCGCCCCTCTTTCGAATCGCAGAGGATGTCCAGAATGGTCATAATTTCGTTGAAGCCAGCCGCCTGCCAAGCGTCTTGGGTCTGCCGCTGCATTTGGCCGGTTTTCCGGTCTATGCGGTAGCGCGACCCGAACAAGGTGGGGTAAAGGTAGTTTTCGTCAAAGGGCAGGCCGCATTTTTTGATGAGCTTTTCCTGATCGTAGGTCAGAAAATGGCTTTGCGCCTGCGCTGCTTGCTTTGCGTAATTATCCATAGCCTCTCCTAATAAGGAAAAGGCCGCTTTTGCGGCCTTTCATTTAACCCTTGATGGTGCCGTCTGCGTTGAACAGGGGCAGCTTTTCCAGATAGATCAGATCGGGGCGCTCCTGAGCGTCGCCCTCTGCCAAAATGGCCATCCGTCCGGCAATGATGCCGCCGGCCTTCTCGACCAGCACCTCCAACGCCCGAAGGCTCTCGCCGGTGGAGATCACATCGTCCACGATCAGGATGCGCTTGCCCTTCATCAACTCCGCATCGGCGGTGTCTAAGTACAGCTTCTGCTCCTTGGCGGTGGTGATGGAATTGACCGTCACCTCAAACACGCCGGTCATATAGAGCTTGGGCGCTTTTCTTGCCAGAAAATACTTCTTTGCGCCACTCTGGCGGGCCATTTCGTGGCCAAGGGGGATGCCCTTTGCCTCGGCGGTGATGATGTAGTCATATTCGGGGGCTTTTTCCAGCAGCGCCTTGGCGCAGGCCACGGTCAGCTCCTGATCACCAAAGATCACGAAGCCAGCAATATACAGATCGTCAGTTACCTTACAGATGGGCAGGTCCCGGTCAAGACCTGCGATATTCATACGATGATACAAACTCACGCGCTCCTTTTTTGTTTCTTTTTTTATTATAACTTTATGAGGCAAAAAGTCAAGAATTACAGGGTTTCCAAGATAATATCCACCAATCTTTGGAACAGGTCGTGGACGCGGTCGGCGGTTTCCATCACTTCTTTGTGGCTGAGCTTTACGGGCAAGACACCTGCCGCCATATTGGTAATGCAGGACACGCCCACCACGGCCATTCCGCTATGTCCGGCAACCAGCGCCTCCGGCACGGTGGACATACCCACGGCGTCTGCGCCCAGAGTGCGGAACGCACGAATTTCAGCCGGGGTCTCATAGTTGGGACCGGAGCACATCAGGTACACGCCCTCCTCTAGAGGGATTTGGTTTTCGGCGGCTTGTTTTTTGATTTTCTCGCGCAAGGCGGCGGTGTACAAATCGCTCACATCGGGGAAACGAGGGCCGAACTTGTCAAGATTTTTGCCAATTAAGGGATTTGCGCCGGAGAAATTGATATGATCGCTAATCAGCATCAGCGTGCCGGGATTGTAGGACAGGTTAATGCCGCCGGCCGCATTGGTCAGCACAAGGGTTTTCACGCCCAGCGCCACCAAGACCCGAACAGGCAAAGTGATCTCCTGCATGGAAAGGCCCTCGTAATAGTGGACACGGCCCTGCAGCACCACCACATCCATCCCCTGCTTACGGCCGAACACGAACGCGCCTGCGTGTCCCTCCACGGTAGGCTGGGGGAAATTGGGGATATCCGAATAGGGAATCCGCACCGGGTCTTCCAGCGTATTGGCATAGTCCCCCAAACCGCTGCCCAAAATGAGCGCTACGGTGGGTCTTTTAGCGATGCGCTCGGCCAAATAGGCCGCCGCGGCGGTGATTTTCTCTTCCAAGGTCATCTTCATCACTCCTTACGGCTATGATACCACAAAAAGCCTTGCAAACATAGGCACATTCACAAAATTTTCGCAAAATATTTTTATTTTCGTCACCGGGCGTTCAAAAGCATCCGGTATTTTATAGGTGTGAAGGGCGCAAAGTCGCATGCGTTTTTTCATAAAAACCTCTTTTTTATCTCTTTTATCTCTCTTTGCGAAAGAGGCGCTGCCAAAAGCAGCGGGTCTTTCCTTTTACTTTTCGTTACCAAAGTCCCAAATATCCAACGCCAATGCCGATGGCTGCGGAAATGACGATCAGCACAATGGGATGCACCTTCTTAAATGCCAGCACCAGCATAGCCGCAAAAATGCCCAGCGAAATATAAAATGCCGGAGTCTGCAATACAGACAGGGCAAGACCTGCCGGGAAGAACACACTCAGCGCAACGGACAGGATCGCGCCGCCGATCAGGCCCACAACCGCAGGCTTTAAGCCGGACATACAGCCCTTCACCACAGAGGAATTGCGGAACTTATCGTAGCACTTGGCCACGATCAGAATCACGATGAACGAGGGCAGCACCACGCCCAAGGTGGCGCAGGCCGAACCCAAAAGTCCGCCCATTTCAGCGCCCACATAGGTGGCCATATTCACGGCAAAGGGGCCGGGGGTGGATTCGCTGACCGCCACGAAGTTGACGATGGTCTCCTGACCGATCACATCTCCCCAGCGCAGGGCAACCTGCTCCTGCATCAGCGGAAGCATAGCGTACCCGCCGCCGAAGGTAAATGCGCCGATCATAAAAAAGGTCAGAAACAGCTCCAAATAGATCATTTTTCCACCTGACCTTTCATAAGCCGGGCGGTCACAAGGCCGAACACGGCACAGCCTACCAGCACAGGCAGCACGCTCACATCAAAAATAGCGGTGAGCAGGAACGAGCCGGCCATCACGATGTAGGAGGCCCAGTTTTTCTTGTTTTTCTTATACATACCCCAAAGGGCCTTGCACAAAAGCGCCAGCACACCGGCCCGGATGCCTTGGAAGGCATACTGCACGGCCTTGATCTCCTGAAACTGCCGCAGCACGAAGGAAATGGCAAAAATCAGCACAAAAGAGGGCAGCACCACGCCCAAGGTAGCCGCCACAGAGCCCAGCACACCGCAGGCCCGGTAGCCCACGAAGGTGGCCGAGTTGATGGCGATGGGGCCGGGGGTGGATTCGGCGATGGCGATGATGTCCAAAATGTCATCCTCGGTGACCCAGCCGTGCTTATCTACCGCTTCTTTTTGGATCAGCGGGATCATAGCATAGCCGCCACCGAAGGTAAATGCGCCGATCTTGAAAAAGGTGGCAAACACCTTCCAAAGTTGACCATTGCGTTTTTTCAAATTCTCACAGCCTTTCTGCATTCTATACATACAATACTCCAAATGATAGAAAGTTGCAACTGCTATTTCTCCCATTTGACACATTCTTGCAATCGTGATACTATAAAATAAAGGAGGGATGACGATGAACCCCTATTCTCGCACAGAATTTTTGCTGGGCAAAGCGGCAATGGACAAATTAAAAAATGCCCGTGTGGCCGTGTTCGGCTTGGGCGGCGTAGGCGGTTATGTGGTGGAAGCGCTATCTCGAAGCGGCATCGGCGCGCTGGACTTAGTTGACCACGACACCATCTCCCAAACCAACATCAACCGGCAGATCCTGGCCACCGTGGACACCGTGGGTATGGACAAGGCGGAGGCGGCGGCAGCCCGGGTGAAGGCCATCAACCCGGAAATTCAGGTGCGTGGCCGCAAGACCTTCTACCTGCCGGAGACCGCCGGGGAATTTGACTTTACGGAATATGACTATGTGGTGGATGCCATCGACACGGTCACCGGCAAGCTGATGCTCATTCAGGCAGCCCAGGAGGCCGGCGTTCCCATCATCAGCTCGATGGGTACCGGCAACAAATTAGACCCCACGGCATTTCGTGTGGGCGACATTTCCGAAACTTCCGTGTGCCCCTTGGCGCGGATCATTCGTAAAGAATGCAAAAAGCGTGGGATTCGCCATTTGAAGGTGGTCTATTCCACGGAAGACCCCATTAAAACCGCACTCCCTCCCGATGACCCGGCTTGGGCGGAGCTGCCCGAGGGCAGAAATGCGCTGCCCGGCTCGGTGTGCTTCGTGCCGGCGGTTGCCGGTATGATCATCGCAGGCGAAGTGATCAAGGACATTATAAAAAAGGAGTAAAACAAAATGAAAGAAACCTTACTGTCGATCTTAAATGTATTTGTGGACTTTTCCGTCACCAAGGCCCTTCCTGCCATCATTCTGATCGTTATTGGCATTTTGGCGGTGAAGCTGATCCTGAAGATCCTGCAGACGGCTCTTGCCAAGACGAAGCTGGAGGGTCAGCTGAGCAAGCTGGCCTTGGGCATTCTCAAGCCTGTTTTGTACCTGCTGCTGGGTCTGATCGTGGCTGCCCGTCTGGGCATCGATGTGACCAGCATCGTGGCGCTGGCCAGCGTCCTGACCTTGGCCGTTTCTCTGACCCTGCAGAACGCCCTTGCCAACATTTTCGGCGGCTTCACCCTGCTTTACACCAAGCCCTTCACCGCTGAGGACTATGTGGAGATCGCTGGTCAATCCGGCACAGTGAAAGAGGTGGGTCTTGCCTACACCAAGCTGGCCACTCCCGACAACAAGCTGATCTCCATTCCCAACTCCGCCGTTGTGGCTGCTGAGATCGTCAACTACACCACCACCGGCAAGCGCCGTCTGGACATCGCCGTGACCGCATCCTACGATACCGATCCTCGGCTGGTTTTGGACACATTGCTTGCTATGGCTGATCAGCCGGAGGTGCTGCAGGAGCCTGCGCCCTTTGCCGGCATCACCAACTACGGTGACCACAGCATCGAATATGTGCTGCGTGTGTGGGTGCCCACCGATGACTACTGGACGGTGAACTTCCGCCTGATGAACGCAATGAAGGCCGTGTTCGACGCCAAGGGCATCGAGATGACCTACCCCCACCTGAATGTGCATGTGGTGGAGAAGTAACAACCCCTCCGTCCGAGGCGCACCCCGGACACCTCCCCTTACACAGGGGCGGCTTATCTGAAAACAAAAGGAGCGTTGCTTATGCAACGCTCCTTTATTTTATTCTTGGGGTTTCTTTTCGCCGGATTGGCCGCCGCGGCGGCGGCGATGGTTGTGCCGACGGTTGGGTTTTTTGCTTGCAGAGGGCTGAGCCGCCTCCTCGCCCTGCTTCGGATGGGGCTTTTGGGGTTTTGCTTCAGGCTTTGCCTGGGGCTTGCCTTCAGCCGGCTTTGCCTGCGGCTTGTTTTCTGCCGGTTTTGCCTGGGGCTTGTTGCCGGACCTACTTCTGCGGGGCTTGCGGCGCTGGTTGTTGGTCTTCTGCTCGGGCTGCTCCGGCTCGGTGTGGACCACTTCCTCGGCGATGGTCTCCTCCGAGTACTTGAAGCGAATGGACTCCAAAACCGCGGTCTCCTCCGCCGGCTCTTCCTTCTTCTTACGCTTACCTGCGCCGGAAATGGGTGCTAAGTCCGCAGGAATGGGCGGATCGTTCTTCTTGGCCTTGCCGTTTCGCAGAACAGCGATGTCGGCATTGGCAAACGTGCCGATTACCTCCGGCTGGTCTTCCATTTTGACCTTGACCTTCTGGCGGAGCAGATCCACTTCCACAACGGTGCCGCGACCCTCGGGGGTATCCACGAAGGACTCGACCTTGGGGGCGGTGCGGAGCAGATCCTCATAGGCATCCTGCTCGTATTTCAGACAGCACATCAAACGGCCGCAGGTGCCGGAAATTTTTGTGGGGTTTAAAGACAGGTTCTGGGTCTTTGCCATTTTGATGGACACCGGCTGGAAATCGTCCAAGAAGCTGGCGCAGCAGAAGGGTCTGCCACAGATGCCCAGACCGCCGACCATTTTGGCCTTATCGCGGACACCGATCTGACGCAGCTCGATACGGGTGTGGAACACGCCGGCCAGCTCTTTGACCAGCTCTCTGAAATCCACGCGCTCGTCGGCGGTGAAGAAGAACAGGATGCGGCTGCCGTCAAAGGCGCACTCGGCACCCACCAGCTGCATATCCAAGCTCTGCTCGGTGATCTTCTTCATACATACTTCGTAGGCCTTTTTCTCCTTGGCCTGATTTTCCGCGGCGATGGCCTCATCCTGCTGGGTGGCCTTCCGCAGCACCGGGCGCAGGGGCGCCACGATATCCTTACGGGACACGGTGTGATTGCCGCCGGTACAATAGCCGTACTCCGGGCCACGGGCGGTATCGATGATCACATGGTCGCCCATCTGCAGGCGCAGGCCTGCCGGGTCGAAAAAGTAAACCTTCTGTCCGGGGCGGAACTGAATGTCCACTACCTCATACTTTTCGGGCAGTTCGTTTATGATTTGTTCTTCCATTATTGACTCCTTTATTTATCGCAATGCCCACTGCAAATAGCCGCAGATGGCGGCAACAGACACATTGCCTTGGGCATATTCGGTAATTTTCTGTAAAACGGCGATGGCCTCCATCAGCTCACGGGAGCTGCGACCGGCTGCCAACTGCCGGGCCATAGCCGAGGCGGTCTTTTGACCGGATTGGCAGGCAAGGGCATTTTGCAGCAGCTGCTGCCAGGCCTGAAATTCGGGGATCGCCTGATCGCGCTTCCACTTCTCCATGGGCACCAGCACCTGCAAAAGGCCTAAGGCATCCCGTTTGGCGAAACTTTCGGCAAAGCCTTGGGTCTGGGCGCTGACCTCCGCGCCGTCGGCAAGCAAGGCTTTCGCCTGCCCTAAGTAGCCGCCGCTGCGCTCCATGGCGGCGGTGATGCTGTCGCTGTCCGCTTGGGGAAATTCCTTCTGCAGCACCGGCCGCAGAATATTCTGGGGCAGGCTGGACAGCCGCAGGGGCGTACACCGGGAACGGACGGTGGGCAAAATAGATTCCGGGTTATCGGTAAGCAGGATGAACACACCGTACTCCGGCGGCTCCTCCAAAATTTTGAGCAGGGCGTTTTGACCCTCGATGCCCATTTCCTGTGGGAAGATATAGACCTTCCGGTCGCTCTCATTGGGCATCACATACATATCAGTTCTTGCATCGCGCACCAGCTTGACCGCCACGCGCTTATGCTCTTTGTCCACCACGGTGATACAATCCGGGTGGGTGTCGGCCATAACCTTTCTGCAGGCGGCGCAGGAAAGGCAGGGTTTATCCGTTTCCCTGCACATCACTGCCGCAGCCAGCAGCTTTGCCAAGGTATGCTTGCCGGAGCCGGCAGGGCCGGAAATCAGGTAAAAATGGGACGCGCGGCCGCGACCTACGCTCATACGCAGGTTTTCTTTCAGCCGTTCATTGCCCAATAAGCCTTCAAAACCCATACCGTCCTCCGTTTCCTTGAAATTGGTTTTCCAAAACAAAAGTATACCACAAAATGCGGCTGATTTCCACCGACAAATTTTCCTTTAGCCCCACAAAGCAGACAGCATAGGGATGACCTGCTTCTTTCGGCTCATCACGCCCGGCAGGAACAGGGTGTTGTCCTTGGGTGTCACGCCAAAGGCTTGGTGGATAATTTCGTCGTCGCCCACATAGATCAGCGCCGTGCCTTCCTTCAGCACATCGGTGAGCATGAGAATAATCATGGAGAGGTTGTCCTTTTCCGCGGATGCGCGCATCAGGCTCAGGAACTCGTCCTTCCGCTCCAGCATCTTGTCGCTGTCCACGCAGGTGACCTGCGCCACCGCCAGATCATAGCCGGCAATGTGGAAGTCCTTATAGTCGGAACGGAGCAGGTCTTCCACGGTGCGGTGCTCCAAAGATGCGGAGAAGATCTCCCGTCCTAAGTCCTCCAACGACACATTGGCTATCCGCGCCATTCTTTCGGCTGCGCGAACATCCCGTTCCGTGCAGGTGGGGGACTTGAACATAACCGTGTCGGAAATGATAGCCGCGGCCATCATACCGGCCATATTGGCAGAGGGGATCAGACCCTTATCCTGAAACATCGATGCGATGATGGTGTTGGTAGAGCCAACCGGCTCGTTGCGAACGGAAATGGGGTTGGCGGTCTGAATATCCGCCAAACGGTGGTGGTCGATGATCTCTAAGATCTCCGCTTCCTCCAGACCGGGCACGGACTGGGCGGCCTCATTGTGGTCCACCAAAACCACCCGCTTTCTCCGGGGACGGAGCAAGTGGTACCGGGTCAGGACGCCAACAACTTTTTCCTGCTCATCCAGAATGGGGTAGCAGTTTTCCCGGAATTTCAGAACCTGTTCCTTAACATCGTCCACTCGATCCTCCAGATGGAAGCACACAATATCCGCCGTGCGGCAGATCCGGCCGATGGGGGTGGATTGGAAAATCAGTCGGGCGGCCCGGTAAGCGTCGTAGGCCGTGGCGATGATGCAGGTCTTGGTCTCCATTTCCCGCAGCTCTTCCGGCAGCTCTGCCTGACACAGCACAAGGCAGTTCACATTCATTTCCAGCGCCCGGCGCATCATATCGGTCTGCTGGCCGCACAAAACGATGGATTCCTTCCGGTTGAACATCAGGTTCTCCCGGCTTTGGGGCAGAGCGATCACCAGCTCACCGCTGACCGTGTCGGTGTTTTCGCCGGCATCGTTAAGAACCTTGCCCTCCAAAACCGACAGCACATTGAACAGCGGCACCGGCTCCAAAATGCTGGAGGACACCAGTTCCATATTGTAGCTGGCCACATTCTCACGGGAGAGCATACCAAAGAGCGTGCCGTCCTCGTTGACAACGGGCAAAGCCGGCAGCTTGCGCTGCTGCTGCATATTTTTCCAAGCCCGTCCCACCGTGACTGCGGTGCTTAAAGAGGGCGGCGTATCAAAATCCAAGTCCTTGATCTGGGTGTACACATTGGAGATCCGCTTGGGCGGCGCAAAGCCGAAGCGGTTCAGAACGATATGGGTCTCGTCAGACACATGACCCAAACAGGCTGCCTCATATTCTCTATCTCCCACAGCGTTGCGCAGGGCCGCATAGGCCATTGCTGCCACGATGGAGTCGGTATCCGGATTTCGGTGTCCGGTTACATAAATAGGATCCATAGAAAAGCCTCCTTTTTTATACTGTCTCACAGTACATTATATCCTCACAGCGCGGAAATAGCAAGTCCTGTTTCTTGACAAAGCCGCTGCAGAAATGGTAAACTATCAGTATGTTTGGAAGTTTTGAGGTAACCTTATGCAAACAAAAACAAAACAGAAAACTTGGGTTCGTCGCCGCCACAACATCATCGTCGCGCTGGCGGCGCTCGTTGTGTACCCTTGGACCAAGCTCAAGTACCACATTAAAATAGAAAAATGCAAGGATCTGCAAAAGCGGCAGTGCCTGATCATTATGAATCACCAGACCGCCTTTGACCAGTTCTTTGTGAGCTTTGCCATGTTCCCCCGGCACGCCTATTTTATCGCCTCGGACGATCTGTTCAGCTTGGGCTTTCTGTCCAAGCTGCTGGCTTGGGCTGTGGCGCCCATCCCCATCAAGAAGCAGTCCACCGATGTGCAGGCCGTTATGAACTGCATCCGGGTGGCAAGAGAGGGTGGCTCCATCGCGCTGGCGCCGGAGGGCAATCGCACCTTTTCCGGCCTGCCCTGCTACTCTAACCCAGCCATCATTCCCCTCATTAAAAAGCTGGGGCTTCCCTTGGCCATTTTCCGCATTGAGGGCGGCTACGGCATTCAGCCCCGGTGGAGCGATGTGTGCCGCAAGGGCAAAATGCGCGGCTATGTGAGCCGGATCATCGAGCCGGAGGAATACAAGGATCTGTCCAAGGAAGAGCTGTTCGCCCTCATTCAAAAGGAAATGTTCGTGGACGAGACCAAAAACGAGCAGCTGTATCACCACAAGCGGTTGGCCGAGTATCTGGAACGGGCGATGTATGTTTGCCCGGAGTGCGGTCTTTCCACCTTCCACAGCGAAAAGGACATCATCACCTGCACAAAATGCGGTCGGCAGGTTCGGTATCTGCCTGACCAGCGTTTGGAGGGCATCGGCTGGGACTTCCCCTTCCCCTATGTTGCCCAGTGGTATGCTTACCAGCAGGAATTTGTGCTGGGCTTAGACCCGGAGGCTATGCTCACCAAGCCGGCCTATCAGGAGACGGCGATGCTCTCTTCCGTTGTGGCAAACAAGAAGAAAACCGTGCTGAAAGAAGCTTGCAAACTCTCCCTTTACGGCAACCGGATTCAGGCAGACGATTTGACGCTGTTCTTTGATGACATCAGCGTGGTGACCGTCTTGGGCAAAAACAAGCTGAACATCTATCACAAGGACGGCCTTTATCAGGTCAAGGGTGATAGCCGGTTCAACGCGCTGAAGTATATGAATTTCTTCTACCGCTACAAAAACCGCGGCAGCGACGACACCTTCTTAGGTATCTGATTTCAGAAAAAGGAGGCCTGTTATGGGCTTGTTTCAGAAAAACGACGGGGCGCAAAAGCAGACCCCCGAAAGAAACCCGGACCGGGTGTTCGGTTTTCGGCTGCTGGCGGTTGGCTACATCGGCTACACCGTTTATAAGACCTTTTCGTTGTACTTTGAGGGCGGTGATGAGATGCCGGAAGTTTGGATGCTGGCATTAAGCGGTCTGCTTGGCTTGGGCGCGCTGGCCTTCGGCATCAGCAGCTACTTCTCCTGGAAGAAAGAAAAGGCCGAAGCAGAAGAGGCCAAACTTCAGGAGCTTGAAGAAGCCGAAGCGGAAGACGAGGAAGAACCCTCCGAAAAAGTCGAAGACAAAGAATAATAGAGAACCCCCTCTTTCGAGGGGGTCATTTCATGACAAAAAAACCGCACCGGAAATTCCGGTGCGGTTTGATTTTGCAAATTAGCCTTCTGCACGCATCTGAGCGAAGCACTCGCTGCAGAACACGGGAGGGTCGGTCTTGGGCTCGAAGGGAACCTTTGCCTCACCACCGCAGCGTGCGCAGGTAGCGGTGAAGAACTCACGGGGGCCACGGGCAGCGTTCTTGCGAGCGTCACGGCAAGTCTTGCAGCGCTGGGGCTCGTTCTGGAAGCCGCGCTCTGCGTAGAATTCCTGCTCACCGGCGGTGAAAACGAATTCATTGCCGCACTCTTTGCATGTTAAAGTCTTATCTTCGTACATTCTTTTTACCTCTTTTCGGTTGTTGATGCCCCGTAAAAGCTCCACCTTGTTGAAGGGTTTGACGCTGGGACAAATGTTGTTGCGACGAGTTTCCGTCACTAGTGGGATTATACCTAAGGCATCTTGGTTTGTCAATGCTTTTTGGGCTTTTTATTTGGGTTTTTTCCGTTTTTCGGAAATAATCGCAAGTTTGTCGGCTCAAACATCAAACCTAGCTTGTCCGTCAAAGGGAATGTGCAGATGCTCGTATGCCAAAGCGGTCACACAGCGGCCTCTGGGGGTACGGGTCAGGAAGCCAAGCTGCATTAAATACGGCTCGTAAACATCCTCCAAGGTGATGGCTTCTTCGCCGATGGTGGCAGCCAAGGTATCCAAGCCAACGGGACCGCCGCCGTAGTTGCGGATGATGGCGGTGAGCATCCGGCGGTCGATGGCGTCAAGTCCCAAATCGTCCACATCCAGACGGGACAGGGCAAGGTCTGCAGCCTCTTTGGTGATTACGCCGTCACACATAATTTGTGCAAAGTCCCGGACACGGCGGAGGAAACGGTTGGCAATTCGGGGTGTGCCGCGACTACGGGAGGCAATTTCCATAGCACCCTCCGGGTCAATATCCATACCCAAGATGGTGGCGCTGCGGGTGACGATACGCGCCAGCTCCTCCTTGGTGTACAGCTCTAAGCGCAGGTTCACGCCGAAACGGTCGCGGAGCGGTGCGGACAGCTGGCCGGCACGGGTGGTCGCGCCCACCAAGGTGAACTTGGGCAGGTCAAGGCGGATAGAATTGGCAGAGGGGCCCTTGCCCACGATGATGTCGATGGCAAAGTCCTCCATGGCCGGGTAGAGGATCTCCTCCACCGCCCGGTTTAAGCGGTGAATCTCGTCGATGAACAGAATGTCGCCGGGGTTCAGGTTGGTCAGCAGCGCCGCCAGATCGCCGGGCTTTTCGATGGCCGGGCCGGAGGTGATGCGGATGTTCACGCCCATTTCATTGGCGATGACGCCGGCCAAGGTCGTCTTGCCCAAGCCGGGAGGGCCGTAGAGCAAGGTGTGGTCCAGCGGCTCACCGCGCAGGCGCGCCGCCTCAATGTAGACGGACAGATTTCCCTTTGCCTTCTCCTGTCCTGTGTAGTCGGACAAAAGCTTCGGGCGCAGACCGATCTCCCCTGCGTCCTGAGGCGCAAAGGTGGGGCTGACGATGGGATTGTCTAAATTTTCGGAAAAATCAATAGCCATAATGACCTCCGGTTAATTCTTAATTCTTATTTTCCCATGACCATCGCACGCAGAGCGTGGCGCACCATTTCCTCGGTGGTGGCATTGGGGTCGACGCCCTTGAGGGCCTTGGCGATCTCAGACGGGGCATAGCCCAGCTCCTGCAAAGCGGCGGTTGCCAGGGCGGTGTTGTTGCCGGAAACGGGAGCGGAAACCACAGGGCCGGAGAAATCCAGCTCCGCGGACGCGCCGCCGACCTTTTCTTTCAGCTCCAGGATGATGCGCTGAGCCAGCTTTTTGCCCACGCCTTGGGCGGCGGTGAGGAGTTTTTCGTCACCGGTCATCACAGCCAAGGTGAAATTCTGCGGGCCGGCTGCCAAAATGGCCTGAGCCGCTTTCGGGCCGACACCGTTTACGGTGGTCAAAAGGTCAAAGCAGCGCTGCTCCTCTCTGTCAGAAAAGCCGTAGAGGTCGTATGCATCCTCACGGATAGATTCGGTGATGTACAATTTGGCCGGTTGACCCAGCTTCAGCTGAGCGGCGGTGTAAGCGGTGACGCGGCAGCCGTAGCCCACGCCGCCACAGTCGATGACCGCCAAATTCGGCTCTAAAACGGCAACCTGTCCGGAAACATAGTATAACATAGGCGTTCTCCTTTACTTGAGATTTGCAAGCAGGCTGGTGCTTGATCTAGCGTGGCACAGAGCCAAGGCGATGGCATCGGCTGCGTCGTCAGGCTTTGGCATTTGGCTTAGGTTCAAAAGCCGCTTTGTCATATCCATCACCTGATGCTTGGTGGCCTTGCCGTAGCCAACCACCGATTGCTTGACCTGCATAGGCTTGTAGGAGGTGACTTCAAGGCCTGCCTGCCGGATAGCCAGCAGTATCACGCCACGGCTTTGGGCAACACCGATGCCGGTGGTGACATTTTGACCGAAGAACAGCTCCTCGATGGCCACCGCGTCGGGCTTTGCCACCTTCAGAAGTTCCTGCATATCATTATAAATGATCTCCAGCCGGGCGGAAAAGTCCATGCCGGCAGGGGTGGTGATCGCGCCGCAGTTGATTAATTTATATTGGTTGCGCTCGCCCTCGATCAGGCCGAAGCCTGTGATGCCGTAGCCCGGGTCGATTCCCAAAATCCGCAACGCAAATCACCTCCTTTTTTTATTATGATAACACATTTGTTTGGATTTGCCTACTGTTTTTTATAAAAAAAGCCGCCCCAGGTATTCCCGGGACGGTGAATGAATCAATTTTTAACTCTGCAGGGCGAGAATCGCCTTTTCGAATGCCGCAAATTCCTCCGCAGAGCAATCGGCGAAGACACGCAAGGGTCGCGAATAGTCCAAACTGAACATACCCATAAAATCTTTTCCGTTGATGCTTTGGTTGTCGTTGCCTACGCGGACCTCAAAAGCCTGCTTGGCGGCCAGTTCCACAAAGGTTTTGATTTGCTGCACAGAGTTTAAATAGATATGAAAACTCATAGGAAATTGCCTCCAACGCTGTACAAACCGAATTTTTTCGTTTATAATAGTCACAATGCTTATTATAGCAAAGAAATTCCGTATGGCAACTTGGGAAAACAACAGGAAAATTTTCCGCGAAGAAAGCGATTATTGGTAAAATAGACGATGAAATTTGGATTTTATACCCTCGGATGCAAAGTAAATCAATATGAAACCCAGGCGATGGCGCAACTTTTGACCGCAAAAGGCCACTTAATCGGGGATTTTAGCGAAAAGTGCGACGGCTACATCATCAACACCTGCTCGGTGACCGCGGTGGCGGACAAGAAGAACCGGGCGGTGATCCGCCGCTGCCGGCGTGATAACCCCCATGCGGTGATCGCCGTGTGCGGCTGCTATCCTCAGCACGCAGCGGACGCGGTGGAAAGCTTAGGCGCGGATGTGATCGGCGGCAGCGCAGATCGGGAGGCCTTTGTGGAGCAGGTACTATCTTTTGCGGAAAGCAAGCAAAAGTCCCGGAAGGTTGACGAGGCGCTGAAGCGCCGCAGCTTTGAAATTCTCCCGGCCGGTGGCTTGGAGGGTCGCACCCGTGCTATGCTGAAGGTGCAGGACGGCTGTGTGAATTTCTGCAGCTACTGCATTATCCCCTACACCCGGGGCCCCATTCGGTCTGCGCCTGTGGAGCTGGCTGTTCGGCAGGCAAAGGAGTTGGCCTCACAAGGCTATCGGGAAATCGTGGTCACCGGCATCGAGATCGCCGGCTGGGGCGCGGATCTGCCCGGCAAGCCCAATTTGGCGGAACTTTTGGAGGCGGTTTGCAGCGCCGTCCCCGATTTACGGGTGCGCTTGGGCTCTTTAGAGCCCCGGATCATCACAGAAGAATTCTGCGCCCGGCTCGTAAAGCTTCCCAATCTCTGTCCTCAATTCCACCTGTCTATGCAGTCCGGCTGCGACACGGTTTTGGAGCGAATGAAGCGCAAATATGACACCGCCCGGTATTTACAGAGCGTTGAATGGCTTAAAAAATATTTCCCCGGCTGCGCGGTGACCACCGATATGATCGTGGCCTTCCCCGGGGAGACCGAGGAGGAATTTGCCGCAAGTCTTTCCTTTATTCAAAAATGCGGCTTTGCGGATATGCACATCTTCCCCTATTCCCGTCGCCCGGGTACACCGGCTGACAAGATGGGCGGTCAATTAAGCAACGCGGTGAAGGAAGAAAGAAGCCGCGCTGCCATCAAAATTGCAGGTGAAATGTCCGCCGCTTATCGGAAAGAACTGATAAATACCTGTCAATTCGTGCTTTTTGAGCAGGAAGATGGGGTATACTATACAGGGTACACCCCCAACTATGTGAAGGTCTATACAAAAGGCAGTGACCTCCACAACCAAATCCGTCAGGTGCGGCTTACCGAAGTGTTCCAAGACGGGGTTTTGGGTGAACTCTGAGTACTGGACATTTCTGCCAAAATATGCTATACTAACTATCACTAAAAATGAATGGAAAAGGAGGCGTTACCTTTGAAATATATTAGAGGTTATCTGACAGCAGCGATCCTGGCGGTGTTTACGCTGGGTCTGCGTGCGTTTGCCCGTTCCCATTCTGCCCTCGTGGATATGGTATATCCCTATGTGACCCGAATGGCTCAGAATTATCTGGCCGATTGGAACAGCGGCGTGTCTGCCTGTCTGTGGCAGATTCTGCTGATCTGGATGCTGATGCTTGTGCTGGCCACCTTGGTGCTGCTGCTGATCTTTAAATGGAATCCCATTCGCTGGTTCGGCTGGGTCTGCGCCGCCGTGGCGACCGTTGTGTTCCTGAATTTCGGTCTGTTTGGTCTGAACGATTTCTCCGGCCCCCTTTCCGAGGATATTCGCCTTCAGGAGACCGACTGGGCCATTGACGAGCTGGAGGAGGCGGCCGCCTATTTCCGGGATCAGGCCAACGCTTTGGCCGACCAAGTGCCCAGAGACTATAAGGGCAACGCGGTTTTTGACGATTTTGACACCTTGGCGGCTCAGGCCTCCGAGGGTTTTGAAAAGCTGGTGTATGACCAGTCTTTGTCCGTGTTTGCCGGATCCTTCCAGCCGGTGAAAAAGCTTGGCTGGGCCAGCCGCTACACCGCCCAGGGCATTACGGGTGTGACCGTTCCCATCACCGGTGAGGCTGCGGTGAATCCTCAAACGCCTACGGCGGTTCTGCCTTATGCCATGTGCCAGCAGATCGCCCGTCGCGCCGGCATCACCATCGATCAGGATGCGAGCCTTGCGGCATTTTTGGCCTGCCAAGAGAATAGCAGTGTCCAATTCCAATACTCCGGTATGCTGATGAGCTATCGGGCCTGTCTGAATGCGGTGGCTGAGCTGGAAGCCATTATGGCCTCCGGCGCCTATGGCCGCATCGTGGCCCTTGAAAACGAAAATCTGCAGCTGGATATGGCCGCCTGCGACCGTTTCTTCGGCAACCGCAAGCAGGCCGATGCATCTGTCTGCGATTTACTGACCAGCTGGCATATTCAGGAGATCGTGCTGCCCTCCACCATCGTGGAGCAGGACAAGTTCAACCCCATGGACAAATCTCAGGTAGACATCACGAACTAATGGGTGCAGCTATGAAAAAGACACTTTCACAGGGTCTGCCCGGCTTAGGGCTTTCCCTGTCAGATGCGACGCAGGACACCCTGTGCGCCTTCGGTCAGGCGGTGATCGAGCAGAACAAGCTAATGGACCTGACCGCCATATCTGAGCCTGCCCAGGTGGCAAAGCTGCACCTGCTGGACTCTCTTACTCTGCTGACCTTGGAGGAACTGCAGGGCAAAAAGCTGATTGATGTGGGCTGCGGCGCAGGCTTTCCCGGTGTGCCGGTGAAGATCGCCTGCCCGGAGGTTTCCTTGACTCTACTGGATTCGCTGGGCAAGCGGATGACCTGGCTGGAAAGCGTTCTTCCCACCTTGGATGTGGATGCCCAGTGCGTCACCGCCCGGGCGGAGGAATTTGTGGAGACCTGTCGGGAATCTTATGACATCGCCACCAGCCGGGCCGTTGCGCGCTTGAATATCTTGCTGGAGCTGACCGCCCCCTATGTGAAGGTAGGCGGCAAGGTGCTGGCTATGAAAGGCACAGCCGCGGAAGAAGAACTGGCCGAGGCCAAAAACGCCATCTCCAAGCTGGGTCTGAAGCTGGAAAAGGTGGAGACCTTCCCCATTGACGGCACCGCCCACACGGTGATCGTGCTGAAAAAGGTGGCTCCCACCCCCAAGCAATATCCCAGACGGTTCTCCAAAATCAAGCAAAGTCCTCTGTAATACAAAACCCCCATCTTTTAATCGATGGGGGTTTTTATCGCAAAAAATATGCTGCCTGAACGGCAGCATATTTTATATGTACGGTTTTTCAGAATTATTCTGCGGTTACTTCTTCCTTGGGTTCTTCGGTCTTGCTCTTCAGCTTGCCGTTGATGTCGATCACATTCTTAACAAGCAGAACGAACATCATCAGCATCTCGTAAACCAGACGCAGAGCGATAGGGCCCAGAACTGCGATAGCAAGGCCGCTCAGGATGTTGTTGCCCAGGGTTTTCCAGATGTACTTGCTCATGTAGTCATAGACATCATACTTGATGGCGTCGGAAATATTTCCGATAAACTGAATAAAGTTGCCCAAGGTGGCGTAGCATACGCCAACCAAAATACTTGCGATGGTCAGGAAGGTGAACAGGATCTTCAGGATCTGCTCCAGATACAGCTTCTTGAAGTTGAAGTAATCGTGGGTGCGCTGTACCAGCTTCTTGGAGAAGGTGCCGTCCTTTTTCGCAGGAAGAACCTTGATGCACAGAAGGACGGTTGCGGCGATGGCGGCCAGAACGGCCATAACGTTCATAAATACCATAATTTGCTGCTCCTTTTTTTGTTTTATTTTGGCACTTCCATTATAGCTTTTTTGCCGATTCTTGTCAAACGCTTTCCCGCATAGTGAAGGTTTTATTTTTCCAAAACTTCCATCTGTTTGCCGCAGCAACGGGGAATGGGGTCGCCTTTGTGCAGTTCCAGCAGCTTGTGGCAAATGGGACAGTAGACCTCACAGTCCTTTTCCGCGCGGACCGTGGGAATCAGGCCGGATTTCAATTCCATAGTGTTCTCCTTTTAAGAAAACGGAGCAGAAAAACCTTCTGCTCCGTTCAAGTTTACGGGTTCATAATTTCAGAGATGGTCGCTAAGATCTTATCGTGGCAACCACCGCAGCCGGTGGAACAATGGGTAATGGCCTGCACTTCCTCGAAGGTCTTTTCCACATCTTCAAAACGGTGGCAGTGATGCAGGGCGTCCTCTACATCAAAACGGGTAACTTGCTTACAGTTGCAAATCGTGTAGTTTTCCATAGTTCCTCCTCAGTCCAAAGAGTATGCCGCAAAAGCGGCATACCTTCGGTTTTTAATCAATGGTTTCTTTCCCGGTCGGACTTCACGACCGTGCCGTCATAGGCGTTGATGTCGTACGAATATTCGTGCTCCCGCGTTTCGAAATCAACCTCCCACAGCACACCTTCCCGTTCCCGGTCCAGTTCCGCCTCAATGTCAAATACCGCATTTCTGTCCAGCCCCGCCTTCTCAAGCGCCAGTTCCACTGCGCGCTCCCGTGTGATCGGTTCGGGTATGACGTTGTTCGTATTTGTGTTAGGGGTCGGCGTATCCACCGTCTTGGTTCCGTCTGACGCAGATGCTTGCGTATCTGCGGAATTTGACGGGTTTACCTTAGGCAGTGCGTTTGCTGATTTGTTGTTTTCTTGCGCTTTGCAGGCAGAAAGAGCAACAATCAACAAAAGCACCAAAATCAGCGCTAATGTTTTTTTCATTGACAGTTTCCTCCTGTAGTAGGGCAGCGGGTGTTGCTTACTTGAAGTATCTCTCAAGCAGGCCCTGCAGAGCCTTGCCGTGACGAGCCTCATCTTGAAACTGTGCTTAAAACCCGCTTAAAATCAAGGCTATATTATTTGAATTTTAAAAATCACACTTTTGTCACACCAAATCGGTATCCTTTTTATTAGTGGTTAAAATAAAAATACCCACATAAAACAGTGCGCATGATACCAGTCGTACCAAAGCAACAACATTTATTGCAGAGTATTCTGCGGGAACACTTTGTATATATGCTAAACCGCCTACATTTAAAAAATCAATTATGGTTGAACATAAGCATAAAACAGCATAACCCAACGCTCCATATTTCAACAATTTTATATATTTTAAGTTAAATAATGTTCCTAAAAACATCAAAGCGATGGCTATGCACATTGAAAACGAGCACAAAAGGATGGGGAGATGTTTTAACCCGTAGAGAGAAATGATTAACTTCATATTCGGGCTGTTAGAAATTTGAGTAAGAACAGATAAAATCAAATTTACACCTAAAGCTATGGGCAATAACCAAGTTTTGAATTTATAATCCTTTTTATAAGTAAAAATGAGAGTCAATATAAATACAGGAACAATCATCGGTGTTAAATATACAAAAAGAGAATTTATAGTGTATCTGAGATTTTGAAAAAGCGATACACGAAAGTCTATTTTCAAAGTTAGCATTACAATATAAAGTACCGAAAAACAAATTGCAAATGTATTTTTCTTTTTATTACTAAAAACATAATCCATAAAATCACTCCCCAAAACAAAAGATGTGCTACCGTTATGATAGCACACCTCAGGTGATTTTTCAATCAGATATTACTTAAAATAACGGTTCAAAAGACCTTCCAGAGCCTTGCCGTGTCGAGCCTCGTCGCGGGCCATCTCATGGACGGTGGCTCGCCGCCGGGCATACGGCATCGTCCCTTCGGGCCGCTGCTCGTATAGACGGCTGCCGCCGCAGCCATTATCCACTTTGGCACTTTTGGAAACGCCAATCACGGGGTCTGTATCCACTATTTTATCCACTTTTCAGGAGGAAAGCAAGATGAAAAAACTGGATGATACTGGCGTTTATCAACTCAAAGGTGGCAACTGGGCTTACCGCTACACCATCACAGAGAATGGCCGGAAGAAGGATGTCCGCAAAGCAAAAGATGACAACGGCAACCCGTTCAACTCAAAGCGTGATGCTATCAAGGCTCGTCAAATCGCCATTGACCGGGAACAACAGACCAACAAGCCGCAACCAAGAGTGCGAAAGTCAATCGCAGAAGTGTATGCGGAATACTGCGAGAATGGCCGGGAAAGCAAGGCATACACCACCATCCGCAAGCAAGAAAGCCTATGGAAGAACCACCTCTGCGCCCGCTTCGGCAACCGTTATGTGGCAGACATCACCCCCGCCGATGTCAATGACTACTTGGCGGAACTCTACTACAAAAAGAAGTTGTCCTATCGGTATGTGGAAGGGTTCTTGAAGATGTTTTACCTATTCTTCGGGCAAGCCTACGCCCGCAACTACTTGGATGTAGATACCTACAACAAATTGTGCGTGAATAAGTCCACCAAAATCACAATGCCAAAACTGAAAGCCGATGATGATACAGACATCATTGCCTTTTCAAAAGACGAACTTCTGCTCTTGGATGCCTACTTCAAAGGCACAAATGCCGAAACAGCTTATATGCTGGGTCGCTACTGCGGTCTGCGTATCAATGAGACTTTTGGATTGAAGTGGGCGAATGTGGATTTGGAGCGGGGGACTATCATCATTGACCGACAAATGCAATACCAAGAGGGTCTTATCAAGTTAGTGCCGCCAAAGACCAAGAACGCAAACAGAACTATCTATATGTGTTCTGCGCTGAAAGCCTATTTTGTAAAGTTAGCGAAGCAGCGGGCGGCGGATGAAGTGCGGCTGGCAGCCCTGCGGGAACAAAAGCGGCGGCTGATTGAAGATATGGACGGCAGCAAAATCTACTCCACAGACCTTGTGAACTGTCTGCCAAACGGCACAATCCAAACCGTCAATTCTTTCAAATACCCCTCACGGGACATTAAGCAGCGGTATCAAATGGAATTCAAATACCACTATCTGCGGCACACCTACGGCACGATGATGGCCGAAATGAACACGCCCACGCACTTGCTCTGTAATCAAATGGGACACGGCAAGATACAAGTCACCCAACAGTATTACATAGCCGTTTCCAAGAGCGGAATTGATATTCTACAACAGAACCTGAACCGCCTTTGAACATCTACCATCAACTCGGCATCATCTTTCATCATCTCAATATCAAATGGGGAGAAGTGCTTACTTCTCCCCATCGTCTTTATACATATCGCTTACTTTTTCTATGAACTTTCGCATCTCCGTGATTGCGGCTTCCGGTGCGAGGATCTTCGCAGCCCGTCCAAAAGTAGCAACCCACGCACAAAACGGCGGGGACAGTTCCACGGGGAGAATGGCACAGAAATGGTCATTATCCACGGGGACTAAAACCGTATCCTTGCCGAATTGGTCTATAACCGCATCCGCCAAACGGTTGATAAAACGGATTTTTACCTTTGCCTTTTCGCCGTGGTATTGCTGAAATACTTTATACTCTTGGCTCGTCAGGACTTCGGCTTTGAACGCATCTGCGCCGTCCCGCTTGTCCGCAAGGGGTCTTGTAATGGCTTCCATACGGTCAACACGGAATGTGCGGAACTCGTCTTTCTCGGTGATGTATGCGTATAGGTAGTAGTTGCCGCCGTCCCACAGTAGGGCGTAGGGGCTGACAATATACAAATCGCCGCTTTTGGAATACTGCTTTGGCTTGGAGCGGTCAGGGGTATAGTGGAAATAGCGGAAGCCAATCTTGCGGTTCTCTGCGATGGCTTGATGGATGCGGCCTGCTTCCCGCACTACATCTTCATTCTTGCTCCGCACCCGATCTGACACCAAGGCGTGGCGGTCGGTCAGGCGGGGCTTGGTGTAGACATCTGCCAATCTGGTGATTTTCTGGCTGATGGTGGTGGCTTCTTTTTGTGTGATGAACTTGGATGCTTGGATGCTGTCAACCATCAACCGCAGTTCGTGGGGTTCAAATTCAGGCTTTGTGATGTAGTATCCCCATTTGCTTGCGTTATACTCCACCGGAACGGCGAAGTCATCCCGCAGCCGCACAATATCGTTGTAGATGGTTTTCTCCGATGCTTCTATGTTGTGCTGTGCGAGAAACTTTTTAATAGCTTTGGCGTTTTGAGGATGCTCTCTTGTGGCGTGATGGTATAGGTAGTCCCGGATGTAGAGTAGCTTCACACCTTGACCGGACGAACGCCCACCACGGGTTGGCTCTTTCTTCTTTTGGCTCAATTCTCTAAGTCGTGCTTCTATTTCCTCTCGGCTCAAATCCCATTTCTCCTGATCTGCCATACCGTCCCCATCCTTTAAAGTTTTGATTAGTATAGCATACAATCATCTATCAGAAAAGCATCTTTTCCTCGTTGTTGCTTTTTTGAGAGAAAAAATGTAAAATAAACCAAAAGGTATAGACGAAAAGTGGTGAATACAATGAGTGATCAGACAGCGGCTTCACGCATAAACAAAAAAATAGCCACAATGATACGAAAGAATGGGTCATTGGCTGATAATAACCCTGAATTGCTCAGCGAATGGGATTTTGATAAAAACGACAAAACACCACACGATTACACATCAGGTTCTAACCAAAAGGCGTGGTGGATATGTAAAAAAGGCCACTCTTGGCAAGCGGTAATTTCAACACGAGCCAAGGGGCACGGCTGCCCGTATTGTTCCGGCCATCGCCCAACCGCAGACAACAACTTAAAGGTTTTGGCCCCTTTGCTTGCGGCTGAATGGCATCCAAGCAAAAACGGAAACCTACTCCCTGAAATGGTGAGTCCATATTCATCCAAAAAGGTATGGTGGATATGTTCCCGCGGACACGAGTGGCAAGCATCTGTGAGCAATCGTTTTCAAGGACGGGGTTGCGCTAAATGTTCCGCAGAACTGAAAAGTTCGTTTCCTGAGCAAGCCCTTATGTTTTATCTCGGGAAGTATTTCACCGTGGAAAGCCGCATCAAAGTAAATGGGTGGGAAATTGATCTCTATCTGCCCGATTACAAAATCGGTATTGAATATGATGGTGTAGCATATCATTCCAAGGACTATCTCATAGAAAGAGAAAAACGGAAGAACGAAGCGTTTCTCCAATCGGGTGTTGATCTCATCCGCATAAAAGAGAACTATGAAAAGGAGTGCATTGAAGACCAAACGGTGTTTTTTGTTGTAGATCATTCGTATAAGAACTTCCCGCACGGTATTGAAATGCTATTCCAATTACTAAACGACAAGATAGGCAAAGCACTTACGCCAATCATTGATATTAGTGCTGATCGCATTGAGATTATGTCGCAATATATGATGATTGATAGAAAGAATAACTTCGCAGAGCACTACCCTGAATTGACACGCTTTTGGAACTACGAAAAGAACGAAGGGCTACGACCTGAAAACTTCCGCTATATGAGTAATCGTAAAATTTGGTGGAAGTGTCCTACCTGCGGCGGTGAGTGGGAAGAAAGTGTCATCAATGTAGCAAAAGGAAACAGATGCCCATACTGTTCAGGTCATAGGGTTTTGGCAGGATACAACGACATCCAATCCACCAGCCCTGAGTTGATACTGGAATGGGATTACGAGAAAAACAGAGGCCTATCACCAACACAGTTTTCAAGAGGAAGCAATCAGTATGTGTGGTGGAAATGCCAACAAGGACACAGTTGGAGGACAAGTATAGCACAAAAGCGATCTTGCCCCATTTGTTCCAATAGAAAGCAAAAAGCACCAGATGACCAAGGCTGGTTGAGCAAGTATGAAAGGGCAAAGTTGTATTATGAGCAAAACGGAAACCTAAACATCCCTGCGGCGTATAGTGATGGTGATTTCCAGTTGGGATATTGGATAAGAACGCAACGAGCCGCATTGAAGAATGGTTCCTTGCCCGAAGAACGGAAACAGTTGCTTGATAAAATTGGAATGGTGTGGAGTCTGCGATCTGGCGCAAAAAAGAAACAGTAAAACAACGAGGTATCATCACGATACCTCGTTGTTCGTTTCTAAAAGGGCTTTGTATTTGTAGGCGGTGGTGCGGCTGATGTCGCAGACCCTCGCCAATTCGCTGATGTTCAGCTGCCCGTTTTTGTGTGCGGGATAGTGCCGCAGAAATGCAGCGGGTATGTCCTCTTTGCTCACTTGCGGCCGCCCGATTTGCCGTCCCTTTGCCCTCGCATTTTCCATACCTGACCGGACACGGGAGCGGATCATAGCCAACTCCAACTGGCTGAATACGCCCGCCATTTGTAAGAACGCTTCGCTCATAGGGTCAGCCTGACCGCCCCGGCAATCAAGGGTGATACTGCCCACGATGACGAGCCGCAACCGCTTCTGCCGCACACACTCAATGATTTCACACAACTGCTGCGTGCTTCTGGCTAATCTGGATACCTCTAACACGATGATGGTATCACCGGCTTTCGCCTGACCGAACATAGCCGCTTGCTGGCTCTTGATTTTACTGTCGCCGTGTTCGTATTCAATGAAGATTTCTTCTGATCCGGCGGCTTTCAGTTCCCGCACTTGGCGGTTGATGTCTTGCTTGCTCTCGTTGGTGGAGCAGCGGGCGTATCCGTAGTTCATAACATTCTCCTTTTGGATGGCGGGGTATTACCCCGCCTCTCCGGGCGTATAAAACTGCCCGTTGTATTCTCCTACGACATCCAGCATCGTCCTTGCCCCCAAGCGGAAGCCGCATACAAAGGCATCCTCTTGCTCTGTCGTAGTCATTTGCCGCCGCAATTCTTCGCTGGCTTCCCATTGTTCCTTTGCTTGGGGCTGAAATCCTTCTAAAAGTTTGTCGATCAACTCACAGTAGGCGGTTGATATCCTTTGGTATTCGCTTCCCCGCTTTACAAAACGGTCTGCGGGGCTAATGTTGCCCCGCCATAACTGCTCTAATACAAGCATCTTGCTACCCCCTTATGCACTAATGGTAAAACGGCGGCTTGCGGTCTGCTTGGTGTATTGCTTGTAGAGATCGCCGTAGGCTTTCTTGAAGCCAGTAGTGTCGAAACGATTGGAGAGGACAGAAGTCCAACGCACGATGAACTGACCCGCACTCAATTCCTCGATGTCCCTTGCCATCATTTCTGCCTTGATTTCATCCCGCAGGGTTTCGGCTTCGGCCTTTGCTTCTTCGATCAGTTCTTCCAAGTCCCGCAGGGCTTCGATCTTGGTGGTGATTTCAATAGTAGACATAGTGTTGTTCTCCTTTGTGATGTTTGATTTCTGCCGTCTTTCCGTGCTGCCACCGTTCCTTTGTGTTTGTTCTGGGGCTTACAACAGACGGTGTTGAAATTGGTTGCCCCTCATCGCTCCTTTATTATACTACGAAATTCGTAGTTTGTCAATACGCAATTCGTAATTTCTTTTACGAAAATCGAAATATTTTTTCGTTTTTCGTATTGATTTACTACGAAATGCGTGATACAATACCCCAAAGGGAAAGGAGGAAAACCTATGATAAAATTCAAAGTCAAAGTGATGCTTGCCCTGCGTGGTATGACCCAAAAGGAACTGGCAGAAAAGACGGGCATCCGTCCGCCTACGGTGTCCGCTATCTGTGTGGGTTCTGTGAAGCACTTGCCCGTGGATGCCTTGGAGAAGATTTGCGAAGTGCTGGATTGCCAGCCCGCAGACCTGATGGAGTATGTGCGTGAGCCTGATGGGGGCGTTCAATAAACCATTTGATTTCGTGAACAACGGCGGCGGCTTCCAAAAGTCCCAAAATCAGCAGAAAAACGCCCCGATTGTGTAAGCGAAAGTCAGACCACCCTTTTGCGGACATAGGGGGGTGTATTACGGGAAAATCAAAACCGCAGACCCCTATTCCGTTTTTGGGTGGGCAACTCTCCCGCTAAATGGCACTTTTGATTTGAAAGACGGTTCTTGCGGCCGTCATCGTCCAAAAGAAAAGCAGACCGTCAGACGGCCTATAACGACAAAAGCGGCAGCCCGTTTCAGCACTCCCCTTGTCGGGGGGTATCATTCGCTGAAACGGGCTGCCGCACTTCTCATTTCCAATCTTTGAAAATGTCATCCAAAGCCTTGTCTAACGCTGCTTTCATACTCTTTTCAATTATGCTCATTAGTTCAGCTTCGAGGATGGATTTCTTTTTCTTCTTTTGGTCTTTGCTCTTGCGTGGGGTCATTTCAACCGCACCTCACTTGTGATTTTAACTTCACTCACCGTCTGCTGCTCGTGATCCGCAATCATTCCTCTGCGTAGTGAGTGTAAGATTTGCTCCGGCGTGTAGCCGTCCAAATACATCCCATCGTAGTAGTCTGGGATTTGGCTGTCATAGTAATCCATTAGTGTCATAGTCATTTACTCCTTTTTCTATTTTGCTTTTGGGGTCTATGGGGTTGCCGTGTGCCACGGCAACCCCATAGAAGATAAAATACCTTGTAGTAGTGAGTGGCGAAGCCACGAACTACGAAAAGGTATTTTATCTTCGTATCTCCCCCCGATGTCCTCATAATTATATGAAAGTGCTGACCGCACTCTTAACCTGATTTGCCCAATCTATCGGTGCTTCTGGATATAAGAAAACCCCGCCGCTCCCTTGATGGGTCAGCAGCGGGATTTTGAATTACTTGTTGGCAGAGTGGGCAACGCCAACAGAAACCTTGATAACCTTGTAGGGTTCTTTGCTTCTTGCCAGCTTCTTTGCCCGGATCTCCATCTTAGCCTTGTTGACATTGAACTTGGGAAACAACTCCAAGAACCAGCTTTTGATGGTGGCAAAGGCCAACTTCTTATTCAGCTTCTTGGCCTTCATCTCTGCGAACTTCTCACGGGCAACATCCGCAAGTTCGTCTTCGTAGACGAGGTTCAGGTATTCTTCCATCAGGGTCAGGGTCAAGCCTTCGTAGGTCTGCTTCTCCTTCTTGGGGGCAACGGCAGACAGTTCGTAGTTGGGGTGGGCTGCCATAGCCGCCATCAGGGCAGCATACTGGGGGTTGTTGGGATTGCCGGACTTCTTGAAGTTCAGTTCAGAGCCGACAATCTTCTTATTGAAGTGGTCGTAGGTGAAGTAGATAGCGGAGCGGGTGTTGTTGGAGTTGTTGTTGATAGTAGACATTGTAAAATCCTTTCTGCCATTTGGCAACTGCGTCGGTCGCAACCCTAATTTATTTTAGTTTTTTGAGCGGTTCGTGTCTTTGTGTCCCTCACTCTTTACACCCGTATTATACCGCAAAGGGTATCCAATAGAGCGGACACCCCTAAAATGTTTTTCACTTTTTTCAAAAAGTTTTTTAAGAAGATGATGGGCAGTTGATGGCGAGTTGTTCAGGGTTGATGATGGATGTGAAATGTTGATGAAACGGTGTTCAATTTAGTTCATAGGTCTTGTATCGTGAACAATCGAAGATGTATAATGATGGTCGATACAACTCCGTTATCCACTTTGGCAATTCCATTTTGACAGTTTGGCGGGCGTTATCCACCTTTTTATCCACCTTGCGGCGGCGAAGAAACAAAGAAAGAGGACAGAACCGAAGTTCTGTCCTCTCAAAAGGGGTCAATTTCTTACTTGAAGTAGCGGTTCAGCAGGCCTTCCAGCGCCTTGCCGTGGCGAGCCTCGTCGCGGGCCATCTCATGGACGGTGTCGTGGATGGCATCCAGGCCGTTGGCCTTTGCAACCTTTGCCAGGTCGAACTTGCCGGCAGTTGCGCCGTACTCGCAGTCAACGCGCCATGCCAGGTTAGCCTTGGTGGTAGCCTTCATATTGGGCTCCAGGTCCTCGCCCAGCAGCTCTGCGAACTTGGAAGCGTGCTCTGCCTCTTCCCAAGCTGCCTTTTCCCAGTACAGGCCGATCTCGGGGTAGCCCTCGCGGTGTGCGATGCGAGCCATGCACAGGTACATACCGACCTCGGCGCACTCGCCGTTGAAGTTGGCCATCAGCTGCTCGAAGATGAACTTCTTGTCTTCTTCAGAGATGTCGGGGTTGTTCTTAACGGTCTTGCCGTAAACGCCGTACTCGTGCTCAGCGGCCAGCTTGCCTTCTTCCATTACCTTGAACTTAGCGCCGTCAACTTTGCAAACGGGGCACTTGTAGCCTTCGGGCATAGCCTCTGCTTCGTGAACATAACCGCAAACGGGGCATACAAACTTTTTCATAATATTTTCCTCCAAAATTTTAATTAAGTTATTTTTTATTTTTTTGCCCATCGGGGCAGTTTTTACTTTTTACTCTTCGACTTCCTCGAATTGATCGGGGCCTACATTGCAAAGGGGGCATTCGTAATCTTCCGGCAGAGCATCGCCTTCGATCTCCACTTCGTAGTTACAAACTGTGCAGATAAACTTTTTCATGCGGATTCTCCTTTTTCAGATTTCTTTTTGCATTGGCTGCATTTGCCGACAAATGTCAGGTGACACATATCGATCTGGCCGCCTGTCAGGCCGGTCACCTCTTGGTTCAGCTCCTCCGGCACGGCGATGGTCATCAGGTCCGTTACCGTGTCGCAGCCGTTACAGACGAAGTGAACATGAGGGTTTGTGTTGCCGTCGAATCGCTCCACGCCGTTGACCGTTCCTATGCTGATGATCTCTCCGTTGGTTTTGAACATCGACAGGTTGCGGTAAACCGTTCCAAGTGACAGATCCGGGATCTCAGGCTTCAGCTGATTGAACACCATTTCCGCCGAGGGATGCTCCGTTGTCTGCCGCAGGTAGGCCAGAATCGCATTCCGTTTCCGGAATTGCTTGGTGGTCTTTTCCATAGCGGTTCTCCTTGCTAAATAAGAATGTTTCTTATTTATATCTAGAGTATAGCACACCCTTTTTCATTTGTCAATAGGAATTATTCTCATTTAGAAAAATTTTTTGAAAAAATTTTCCCGGCGCAAATACAATATAAATATATAGGAAAAAGCCCCCTCGTATGAGGGGGCTTTTCAAACGAGCAAGGCTCGCATCTACATTATATATTGTCTTTATTTAAAGAAGCTTTGCAGGAATTCGTCCAACGGGCCGTCGTACTGGGCTTCGCACATCACGCCGTAGCCGCCCTGGTCGCCGGTTAAGTAGTAAATATAGGTCTTGCCCTCAAATTCGCACAGGTCCACATCGCAGTTATTGATGTTGTTGTGGGTGCGGATTCTTTCCACATACTTGTCCACCATTTCTTCCAGTTCCGCCTCGGTGGGGTTCAGTTTCTCATCGGCGCGGACTCTCTCCAGATAGGCTTCCACAACTTTTGCGCCGGGCTTGATGATCCGGTCTTCTCTGGAGTACATCAGCACGGGGTTGTGCAGGCCGATTTCCCAGGCGAAGAAGTCCTTGGTGCGGTAAATATAGGGCGCAAGCCGTCTGTGGGGCAAAAACAGCAGGGCAATCACATAGTAATAGCCGTCGGAATACCGCATAGTGGGGCAGGCGGTATAGCGCTCGGGGGACAGGCAGTGGTCGTCAGGTAGCCACTCCCAGTGGATCAGGTCATCGGACTTTAAGAAGAACAGGGTGAAGGGGTGGCCGATGACCGGGTCTAACTCCTCGGTTTCCAGGGGGTCACCGGGAATGATGGAACTGCACACCTCGATGGACATATAGTAGCCGTCAGCGCCTTTGCAGACGGAGGTGTTGAACAGTCGCCAGCCGGGACGGCGGAACAGAACGATCTCCTCCCAGTTGATGCCATCCTCGGAACGGAACATGGTGCAGGTGCCGCCGGCCTCACGGGACTCGGGTACATAGGTGGCAAAGGCGTACAAAACATCGTTCTCGCAATAGGCAGAGAAGAAGTTCAGGCCCTTCTTGTGGGCAACTATGGAGATGTCCTCCTGCTTTTCCACATCGTGCAGGACTGCATAATGGGCGCCGGCTTCCCAGAAGGTTTCCACACGGCACAGGCGGCCTTTGAATACCACAGGGGTCATTTCGTGACGGACGGACACAACGCCCATTTTCTTGATAACGGGGGGATCTTGGGTTGACATTCCTAAAGAATAGTTAACTTCTACCATATTCAGCACTCCTTTTGTTGTGTTTTTTCCAGTATAATACAGTTTTTTCCCTTTGTAAATAGATATTTCGGCGGGTTTGCATTTTTCCTTTCCTGTTGCATTTGGGTGCAAATACATATATAATATAATAAGTAAGAAAATTTTGGGAGGTGGCAAAATGGCAAGCGCATACGACCGCTATCGGGGTTGTCTGCTGGGTTTGGCTGTGGGTGACGCTTTGGGTTACACCG
Source organism: Faecousia sp. (assembly GCA_045614325.1). Lineage (GTDB taxonomy): Bacteria > Bacillota > Clostridia > Oscillospirales > Oscillospiraceae > Faecousia. Next base: position 10,726 of record JAZLCU010000043.1, on the reverse strand, counting down.
TAGACGGCAAATCCTGGGAAGAAATTCAGGAGGCCTATGGCCCCAACGGCCTTTTGGGCTATGATTTGCAGGCGCAGGACTATGCGCCGGTGACCTCCTACACCCAAATTGCTTCCTTTTTGTGCAACGGTATGCTGATCGCCCTGTCCAGAGGCAAGACGGACTTCGTTCAGTTCGGCAAGCTGGCCTTAAAGGAATGGACACGCTCTCAGCAATTTTACCGGGACCCGGAAACCAGCCTCTGCTGGCTGGCCAAATTGCCCCAATTCCGCCGCCGCCACTGCCGTGACGCCAGAATGCTGGACAACCTGCGGCTGGAGTCTTATGGCTCGCTGGCCTCTCCCCGGAACAGCAACCGGGCGCCCGGCGCCATCACCGCCGCCATCGCGGTGGGTATGTTCTACAAGCCCCGGCGCATAAGTGTGGAGCAGGTGGGAAAACTGTCTGCAGACCTGATCGCCCTGACCCACGGTAATCCCGAGGCATTTTTGTCCGGCGCGGCGCTGGCTTACATCATCACCGGCATTCTGCAAGAGCCGCACGAGCCGCTGGAAAAGCAATTTTTGCAGGGCATCGACGCGATGGACTATCAGTTCCGTGGCCGTTTTTCTCAGGCTGAGCAGCTGGCGCTGCATTTAAAGGACGCGGTGCGGCTGGCCAAGTCCGGCACGGTCTCCTCGCAAGAGGGTATGCAGATGCTGTTTTGCACCGACGCGGCGGAGTGTCTGGCAGGTGCGCTGTTTGCCTGTCTGCAAAGTCCCGACGACTTTGACAGCGCCATCATCACCGCCGTGAACCATTCGGGTATGAGCGCCGCGGTGGGTGCAATCACCGGCGCGATTTTAGGCGCGAAGCTGGGCGAGGAGGCGCTGCCTGAGTTCTATCTGGAGTCCTTGGAATGCACCGAGGCGCTGAAAACCTTGGCTGACGATATGGCCTGCGGCACCACCACCTTAAGCCTGTTTGACGACAGCTGGGACCACAAATATGTGCAGGGTTTGCCGCCGGAAACGGATTTTCCGGGATAATTGCAAGAAAAATACAGAAAAAATCTATGTTTTTCCCCAAAATCCCTCTTGCAAATCCGGCCGGTGGATGCTATAATACCCACGAAGGTAAGATTTGACGATTGAAAGAGAGGGGTTCGCCCCTCTCTTTTTTGAGTGCTTTTTTGAAAGGAAGGGATGTCATTGAAGGTAACCGAGCTGGTGACCCAATTTGCAGCGCCCATCGTGGAGCAGGCAGGCTGCAAGCTCTGGGATGTGGAGTATGTCCGGGAAGGCGCAGAGCGTTTTCTGCGGATTTTCATTGATAAGGACGGCGGCGTGGATGTGTCCGACTGTGAAAAGATCCACCGTCTGATCGACCCCATTCTGGATGAAAAAGACCCCATTGCGGAAAGCTATCACTTTGAAGTGTGCTCCGCAGGCATCGAGCGCACCTTGAAGCGCCCCGGCGATTTCAAGGCCTTTATGGGCAGCCCCATTTTAGTTAAGCTTTACAGACCCCGAAACGGTCTGAAGGAGATCCCCGCCACCCTGCGCGGCTACGAGGACGGAAAAATCACCGTGGAAGCAGGAAAAGAAACCATCACATTTGAAAAATCCGAAGTTGCGCTGGTGCGCCTTCGCGTAGAATTTTAGGAGGAAAACAGAAAATGGCACGTACCAAGAAAACACAGACTCCTCAGGTAGACATCGGCGCTGAGATCTTCGCCAGCCTGCGGGATCTGGAGAAGCTCAAGGGCATTCCCGTTTCTTATATGGTCGACCGCCTGAAGCAGGCGCTGACCAACGCTTACCGCAAGGATCAGGGCGAGGACAAGGATACCGCCACCACCGAAAATGTTGTGGTAGACTTGAGCGAGCAGGGCCTGTTCATGCGCGTTATTAAGACCGTTGTGGAGGAAGTCGAGAATCCCACCACCGAAATGCATATCGACGCCGCCCGTCACTATGAACCCAATGTTCAGTTGGGCGACTCCATTTCCATTCCCGTTGACATTCAGAAGTTCGGCCGCATTGCCGCACAGACCGCTAAGCAGGTGGTCATTCAGGGCATTCGCGAGGCTGAGCGCGGCGTGATCTTTGAGACCTACTCCTCCAAGAGCCAGGAGCTGCTCACCGGCACTGTCCTGCGTATTGACCCCACCGGCGATGTGTTCGTCCGCATCGGTCAGGGCAGCGAGCAGAGCGACGCTGTGCTGCGTGTCAGCGAGCAGATTCCCGGTGAAGAGTACGAGCCCGGCGATCTGATCCGTGTTTATGTTTTGGAAGTACACAAGGCCTCCCGCGGTCCTCTGGTACATGTTTCCCGTACCCACCCCAATGTGGTGCGCCGTCTGTTCGAGCTGGAGACCCCCGAGATCGCTGACGGTCAGGTGGAGATCCGCAACATTGCCCGTGAGGCCGGCTCCCGCAGCAAGATCGCTGTACGCGCCGCTATGGAAAATGTTGACCCCGTAGGCGCTTGCGTCGGTCCTCGCGGCGGTCGTGTGGGCGCAGTTGTTGACGAACTGTGCGGTGAGAAGATCGACATCGTTGTCTGGAGCGAGGATCCCTGCGAGTATGTGAAGGCTGCACTTAGCCCTGCAACCGTTCTGAGCGTTGAGCTTGATCCTGCCAGCCCCAAGGCCTGCCGCGTGATCGTTCCCGACGATCAGCTGAGCTTGGCCATCGGCAAGGAAGGTCAGAACGCCCGTCTGGCTGCTCGCCTGACCGGCCTGAAGATCGACATCAAGCCTGCAAGCCAGGCATAATCGCCTAAAAAGGCAATAAAAGGAGGTAATCCCATGCAAAAGAAGATCCCCCAGCGGCAATGTATGGGTTGCCGTGAAAGAAAAGCAAAGAAAGAGCTGATCCGTGTGGTTCGGGGAACCGACGGCGTGGTGAGTCTGGATTTCAGCGGAAAGCTGAACGGCCGCGGCGCTTACATCTGCCCCGATGCAGCCTGTCTTGCCAAGGCCCAAAAGGCCAAGTCCTTAGAACGCAGCCTGGAAGTCCCCATTCCCCAAGAGGTCTACGACCGCTTGGCAAAGGAAATGGAGGCCGGTGTCAATGGATAAAGCCTTAAATTATCTGGCATTGGCCCGAAAGGCCGGCCGCATCGAGCTGGGCGAAGAGCCTGCCGGCGCAGCCGCCCGGGCGCAAAAGGCACGGCTGGTGATCGTGGCACAGGATGCCACAGACCACACTTGGCGCAGAGCGCAAAGCTTTGTTGCCGGCAGCGAGCAAATTTGTTTGAGAGTTCCGTTTACCAAAGACCAATTGGGTATGGCCATCGGCCGCACCGCATTGGCTTTGGCCGCATTTACCGACCCGGCTTTGGCGCTGGCTTTTGTGAAAGCCTTGGGTCAGCCGGACCGCTACAAGGCCGAACTGGAAAGTCTGGACAAGCGCGTAGAGCGCATCCAGAAACGCCAGCAGGAGGCTAAGGCCCACGAGCGCAACAAGCGTATGGGCTACCGCGGTAAAGCCAAAAAGGAACAGTGATTTTGGAGGTGTGTTTCGTATATGAGTTTAGTGAAGTATAAATTGAAGGAGCTGGCTACGGATTTCGGTATGACCCCCAAGGACATCGCCGATGTAATGGGTTTGTTCTTTGAAAAGCCCAAGTCCAACGCACAGGTTCTGACCGAAGAAGAATTGAATGTCATTTTTGACTATATGACACAGAAAAATCAGATCTCTTCTCTGGAAGTGATCTTTGCCGTGGCGCCCAAGCCCCAGCCTAAGGTGGAAGAGCCTAAGGTCACCGTTGTGACCGAGGAGGCTGTGAAGGCGCAGGCCGAAGAGAAGAAGCCTGCCGAGGCTCCCAAGCCCCAGCCCAAGGCTGAATCTAAGCCTCAGAAACCTGCAGAGCCCGAGCGCAAGCGTGAGCGCCGTGTGGTTGACACCTCTGCTGTGCAGGTGAATGTGAACCGCTTTGACGATCACGCAGACGACTTGGTTTCCGAGCGTGAGCAGAACTATCAGGGCGGCAAGCAGCGCTTCGCCAAGAAGGGTCAGCAGCAGAATAATAAGAAGGACAACAAGTTCTCCAAGGGCAACAAGTCCAAGAACGAAGAGCAGGAGAAGCTGCGCCGCCTCCAGATGGAAGTGGCTCGCAAGGCTCCCGTTACCGTTAAGATCCCCGACGAAATTACCGTCGGTGAGCTGGCTTCCCGTATGAAGAAGACCGCAGGCGAGGTCATCAAGCTTCTGATGAAGAACGGCGTTATGGCGGGCCTTAACCAGACCATCGACTTTGACACCGCTGAGTTTGTGGCCGTTGAACTGGGCTGCAAGGTGGAGCGCGAGATCACCGTTACCATCGAGGAGCGGATCATCGACGACCACACCGACACCGCTGAGGAGCTGGAGACCCGCGCACCCGTCGTGGTGGTTATGGGTCACGTCGACCACGGTAAGACCTCCACCCTGGACGCCATCCGCAACACCTCCGTTACCGCAGGTGAGGCCGGCGGCATTACCCAGCACATCGGTGCTTACACCGTTGAGTGCAACGGCCAGCCCATCACATTCCTGGACACCCCCGGCCACGCTGCCTTTACCTCTATGCGCGCCCGTGGCGCAAATGCCACCGACATCGCGATCCTGGTTGTGGCTGCCGATGACGGCATTATGCCCCAGACCATCGAGTCCATCAACCACGCAAAGGCCGCAAATGTGCCCATCATCGTTGCCATCAACAAGATGGATAAGCCTGAGGCCAACCCCGACAAGATTAAGCAGCAACTGACCGAGCACGAACTGATTCCCGAAGAATGGGGCGGTGAGACCATCATCTGCCCCATCTCCGCAAAGACCGGTATGGGTCTGGATAACCTGCTGGAAATGGTGCTTCTGACTGCCGAAGTGCAGGAACTGAAGGCCAACCCCAACCGCCGCGCCAAGGGTACGGTTATCGAGGCCCGTTTGGACAAAAACCGCGGCCCCATTGCCACCTTGCTGGTACAGAACGGCACGCTGAATCAGGGCGACATCGTCATCGCCGGCACCGCCGTTGGCCGTGTCCGCGTGATGACCAACGACAAGGGTCGCACCGTCAAGACCGCTGGCCCGTCTATCCCTGTTGAGATCACCGGCCTTGCAGAAGTACCTGCTCCCGGCGACGAGTTCAACGCCGTTACCGACGAGCGTATGGCAAGAGAATTGGTGGAGCAGCGTAAGCAGGCCGCCAAGGATGCTGCCGCAAACGCCCTGCAGAAGGTCACCTTGGACAACCTGTTTGCCAAGATGCAGGAGGGCGAAATGAAGGAACTGTCCCTGATCGTCAAGGCTGACGTGCAGGGTTCTGCCGAAGCGGTGAAGGCCTCTTTGGAGAAGATTTCCAACGAGGAAGTTCGCGTCCGCGTGATTCACACCGGCGTTGGCGCTATCAACGAGTCCGATATTCTGCTGGCTTCTACTGCCGGCGCGATCATCGTTGGCTTTAACGTCCGTCCCGACGCAGGTGCACAGGCATCTGCCCAGCGAACTGCCGTGGATATGCGGTTCTACCGTGTTATCTACGATGCCATCGACGAAATCGAGGCCGCTATGAAGGGTATGCTGGCGCCCAAGTACGAGGAAGTTGTCATCGGCCACGCAGAAGTGCGTATGACCTACAAGGTCTCCGCCGTTGGCACCATCGCCGGCTGTATGGTCAAAGACGGCAAGGTCACTCGCGACGCTCAAGTTCGCGTGCTCCGCGACAATGTGGTGATCCACGAGGGCGAAGTGGGCTCCTTGCAGCGCTTCAAAGACCAGGCTAAGGAAGTTACCGCCGGTTACGAGTGCGGTATGTCCATTGCCAAGTTCAACGACATCAAGGAAGGCGACATTTTCGAATGCTTCGCTATGCAGGAAATCAAACGCTAAACAAATCAGCCGTGCCGCGGTGCGGCACGGCTGCTTGTTTAGCAATGCAAAAGGCATAATAAAGGAGTATTATTATGGCATCTAATCGAATCGGTAGGATCAACGAGGAAATTCAGAAGGAATTATCCAGCCTGATCCGTAATTTAAAAGACCCCAGAGTGCAGGACACCATGATCTCCATCACCCATGTGGAGACCACCCCCGATCTGCGCTACGCCAAGGTCTATGTGAGCTTTTTGCAGGAAGAGCGGGCCAAAGAGGCCCTCAAGGGCTTAAAATCTGCCGGCGGCTATCTCCGTCGGGAGCTGGGTAGCTCCCTGAACCTGCGTTACACCCCGGAGCTGACCTGGGCGTTGGACGATTCCATCACCTACGGCGCAAAAATGATGAAGCTCATCAACTCTTTAGAGGTAGACAAGTATCCGGAGGAAGAGAAAAATGAAGGAACTGACGAGGCTTGAGTGCGCCGATTGGCTTTTGGCCAGAGATCGGTTCACCATTTTGACCCATCGGAAGCCCGACGGCGACACCATCGGCTCTTCCGCCGCCCTGTGTATGGGCCTGCGGAGCTTGGGCAAGACCGCCCATGTGCTTCACAACGATGAGGTCACCCCTCTGTACGCGCCCCTTTTGGAGGGTCTTACCAAGGCCCAGCCGGAGGAGGGCGATGTGCTGATCGCCGTGGATGTAGCGGCAGACTCTATGCTGCCCAAAGCCTATGGCGACTTGAAAAACTGCATCGATTTGCGGATTGACCACCACGGCTCCGGCCGGGAATACACCCCCAACGAGTTTGTTGACCCGGATTCTGCCGCCTGCGCGGAGATCATCTGGGAGCTGCTGCTGGATATGGGCGTAGAGCCCGACGAAAAAATGGCTGAGGCGGTGTATGTGGGCGTTTCCACCGACACCGGCTGCTTCCGTTTTGCCAACACCCACGCCCACACCTTTGATGTGTCCGCCGATTGCGCGGCCGCAGGCGCGGACATTTTCGAGTGGAACCGGAAGCTGTTTGACACCAATTCCCTGGCAAAACTGCGGCTGCAGGCTTGGGTGGTCGACCATTTCCAGCTGCTTTGCGACGGCAAGATTGCCATCTGCGCCCTGCCCCGCGCCATCGAGGAAGAAATCGGTGTCAACGAGGACGATATGAACAACATCTCCGGCTTTTTGCGGTCGATCGAGGGTGTTTGCATTGCGGCGCTGCTGCGTGATGTGGATGAGAACAACACCAAGGTGTCTGTTCGTTCCGTGCCCGGCTACAATGCGGCCTACATCTGCGAGACCTTTGGCGGCGGCGGTCACGCCGGCGCGGCCGGCGCAAGCCTGCGTATGCCCTTGAATGAGGCCGTGGAAGCCGTCATCAAGGCAATGCCCCAAATTTAAACCATTTTACAACGGGCGAGAGATTTCGCCGCAGATGAAGGTTGAAGGCCGACGCTGTATCGCGCATACCGCGAGGACTTCAAAACGCACATATGCGACGAAAGATCCGCACGCTAGAGGAAATTATGGACGGAATCGTAATTATTGACAAACCTGCCGGCTGGACAAGTCAGGATGTGACCGCAAAGCTGCGGGGCGTGCTGCACACCAAGCGCATCGGCCACGGCGGCACCTTAGACCCCATGGCCACAGGCGTTCTGCCGGTGTTTGTGGGTCGGGCTACCCGTGCGGTGGAGTTTTTCGAGCATGCGGACAAGACCTATGAGGCGGTTTTGCAACTTGGCGTCATCACCGACACCGAGGACACCACCGGCGAAATTTTGGAAAAACGACAGGTTTGCATCACAAAAGAGGCTATTTTGGCGGTTTTACCCCAATTTACGGGAGAAATCGAACAAATTCCCCCTATGTACTCCGCCATCAAAATTAACGGTCAAAAGCTGTACGACCTGGCTCGCAAAGGCAAGGTGGTGGAGCGCAAACCCCGTGCCGTGACCATTCACGCGCTGGACTTTTTGGGGTTAGAGGGCGACCAAGTGCGCCTGAAAGTCCACTGCTCCAAGGGTACCTACATCCGCACCCTCTGCAAGGACTTAGGTGAAGCGCTGGGCTGCGGCGGCTGTATGGCCGCTTTGCGCAGAGTACAGGCCGGTGAGTACACCGAGGAAATGGCGGTCTCGCTGCAAACACTGATTGATGCGGAAAATCCCGGGGAATACTTAAAAAGCGTGGACACCGTGTTTGCAAAGCACCCGGCGGTGACGCTCACCCCCAAGCAGGTCCTCCGCTGCCGCAACGGAAATTCCTTCTCCATTACTTTGGAGGACGGCACTTACCGGGCCTATGATGAAAATGGGGAGTTTTTGATGTTGGCGCAGGTGTCTGACGGCGTTATGTCAACCATTAAGAGCTTTTTTGGTGTTTAAAAAGACAAAAATCATTTTTGACGGTTTGAATTTATGGAAAAAGTAATTTACGCCCTTGGCTTCTTTGACGGGGTGCATTTGGGACATCAGGCACTGCTGACCGAATGCTGCCGTCTGGCCAAGGAAAACGGCTGCGCGGCTGCGGCGGTGACCTTCACCACCCATCCCGACGAACTGGTATTCGGGAAAGCCCCTGCCCTTTTGAACACAATCGAAGATAAGGCCCGTATCCTCTGCGCCTACGGTATGGCCGATGTGCTGGCGCTGCCCTTTGACGAAACGCTGATGAGTACCCCCTGGTCGGAATTTTTGGAGGCGTTGATCGCGCTGGGCGCAGCCGGTTTTGTTTGCGGCGACGATTTCCGTTTCGGCGCAAAGGGTCACGGCACGGCGGAAAAGTTAGCGGCCTTTTGCGCGGAGCGAAACCTGCCCCACGCCATCGTGCCGGAGCAGGTTTTGGACGGAGAACGGATCTCCTCCTCCCGGATCCGCGCCTGCTTGGAGCAAGGCGACTTAGATCAGGCAAACCGTCTGCTGGGTCATCCGATGATGCTTACAGGCACAGTGCAAGCCGGCAAGCAGTTAGGGCGCACCCTTGGATTTCCCACGGCAAATCTGCTGTTCCCGGAGGGTCTGATCGTTCCCCGGTTTGGCGTGTATGCCTGCGGCGTGAGCGTGGATGAGGAAATTTACTATGGGGTGGCCAACATCGGCACCCGTCCAACGGTAGACGGAAAAGGCGTCACCGCCGAGGTGCATCTGCTGGATTTTGAGGGCGATTTGTACGGCAAGGAGATTTCCGTTGCCTTCTACAAGTTCCTCCGGCCGGAGCAAAAATTCGCTTCCTTGGAGGAATTGCAGAAAGAAATTCAAAAAAACGCCCACGAAACCCGTATTTTCTTTGAAAAAAGCCAATAAAAGTACTTTACTTTTTGGAAAACATATGGTAAGATAGTCGGGCTGGCTATGGCCCGCGTATCCCGTCGCTCAGTTTCAGGACTTCACCGACCTTTTACTTGGCGCGAGGAAATATTTTTGAAAAGGTGGAAAACACAATGATCCAGAAGGAAAAGAAGACCCAAGTTATCTTGGAAAACGCAACCCACGAGGGTGACACCGGTTCTGCTGAAGTACAGGTCGCTATCCTGACCGCTCGTATCAACGAACTGACCGATCACCTGCGTACTCACAAGCACGACAACCACTCCCGTCGTGGTCTGCTGATGATGGTTGGTAAGCGCCGCAAAATGCTGGACTATCTGGCAAAGAAGGACATCAACCGTTACCGTGCTCTGATCGCCAAGCTGGGTATCCGTAAGTAAGTATTTTAAAAAAGGCGGCGGGCATCCGTCGCCTTTTTTAAACAGCGGTTCTTTTGCTGTTGCCACAAATTAATTAACTGTAAGTCAATTATCGGGAGCGCATTTAGCAGTTGATTGAGTTGTTGAATTTCGACAACTGACTCAAGTGCTAAACCTCCCGAACCACAAAATTTTTAGGAGGTATACTAATGATTACTCGCAAACAATTCCCCAATCACAAAGTTTTCGAGATGGAAATCGGCGGCCGCCCCTTTACCGTAGAGACCGGTAAAGTTGCTGAACTGGCCAATGCCGAGTGCATCTGCCGCTACGGCGACACCGTGGTGCTGACCACCTGCACCTGCAACCCCATCCCCAAGGCCGGCATCGACTACTTCCCCCTGACCATCGAGTTCGAGGAGAAGATGTACGCCGTGGGTCGTATCCCCGGCTCCTTCAACCGTCGTGAGGGCAAGCCCTCCGACCGCGGCATCCTGAACAGCCGTATCATCGACCGTCCTATGCGTCCTTTGTTCGACGAGGAACTGCGTAACGACACCGTTGTTACCTGCACCGTGCTTGCCAACGACGATGAGAACCCCGTTGAAGTGGTTGCTTCTTTGGGCGCTTCCATCGCTATCGCATCTTCCGATGTGCCCTGGAACGGACCTGTTGCCACCACCAATGTGGCTCACATGGCTGACGGCCGCTATATCGTCAACCCCTCCGCTGAAGAGCGCGACACCTGCGACTGCTTCGTGTGCATCGCTTCCACCTTCGAGAAGGTCGTTATGATCGAGACCGAGGCCAACGAGGCTCCCGAAGAGATCGTTTACGAGTCCATCCGCGTTGCTCACGAGACCAATATGGAGATCGTGAAGTTCATCAACTCCATCGTGGCTGAAATCGGCAAGCCCAAGTTCACTTTCGAGAAGGCTGCCGTGAACCACGACCTGCTGGACGACCTGATCGAGTACGGCCTGCCCCAGATCGAGTACGCTCTGGACACCGACGACAAGAATGTCCGCGAGGAGCGTCTGACCGCTGCCCGTTTGGACTTTGCCGATAAGTTCGGCGAAAAGTACGAGGACTTCGAGACCCACATCGAGGTCTGCCTGTACAAGATGCAGAAGAAGGTCGTTAAGAAGTGGCTGCTGGCCGGCAAGCGTGTTGACGGCCGTGGTATGGACGA
>JAZLCU010000042.1:0-11937 GCA_045614325.1 Faecousia sp. | reverse complement strand
GTTCATGTACTTCTCAACAACTGCAGGCAGAGCATTGTAGTACTTGTTGCAAGCCTCACGGTGCTGGAAGAAGATGTCGTCGTTTTCGTGGCTGCCACGCATTGCGGGGCGCTCGGGGTTCAAAGAGTGCTTGCGGAACTCGGCCACAGCCTCCATGTTGGTCATTTCCTTCAGGTCTTCGTAGTCCCAAATAGCGACCTTCTGGATCTCGTGAGAGGTACGGAAACCGTCGAAGAAGTTGATGAAGGGAACACGGCCCTCGATGGTTGCCAAGTGAGCAACAGCAGCCAGGTCCATAACTTCCTGCACATTGGACTCAGCCAACATAGCAAAACCGGTCTGACGGCAGGCGTAAACGTCGGAGTGGTCACCGAAGATGTTCAGAGCCTGAGCAGAAACGGTACGAGCAGAAACATGGAACACGCTGGGCAGCAGCTCGCCTGCGATCTTGTACATGTTGGGGATCATCAGCAGAAGACCCTGAGAAGCGGTGTAGGTGGTGGTCAGAGCACCGGCGGCCAAGGAGCCGTGAACAGTACCTGCAGCACCGGCCTCGGACTGCATCTCAACAACAGTAACGCGATCGCCGAAGATGTTCTTACGACCTGCAGCGGACCACTGGTCAACATAGTCGGCCATGGGGCTGGAGGGGGTAATAGGATAGATGCCAGCAACCTCGGTAAAGGCATAGCTGACGTGGGCAGCAGCAGTGTTGCCGTCCATTGTTTTGAACTTTCTAGCCAAAATGAATAACCTCCTAAAAGTAATCAATTTTCAACCCACTTATCATACCACTTAAAATCCGATTTGTAAAGCGAAACAGATGAACAAAAAGTGAAATTCTGAAAATATTTGCAAAAACATAACAGATTTTGTCGGCGGCAGGGGAAGAATAGGAAAAAAAGAATTGTCTTTTCTACTTTCATAGAGTATTATGTAAGAAAAACCAAGAGGAGGGATACGATGATCTGCAGCATTTACACGATGGGCATTAACGGTATTCAAGGCAGCCCTGTTACGGTTGAGTGCTATATCTCCAACGGCCTGCCGGGCTTTGATATTGTTGGTCTGCCCGATGCAGCGGTAAAAGAGGCACGGGAGCGGGTACGCGCTGCGGTGAAAACAAGCGGTCTGAAATTTCCCTCCAGCAGAATTACAGTAAATCTGGCACCGGCCAGTTTGAAGAAAGCCGGCACCCATTATGACTTGCCCATTCTGCTCAGCATTTTGTCTGCCAGCGGCCTTGTAAAGCGGCCCAGGTCCACCTGTGCCTTCTTAGGTGAAGTGAGTCTGGACGGTCAAATTCGCAGCGTTTCCGGCGTGCTGCCTATGGCAATCGCTGCCAAAAAGGCCGGCTTTGAAACCATTTATGTGCCTTCGGAAAATGCCGCGGAAGCGACATTGGCAAGAGGCCCTGCCATTATCCCCGTGCATACAGTAAAAGAATTGACAGATGCTTTAAATGAAGAAACAGAGCTTCCGGAAGAGCCGATTTGGGTACCCCAGCGTCACGATGAAACCATTTTGGATTTCAAGGATGTAATGGGTCAGGAAGATGTAAAGCGCGCCATGGAAGTAGCCGCGGCCGGTAGCCATAATATACTGCTGGTTGGCCCTCCCGGCTCGGGCAAAAGTATGCTCAGTAAGCGCCTGCCGTCGATACTTCCCGATATGACTTGGGACGAATCGCTGGAGGTAACGCAAATCTACTCGGTTATGGGTATGGTTTCTGCTGAAAATCCCTTGGTGCAGCAGCGACCCTTCCGCAGTCCGCACCATACGGTGTCCAACGCAGGCCTTGCCGGTGGCGGCACCAATCCCAGACCTGGTGAAATTTCCTTGGCTCATAAAGGCGTTCTGTTCTTGGATGAATTGCCTGAGTTCCATAAGGATACCTTGGATATGATGCGCCAGCCCTTGGAAGACGGACAGGTCACCATCTCCCGTGTCGCCAGTTCCGTCACATATCCGGCAGAATTTATGCTGGTTTGTGCGATGAATCCTTGTAAGTGTGGTTGGTACGGTGACCCCTCCGGCCGCTGCACCTGCACAGAATTCTCCGTCAATAACTATCGCAGCCGCATCTCCGGCCCGATGCTTGACCGTATCGACATCATTATGGAAGTGCCTGCGGTGAACTTCGAAGAACTGCGCCGCCGTCAGGAGGCAGAGCCATCTTCTGCTATTAAAGAACGCGTTAATAAAGCAAGAGCGCGCCAGCATAAACGGTTCGGCGAGTTCAGCGGTATGTGCAACGCCCGTATGGGCCCCAACGAGCTGCGGCAGCATTGCCGTTTGGACGAAGAAAGCGAGCTGCTGATGAAGCAGGCCTTTGACGCCTTCGGTCTGACCGCCCGTAGCTACGACAGAATATTAAAGCTGGCAAGAACTATTGCGGACTTGGATGGTGCAGAGGAGATCACAGCCACCCATATTGCCGAAGCGATCCAGTACCGCACGGTAGAACTTTAAAAGTGAGGAACAAAAGTTGAAAGAAATTTTCTTGTTAAAATTAGGCGAAATCGTGTTAAAGGGCGCAAATAAGCGCCAATTTGAGGATAAATTGCGGCAAAATGTCCGCCGCAGAATGAAGGCTTACGGTAACTTCGATGTGTACCTGATGCAGTCAACGGTCTATGTTGAGCCTATGGACGAGCTGTGCGATATGGACGGCGCTTGGGATGCCTGCCACGCCATCTTCGGCCTTGTCAGCCTGTGCCGTTGCCGGGCTTGCGAAAAGGATATTGAAAGCATCTATAAGACCGTGGAGGAATACTTGGGCGACGATCTGGATATGGAGCCCTCCTTTAAGGTGGAGTCCAAGCGCTCCGATAAGCGTTTTCCCATGACCTCCATCGAAATTTCCCAGGAAATTGGCGGCAGATTGGCTGAAGCGCACCCTACCTGCAAGGTGGAAATGCGCAAGCCTGCCTATACTGTCTATGTGGAAGTCCGCGATCTGGCAGCCTATGTCCACGGTCCTGCTGAACCCGGCGCAGGTGGCTTGCCCACAGGCGTGGGCGGACGGGCAATGTGCTTGCTCTCCGGCGGCATCGACTCTCCCGTGGCGGCCTATATGATCGCCAAGCGCGGTGTGGAGGTGGAGTGCGTCCATTTCTTCTCCTATCCCTATACCTCTGAACTGGCAAAAGCCAAAGTGCTGGAACTGGCAAGACTTGTCACCAAGTACTGCGGCAGAATGACCGTGAATATCGTCGGCTTCACCAAGATTCAGGAAGAGATCCGCGATAACTGTCCCGAGGAGTTCTTCACCCTGATCATGCGCCGGTTTATGATGGAAATTTCCCAGCGCATCGGCGTGCAGGACGGTTGCGGCGCGCTGATCACCGGTGAAAACCTAGGTCAGGTAGCCAGCCAAACTATGCAGGCTATGCAGGTTACCGGTGCGGTGGTGGACATCCCCGTGTTTATGCCCCTGATCGGTATGGATAAAGAGGAGATTGTGACCATCGCCCGGAAAATCGGCACGATGGATACCTCCGTTTTGCCCTACGAGGATTGCTGCACGGTCTTTACGCCCAAGCACCCCAAGACAAAGCCCACCGTCAGCCAGCTGATCAACGCAGAAAAGAAGCTGGACAGAGAAGCTCTCATTTTGCAGGCTCTCGAAAATGTGGAAAAGATTACGGTGAAGTACGATGACGAGCCTTTCCTGTAATGTAATTGAAAAGCTTGCCGGCAAAACGCTTGCGACCGCCGAAAGCTGTACCGGCGGCGGCATTGGCGCAGCCTTAACGGCCGTTCCCGGCAGTTCCGCGGTTTATAAAGGCGGCATCATCTGCTACACCAACTGGGTCAAGCAGAACATTTTGGGTGTTGTGGAAACCACCCTTGCCGAGTGTGGTGCAGTTTCCGAGGCTGTGGCTCTGCAAATGGCAAAAGGCGCGCGAAATACGCTGCAATCCGATATTGCCCTGTCCGTAACCGGCCTTGCCGGCCCGGGCGGAGATGAATACGGAAACCCCGTGGGAACGGTATTCATAGGATACTGTGACGAACAAAAAGCCTATGCCAAAAAGTTCTGTTTTGCAGGCGACAGGGAAGCGGTCAGAACCCAAGCGGTTCAGGCTGCATTGGAAATGGTTTTAAGTGAACTGTAATAAAAAACTTCCGAAGCGAATTGCTTCGGAAGTTTTCTTTTATTTTACGATTTTTCTGATCCACTTTTCGTGGAAGGGAAGGAAGATCTCCGCAACCGGACCAACCAGGAACGCGCAGATAATGGTGCCGATGTTGGCAACACCACCCAGCAGGAAGCCGATGAGCACAAAACTGAAATCCACAATGATTCGGATAATGCCGAACTTCTTATGCAGCTTGTCGCTGATAGAAATTGCCACCAAATCGTTGGGGCCAACACCTGCATCGGATTTCATCACGATGGTCATACCAAACGCCAGAATCAGACAACCAGCCGCCAAAATCGCAAGCCGCAGAACGAAAGGCAGATTCTCGTTTATAATGCCGCCCAACAGCCAAGTAAACACATCGATGATAGGGCCGCCGCAGATCATACATACAACCGTGCCGATTTTGATGTAACTTCTGTCCACAAACAGCAGAGCGATGATGATCAAAAAGCAGATTGCCATATGGGTGTTGCCGTGAGACAAAAAGCCCATAAAGGGAAGCTTTGTAACGGTGTTGTGGATACCCTGCACCAAAACATTAAAGGGGTCAGAGCCAAGGTTGGAAAGCAGGAACAATGTAACACCCAAGTGTGCAATCGTCAGACCGATCAACAGAATAATCAGTTTTTTAATTAACTTTACCATATAACACTCCTTAAACCTCACTGATCGTCGACTTTTTTGCTTTTTTCTTGCCCTTCAAACGGAAGGCTAGCAACCACAACAGACAGTCAAGCACGCTGAAAACGGTGGTTTGTGCAACTATGAGCAGCAAAGTGCCAACAATCAAAGGCAGCACAGGGATGTTTTCGCGTATAGCAATCGAAAGCTCCGTAGGCACAAAAATGCAGTTCACAACAATCAGACTGGCAAGATGTTCCTTGCTTTTCAGAACAAAAAGACAATCATTCTTAAAGCTCGTATGCGTAGTGAGCAAATGCTCAGAATAGCGTCTAAGTACCTGTTTGTTATCAAGTTTTAAGGCTAAAACAAACCCCAAAGAACCTAACACACATAGTGCATATGTAAGCGCCATCATAAAGGGCTTAAACACGGGGAAACTTGTTACAAGCGCTGTGTAAAGATATGCGCAGGTATAAATAAGGATTATAAAGAAAATAAAAAGACCGCCAGCAATTAAAAACCGTTTCAGTATTAACTTTAGCATAGGGATCACCTCGGATAAATTATACCTTTTCCCGGAAAATAAGTCAAGAAAAAGCAAAAGCTTCCGCAAAACCTGCGAAAGCATTTGTTTTTCGTTTTACCAAGTGATGCAGATAAAGCTGTTCTTGGCGACGGTTACATTCGCGCTGCCATCGACAAGAGAATTGACACTTCCGTTGCCGGAAATCACAAATTTGCCTTGTTTCAAATTGTATTCATCGCAATGCCACTTAATGTCAGAGGTAATGTCTCTGTCAGCAACATTCACGATCAGCAGCATTGTCTTGCAACCGTCGGTCAGCGCGCCAGTGCAGAGGTAGGGCTTGCCACATAGATGGGCAGCCATCGTTGATTCAATGTCCGTTATAACATTGTCCTTTGTTTGTACGACCACCGGAGGACGCAAGGTTGTAAATCTCCGGAAGAACAGCCTGTTTTCATAGCGGAAACGGGCCAGTCGGGTCAAAAGCGGCATACGCTCCTTATCGTGAACAACATCCGCATTGATCCAACCCAGCTGCTGACCGCCAACAAAAGCCGTAGCGGTGTTATACTTCCAATACATTGTGTCAGTTTTTTTTCGACCGTTGGTGTTACGGCCGAATACGATCACCTTATCGCTATAAAGCCGCATAAATGCAGGCACTTCATCATCAGTCAGCTGCCAGCACCAGGAGAGATATGCGTCCATATTGTTTGTGTATACTTCCGCATTGCACTCGGTGGAGAAGCCTTTATCTGCCGGCTTGCTTTCGTTCAGCGCCCGGAGCAAATCGTTATAGCCTTCCTGCCACCAGCTGCCACCGCCAAGGGGATGGCCGTGAGTCTTGTCCATACACCTGTGGGGGATTCTGGCTGCGATCTGGTCAAGGTAGATAGCATCAAAATCGTATTTCTCATACATATCCCGAATCAGGTTCAACTGGAAGTTTTTCCAGATTTCGGTGGTCGGACACATTGGCGCCAGTTTTACCGGCTCGCCGTTTGCTTCCTTGGATTCGAAGATCAAGGTCTCCACATCGCCGTTTTCCAGCTTGACTGCACCTTTTTTGCCAACAGCCTCGAACAGATAATCCTCACTGCCGCAATCCTTTGTGTCCCACAAAAGGGAGTTGATATAGGGCATAATGCGGATGCCGTGCTTTTTCAGTTCCTTGTGACCCTCCAGATACCGCTCACGGGCAGGCACAAAATGAGGATAGTCGTTATTGAAGGGGATCTGATGCCAGTTATATACATGATAGCCAATTGGTACACCCAACGCATCCTGCAGTTTAATGGCATTTTCGTACCAATCGTTGTAGTGGATGATGTCATTATCGTGCCGCAGGTTTGTTGGCAGAATCTCGTCGCTGGCTGCATCATAAGGCACCCAGTCCATGATCCAGAAAGGCAGATCCATCATCCAATCCGGCGTGTTCTTCTCGGTCTTTTCAGCTGCCCACGGACAGGAAGCGTTGTTGAACGCCCTGTAAATGTTTGTAGCATCAAACCAATCGCCGTCATAGGTCTTCCAGATGGCCTTGCCCGGAAGCTTGTTGGAGTTTTTCGGAAGAGTGACATTCTCTGCGTGGAAACGGCTGGTAAACCGCACAATATGTCTGTGATCGCAGCAGGCGCAGAACTCCTTCAAAGCGCCGGTATCATCGTGGACGGAGAAATAAGTGCTGTCCTTGGGATTTCCCGCAGCCTCATAGAGTGCCAGATAGGGCATCGTATAGAAGAACCCGGAGGGGTATGTGCCGGCGGTGTACTGATAGCAGGAAGTAAAGCGCTTCCGCACATTACCGCCGTGAATGGGTTCAAACACATTGGCCGTTCGGCTTTCCTTCACATACAGCTGGGGATAGTTGCACCAGATAAGGGAATAGCGCTCTGAATTGTTGATCACTTCGGTAGTCCACGCGATTTGGTTTTCCGTTTCGGAAATTTCTGCGGTGAGTTTTAAAGTGACATCCTTAATGCAATCAGAAAGGGTGAAAGTAACAAAATCATCCTGCTTCTGTACGCTGACGCTGTTCCAGTAAGAGCCGGTGTCGATGTAAAAATCTTCATTGGTGGCAAGATCCCGGAATCGCATAGCGCACAAAGGAAGCTTCTTTCCGTCACAGATAACGCTGAGGGTATGCCCGTCATAGGCTAACTGGGAGCGCATTCTGCCTGCGTTCAACGCAATGATCTCACAATCTGCAAGGGATATTGCAGATGCGGCCTTTGCGCTCTCGGGAATCTCGCCTTCCTCAAAAGCAAAGCAGGTGACCAAAGGGTTGTTTTGATCGTAATAGACCAGATCATCAATGTGCTTGACAGAGAATGCGTGGCTATCCACAGAGCCGCCGTTAAACTCCACCAAACCGCCGCTGACCTTCATAAAACGGTTCTTTCCCTTAAGAATCAATGCGCCCGGCTCGGAAACGGGGCTGGTTAATGTCTCAATGTTAAATTCTCCGTTTTTAGAAGGGACAAACACCTTGTCGAAAAAGCCCTTTTCAATATCTGCCCGACCGCTGACAAACGCGCAGTCATAAAGCTTCTTACCCGCAGATGTGAAATAAGCTTCCAGTTTTATGGCAGATATATTCTCTGACACAGTAAATGTGTTGTGTTGAATAATGCCGGTTTTGTAATCTGTGACAAACAGAACCCTGTTGCCGTCAACGGATACGACCGTGTCACCTGAAAAAGCATTTTCGCACTTGGAATTTTTATACATAAACGGGTCGTGTGTATACCGGTTGGTATAAATACAGTCAGAAAAGGAAAGGTTGTACACTTCGCCCAGTTCACAAACCTGCAGATGCAGCTTATCATCTGCGGTAATCTCAAAACGCGCAGTGCCGCCGTTTCTGCCTATTGGCAATTCAAAGATATTCATAATGCGCGTCCTTTCTGTAGTGTTATACGCGGTCTACGCCGCACCAAGATAGGGGCAGGGGAAGAAGGGCGGATAAGAATCCGTCACAGGCAGCAACCGCGTTGGGCGCAAATGGGCCAAAGAGGAAACGGGTCGCCTCCAACTTATCCAGCACGATGGAAGCCTGCCTGTCTGTCTTTTTGCAGTAGGCATTTGCGTTATCACAGCAAATCAGCAGATTGCCCCAATCCTTGATGCCGATCACGCTTTCGCCATTGGGCAGTTGTGCGCCGCATTCCTTTTTTAGTTTGATCAGCGCGTCTGCGACATTGTCAAAGTGAATGATCTTAAACAGGCTGGGGGAGGTCAGCTGCATAGAGGCGGAGACTCCGGAGAAATAGTTGACCGCATCAAAAGCTGTGCCGGGCTGGACAAGGGTAATTTCACCGCCGACTTTTTTCTGCCAGCAAAAAACAATCTGTGCGAGTGTTTCCGGATCGTCAGCTGCCGCATCGCTAATCGTGTGCGCGTCATAGGAAACAGTGATATAACCAACCGTTTTGCCGTCCCTCAGCGCAATATAAGGTGTGTGCCAGAAGGAACAAAGCACATTGTATTCGTTCGTAAGATCCTCGCCTTCAGACCGAATTGTGTGCATCGGCAAATTCTCTCGCAGAGATCTTATGTAGTGGAGCGCATCGTTGTCAGTGGGGGAGAGCGCTTTGAATTCAATTCCCGTATGATCCGCACAATGCTTAGTGGTGTGTTCATTGATGCGGAAGTTGTAGGAAATGCCGCTGATCTCATAGCCATAGCGGTTGTAGCGCTGCCTTGCGCCGCTAAGCCGGGATCCGTCTGCGCCGATTCGCTCCAGCTCTTCCATAGCTGCGGTCATAAGTGCGCGCATATAGCCCTTGCCCTCGTGTTCGGGCAGGGTGGCAACATTGCCGACAGTTGAGAACAAAAGCTCGGTGCTGCCGATCTTGACGGGAATGGGATAAACACCCAAAAGCGCACAAATCTTTCCGTTTTCCTTCACGGCAAGATGCATATTCATATGGTAATCGTCCCATCCACACATCTTAGGAAGGACTTTTTCAAAATCCATCTCCATTTTGTTCTGCTTAGAAAATACAGTGTTCAGAACGGAAAGCCATTCGTCATAATCATTTTTGTTAAGTCTTACGATCTCCATAGCTCAGACTCCTTACAGTTCGTTGTCCACAACGGCCCGAATCGACCAGCCGTGCTTTTCAAGAAGTGCGATTGCCTTTTCTTCCTGGCAGTCCAAAATCTCCCGTACGATGGAGATGACACGGGCTTTCAGCTTGATGTTGGAAGGCTTCAGGTTGATCATCAGGTTTTCATAGACATGTCCCAACTTCACCATTACACAGGTGGAGATCATATTCAGCACCATTTTGTGGGCGCTGCCGGCCTTCATACGGGTAGAGCCGGTGATGGGTTCGGCACCGGTGTCCGTCACAATGGAAATGTCCGATTCCAGATCAAGACGACAACCCTTATTGCAGGAAAGACCGATGGTCAGCGCGCCCAACCCCCGGGCATATTGCAAGGCCTCGGCCACATAGGCTGCATTTCCGGCTGCAGAAATGCCCAAGACCGTGTCAAGAGTCGTGATGTTCTTCGCGGATAGGTCTTTGATGCCGTTTTCGCCTTTGTCCTCAGCGTTTTCTGCGGCGGTGACCATTCTGTCATAGCCGCCTGCAATAATGCCGCTGATCAATTCCTGGGAAACGCCATAGGTGGGCGGACATTCCACTGCATCGATCACGCCCAATCGCCCGGACGTACCGGCGCCCATATAAATAAGCCGTCCGCCTATTTTCATTCGTTCGTAAATTGCATCGCAGGCTTTTTCAATGGATGGCAGCGCATCTTCGACCGCCCGAACCGCATTAAAATTCTCATTCTGAATCAGCTTCAGAACGCCACCGGTTGTTTCTTTGTCGATGTTTTTGGTGTTTTTGTTGCGCATTTCGGTTTTGTTCATGTCTACTTCCACCCTTTTTTTAATTGCGCTGCAAGGATAAGCGCACCACGCACAGGATCCTCGGAAAGAACCCTTATCTCGTACATTTCGGGATTCGCAAGGGAGGACTTCAGGAGGTCAACGATCAGCTTTTGATTAGTAAGACCACCTGCTAAAACCACAGGGATTTTGGTATTGCCGCCAAGTTTTGCCGCTGCTGTTTCAATGATATGTGCCGCCCAGGTCATATTGCGTTTGAGAATGTCACTTGCAATTTTGTCGCCTTTTTGAACGGCATTGAAAACAGCAGGAGCAAAGGACGCAATCACTTTTTTACCGCCTTCGTAAATGTACCCTAAGAGTTTTTGCGGATCGTTCGGATAAAGTGCTTCGATTTCTTCTGTCAGAAGCGTCTGTTCACCGGAACCGTCTAATGCACAGAAGTACGCATCCAACGCATCCCGGCCAAGGTTGTAGCCACTGCCGCCTTTATCAATCAAATACCCCCAGCCGGCAACTCTGGCGTATACTGCATTTTTCTGCACAAAGGCGCAGATACCCGTGCCCATGATCAACGTCATACCGTCTTTATTGCCCAGACCCGCTGCGATAATATTGGCGTTATCAGAGCCATTATTGAATGCAGCAAAGTGAAATGTTGAGAAGAACTCGCGAAATTTCTCCTTCATGTCCGCGGCCGTACAGCCTGCAATGCCTGCGTAAGTGCAAACAGAGGAAAAAGGAATGTCCTGGCAAACATCATATATGCCGTTGCGCAGAACGGTAGTTGCGTTCTCAAAGCCAATGTCAACCGGATTGCAGGTGTCACCCCTTACAGTGCGGATAATTTCTCCGTCCGAATTTGCAAGAGCAAAGGTTGTTTTTGTGCCGCCGCCATCAATGCCCAGATAATAGACCTCGTTAGCTTTAAAAAGTTCGTCAATGCTCACTTTGAGAATGGATGCAATGGTGAACAGCGTTTCAATGGGGGGGATACTGAGTCCGCACTCCCACTTGCTGACGGTCTTTTCCGAATATCCTGCCTGATCGGCAAATTCCTTCTGTGTCAGCTTGCATTTTTTCCGCAGTTCCTTTAGGTTAGCGGCAAATCTGGCGTTTAAATCGGTCATTTTATCATCTCCGGTCGTTGGATTCTGACTTTAATATATCAGCATATAAAATCCGCGTCAACCGATACTTTTGAGAATGGAAAATAAAAACCCTCCCGAAAGGAGAGTTTAGACAGGACAGAGAAAAGGTGAGGAGCGGGCTGTTTATAGGGCTTGAAGGAGGGATTTGTTTGCATTTTCGTCTGCGACGAAAATTATAGTAGGAACCAGTGTTTGCACTGGTTCCAGCAATATGCCACCGGCATATTGCATTTGTGATTTTCAAATCCCACCTCTCTTACTTTACCAAAAGAAAAAACCACACCAAATGGTGTGGTTTTCTTTTGGCGGAGAAGGAGGGATTTGAACCCTCGATACCCTTTTGGGGTATACACGATTTCCAATCGTGCGCGCTCGGCCAGCTACGCGACTTCTCCATGTCGACCGCTATTGCAGTCAGCCTGTGTATAATACTCCATTTACCTAGATTTGTCAACCCCTAATTTTATGATTTTGCCGATATGCCGACAGAAAATGCTGTTGACATTGTTTCCTTTTATAGATATAATGTTAAGGCTTTAAAAATGCTAGTGTAGCACAGTCGGTAGTGCATCTCACTCGTAATGAGAAGGTCGCCTGTTCGAGTCAGGTCACTAGCTCCAA
>JAZLCU010000041.1:0-22985 GCA_045614325.1 Faecousia sp. | reverse complement strand
CCCTGGGGCAATGCTACACCCATATTAGCAAAAATGGCTCTGGCGGTGGCAAGAGAATCTTCTGTCTGGGCAGACGATTCGTGCTTTAATGTGTAATCAATTACGTTATTATACTGTTTCTTGTTCATTCTTATTTTACCTCCTTTACCACATATTTTCAAGGACTTTTTCGTCCTTGGCATATACGTCTTCTACCTGAACTAAATCAAAGGTAGTCGTACCGCAGCACCAAAGGTGCATATCCTCAGGTTCTAATGCAGACGGACAGTAGGGCTTCCACTTTTCAGGCACGCTGCTAATCTTGGGCTCTGTCGCCATAAAGATAGCGCCAAAGTAGTTTGCATCCGCTGTAGCCTGTACAAAATGACTGCACTGACGGTCAAAGTTAAAGTTCTTGGAAGAATCGGTATTGCCGATAAAGCCGGGTACATAGCCGTTTGCCGCAACCGTCTGGGCGAAACTGATCATCCAGTTATGGTTTACGCTCCACTCCGGCTTAATCTCAGCAAACAGCGCAATGCCCTGATTCTGGGGTACGCCCAGTTTCTTTGCCGCGTTCACTGCCTTCAGCGCATCCTCAGCGCCACTCACAGCAGATACCTGCGCTTCGGTAAGATTGCGAATCACCAAGCCGATTTTGCAATCCTTTTCCTTTAAGAACGCAATTTCATCAGCAGTGATTTGAACTTCACCGCAAAGCGTTCTCAAACAAAAAGCAGGAAAGCCCTTTTGCCGCATGACCCAATCGTACATGGTATAGCCGTTCTTCAGTTTTTTGTTGATGGGTGTAACTGAATTAACACCGAAAATAGTTTTCATTTTGTTTTCCTCCTTAAAATTTAATTATTGATTAAAATGTAACTATTTTTTGAAATCAGCGTCCCGATTTCTTACAGCTGCAAGTTAAGTATAAAAAACAACCCTGACAACTAACGTCAGGGTTGAAAAATATTTTTAAGATTCTTTAAGACGCTTAAAAAAACGGTGAGACTTAGAACCGCCTTGACCAATGCGCACCAAGAAATCAGCAATGGTTGTTAACTGTTCCGTTGCAATTAAGTATTCCGCAATGTTCTCGATAAGCACTTGCGCTCTTCGTTCGCTATCCTTGCAGTATTCAACCTCCAGTTCAAAGTCAGTATGTCCAAGGTATACATTCCGATCCAGAACCATTTCACAGGTGGCCTCTTTGTAGATAACAACACGGTCAGTTGTAAGTTTACCTAAATAATGCAAACCGAACACTTTGAAAATTTGCGGATCAAATTCTGTGTTTTCTCCTAAATCCACTTCAGTACTGCAATCCGGATGCGAAGCATTATGATTTTTCACTGTCGTTTTGTATTTACCGTCCTTTGCGCGAATGCGGCAAGTAATGCCTTTTTTATTCATCGATAAATCATCATTGTCAAAATAATAATTGGTTTGGGTCTGTAGCGGCACATCCCTACACACCAGCATCAGAATTGAAAAATATTCATCTGCGGTTAACATAATTTTCTTCTCGTATTCAAGCACAATTTCACCTTCTGATAACTTTTCCGGAACCATTCTTAGGTATTTCATCCAACAAATTGATACGGGCCGGAATCTGATATGTTGGTAGATTGGTACGGCATAAATCTTTCACCTCTGAAATATCAGAGAAATCGCCTGTGATATTCAGTTCGATCTGCACACCGTGTTTATCGTCTGTATAACCACGGACAAAAACATCTTTCACACGACAGTCCAGTTTTAATGCGCTCTCAACTTCCTGCGGATAAATGTTCATTCCCGCCTTTATAATCAGGTCGTCACCCCGTCCTTTGATTTTAAGCAATCCATCGTCGGTGAACAAAGCCAAATCACCGGTACACAACCAACCTTCATTTATAACTTCGGCTGTTTTATGGGGATTATTATAGTATCCTGCCATCACGTTATCGCCCTTAACCCACAATGTACCAATTTCGTTCGTTTTCACTGGTACACCTTCTGGGGAAACAATCTTCAAAGATACAGATCGCAGCGGAACGCCGACACAATCTGCGCATTCCCTGAATTTATGCGGCGGTAAGTATGAAACACGCGGACACGCTTCTGTCAGTCCATAGATGTGATAAATTTCGGCATTTGGAAATGCCTCAGCTATATATAGTCCTGTTTCGCGGCTCATACATTCTCCGCTAATGCAAATATGCTTTAAGAAAATATCGTCCGCTTTTCTTTTAAACCGCGACATTATTGAAAGCAATGTAGGGGTTCCGCAAAAAACTGTGATGTTATAATCTCTTAACAGCCTAAGCGTAATCGATGGGTTGAACGGACCGGAATAAAAGTGAATCTTGACACCCTTAACCAATGCTGTTAAGAATTCTCCTGTTAATACTGCACAGTGATACAAGGGTCTTGAAATCAAAATGACATCCGACTTTTTCATGCCAAAGTACAGAGCAATATCAGACACATTTGTCAGCACGTTTGTTTCTGTCAGCATTGCGCCCTTTGGTACACCTGTCGTTCCCGAGGTGCACATTATCAGTGCAGGGTGGATATCCGGTTCTACATAAGCAGGATCTTTAAGATAAATAATCTGAAATTCCCCGTCTTGATCGGTAACAACAGCATCGGGACTGACAGCGTCTAAAATCTTATTGCAATGCAATTCACCATATCTTTGCGATAACGGCAAAGCTGTAACCTCTGCAGCAAAACAACTGAGCAGTACTATGCTTGCTGCCATTTCCGACTGACACAATATTGCGCAACACTTAATGCCCTTCAATCTTTTTGAAAACTCTTCTGCAAAAACAAGCATCTCTTCAAATGTCATTGATACACTGTTTTCGCAAATTTCCTGTTGAAGGTTTAACTGCATTTTATTTTTAAGATACTTCCAAAGTTTCACTTTCTAACTCCTTCTCCGCTTTATCTACAAGCATTGTTAGCAATTCCCTTTCCTGCTCCATTAAATTCAATAGTTTCTTTTGAATGATGGGTAATATAGAATCGCGGCGTTTCATATGGTGCGAAGCATACAACATACGAATAGTATCGGCCTTCGAAACAATGTGCTCGTATTTCTTGCTAATTCCATCCGTCAAATGCAAGCACTGCTCAATCTTTACAATTCGCTCAAGCATTACTTTTTTATGTTCCCAAATCACGCGGAACACACGCCTATCCATTCGGTCATAAGGAATCTCGCCTGCATAAAGTTTTGCAACATATTCGGCAATGTATTCATGAACTACTATACCGTGAACATCTCCCTCTCCATCAAAAGGGTATTTTTCAAGGCTTGAGTCAAGATATTCCTTTATCTTTTGACGTGCAATTTTAGGAGAAAAATCCACCTTATCTTTCTTGGTTTTTAACCCGCAAATCATAGCAACTATGCCTTTTTTTCGCGTTGCAATTCTTCCCGCATTAAAATCCTTTTGGGGTGTCCAAAACTTTTTATAAATCCAATTGCTGTCATATGCATAAATGCAATATGTTTTATCCTTTTGGTCATAGCCGCAAATTAGGCCATCGTGATTAAAATGTCGTTTTTTATACCAACTCTTGCCTTTGACATAAAAATCATCTACACCACCAAATGCAACATAAAACCCTCTGTCAAGCATTTCTCTGATAATAGGGTTAATATAGCCATTTGTAAATTCCGTGGACAGCCATCGCCTATCCAAATAAGGGCTTGATGCCCAAGATGAATCCGCAACTGTTATTTCCGGTGTTGTAAATCCGCTCAAAAACTTTCGACTACATGTAAGATCCATAATCTGATTGAGATACCAATTTCGAATCGATTTGTTGCTTTCTATAATGGCTGTTCCTGCCCCCTGATTATGATAGGTAGAATATAATGGCTCTGTTATTGGCAATTCAACACGCTTATTCATTTGCATCACCACAGTATTTGGCAACCAAATCAATGACGCTTTGAACTGTATTAAGATCAAATGGATTCATGTCCGCTTCTTCCAATTCGACGTCAAACACATCTTCTATCTCAACAAGCATCGTTACCATCATAAGACTATCCAGCGCAAGGTCTCCCTGCAATTGAAATGTGTTTTCAATAGATTTTTCTCCGCTAAGTTCACTTAAAATACCTTTTACTTTTTCTTCAATTTTCATCTGTTCATCGCCCCTTCCACTTCTTTTTTTACAATCGTATAACACTCTTCAATCGGCATTTCGGTTGATATCAACACACCGTTATTCGCTTTGCAAATTTTAATATACTCATCCCGGAGTTTGTACTGAAGTTCCATATCAATATATCTGTCTTTTTCCTCAATTCGACTGCGGACGCGCTTTACAGCCGTTTCAACCGGCACATCAAAAAAGAATGCAACATCGGGTTTTAGAACCGATTCCGCAATCTCATATATCCACGCATCGTTCTCAAAACCGCGCGCACGCAGATTCGCAAGGCAAGAATAAAAATATCTGTCACTAATTACAATTCGCCCTTCTACCATTTGCGGCTCAATGATTTTATTAACATGCTGCAGACGATCACTTGCCGCTAGCAACGACAGGCTTCTATAGTCGTAGGCATCATGATTCGGGCTATCCATATAGGTTCTAAAAATATCCGATTCACGAACCGCATTGGTAGGTTGTTTGGTTTTAAAAACCGCATATTTCTCGCCAAGTTCCTTTTCGAGTCTTGTTAACATTGTGGTTTTGCCGCAGCCATCCAGACCACAAAAAGTAAACAAAAAACCAGGCGTTTTATTGGGTCTCATAGTGAGTGCTTTCACTCTGTTTCACCTCCTGTAAAAGATTCTTTCTGTTATCATCAAAAAAGCGTTCAAGCACACTGCGTTCTGTAAAAATCAGTTCTTTTTTATCCTTTGGCGAGACAATCCTGTGAATAAAATCCAGATCATGGCGCAATGCTTTTGTGGCGATTTCTACTGCATATAGATTTTTGAACGCAAATAATTCTGCCGTCTGAAGCACTGCGAAGGCGCATATTTTTTCCATGCCCAGTTTCTCTGCTCGCGCAAAAAGAAAATTAATATGTTCCTTATCAGCATCATTAAGAAGCATATAAATATCACAATATTTATAAAGCGTCATATCTCGCATCATCTCAACCCACGGCAGAGTTGTAGCTTCCTTATAAAGATGACTGCACAAATGAACAAAGAAATCATCTGCTCTCAAAGTGCGGACTTTGAAATCTCCAATCTTTACATAAAGCGTGTTATTTATCATTTCTTCAAGAAGATTGGTATCTCCCGGTTTGTACTCCAAAGAAAAATTAATATCGACCTCCAGAAACTGCATTCCAGGGAGATTGATTTCTTTGATGTAAGGCACTGTTTCACCGCGCAACATCTTTGACGCAATAATTTCCTTGCGCGTTGCCAGTTCGAAAACACCGTTTCGAACATGTCCTTGCTTAAATCCTGCTTTAAGCAACGAATTTCCTACTTCAGTAACATCATTTGGATGCACAAGCAAATCAATATCATTGGATGTCCTAAAGCCTTCCGGATAAACTTTACAAAGGTAAGCTCCCTTTAACATTGCATATTTACACCCACACACAGACAGAGCATCCTCCACCAAATGCACACACTGAAAGAAACTATTGTTTTTTACAATGTTTTGATTATAAGCAACCTTGAGAGAATTTCGAAACTCACGATTCACTTTACCTAACAAACCATGTTTCTTAAGCGTTCCAAATGCAACTGATTGCATACGATTAAAAAATAAATGCCCTAAAACTGCGGGTGTCGCGACAGCAAGCAAGTGTGCATCAAATCCTTCTTCCTGAAAACTGCATAGGCTCTTAAATAATTCTTTTTCTTCTTTTCGCATACTAAAATTCCTTTCAATTTTTAAGTTTTGTATACTGCAAGATAATTGACTTCAACAGTTTGTTTTCTTCGGCACTCAGTTCACATATTGCGTTTTCATCCACATATTTGGACAATTTATGTAATACAGATAGTTCCTTTTCGGTCATATACATTCTGCTCATCGAATAATCACCTGCTACATAAACACCCCCACCATATCTGCCGCACTGTGTATATATAGGTTCCGTAACACTAAGTACTTCTATATCTCGCAAAATCGTTCTTGAGGAAACACCGAACTCTTCTGCTAACTGTGCAATTGTCTCGTGTCTTCGACGACATAGGACACGCATTATCGCTGTTCTTCGTTCGGCTGTTCCCATCTGTTCTCCCTCCTTTCTTGAACACAGTTTATAACTTAACCCTGACAACCACTGTCAGGGTTAAAATAGAAAAACAAAAACCTGACAAATCTTGTGCGTTGCACATGATTTGCCAGGTTCATCTTGATTGCTTAACAAGTTCAACTTATCTCTTCGGCACTGAAATATTCTCCTTTTCTTCTTTAAGAACACAAACCACAGATTGAACACCATTTGGTGTATAGGATATTTGCAGATAGTTCTTACATTTAGGACATCCCCCTTCAATATATGAATCAGGCGTACCCTTAAATAATGACCGTCCACATACAGGACAACTGGCCATAAATATATTTTTATCCATTTTCTTCTCCTTATTCAATATTAAAAAACACTTGACAGAACTTATATTCATTTGCTAAAATAATAACCGGAAGTTACTTGCAATTACAATATACAACAAAACCCGAAGTTTGTCAACACATAACCAGAAGTTTTGTCAATAGAGAAAGAGGTGCATTATGACTTTTGGTGAAAAACTTAAAACTGTCCGTTTATCACTAAATCTATCTCAAAGTGACTTGGCCGAAAAAACCGGCATCTCCGAACGTTCACTATATACCTATGAACAAACGGGGATGCTCCCTCGAAGCAATAACCTACGCAAACTGGCCGATGCATTAAACGTTTCTGTTAGTTATCTTTTAGACGAGGAAGAAATAGAGCCAAATAAGGATATTAATCACAGTATCTTTATTGCAAACGCCAAAAACAAGTACGGCTATAAAGGGGCCAGAGAGGCTACAGAATTATTGTCTCGCACCTCTGCACTATTCGCCGGCGGCCAACTTGATGATGAGGCAAAAGAACTTTTCTTCCAATCGCTTATGGAAGTCTATTTAGACTCCAAACAAAAAGCAAGAAGCAAATTTTCTCCAATAAAACGCGCACGCAGGCAAAAGTCCAATTTATAGGACTCACTATGCTGTATAATATAATTGCGACCCACCTAAATTGTCGCTAAATTATCAAGTGAAGTTAGGATTTGGGAATATTGTTATATGGTTATCGCAAAGGGGGAAATTATGTCAAATATTGATTTCATTCACGAAAAAGTGGATACAATCATAAAAAAGTTTGATACCCGAGATCCTTTTGAAATATGCAAATGTATGGATGTTCATATCCATTACAAAGATCTTGGCAATGCCTTAAAAGCCTATTATTTCTGTCAATCAAGGATAAAAAATATTGTTATTAACTCTCGCTCAGGCATAATTGTTAGACGGATACTTTGTGCGCACGAACTTGGGCATGCTGTTTTACACAGCAAATTAGCAGCAATTCGCGGTTTTCAGGATTTGGCATTGTTTGATTCACTCATACCAACCGAATATGAAGCAAACTTATTTACCGCTGAATTAATTATATCTGATGAAGAAATACTCGAGATGCTTAATTCTAGAGATAAATGCTTTTTTAGTATGGCAAAAGAACTTTATGTACCAGTAGAATTGTTAGATTTTAAATTGCGTATTCTAAAACATAAGGGTTTAAGAATTGAAATTCCATATATTGCTCAATCAAATTTTCTCAGAAACGATGTGCCCGAGTACGGATTAATTAACATTCAATAATAAGAATATAATTACAGAATGCTGTAGAATGCAAGACCAATTAAATATCTACCAAACCATAAAGCTCCCCAGCCATTTCAGCTGGGGAGCTTTGCTTGTAATCAAATACATAAAACCATAGAATTGGTGAATTGCGGCATTATTTGGAATCAACTTTTTCAGACACTTTGTCGCGTTCTATTGTTTCTGTAATCGCACGACGGATAAAATCGCTCGGCGATTCATTGGTTAC
Organism: Faecousia sp.; assembly: GCA_045614325.1. Taxonomy (GTDB): domain Bacteria; phylum Bacillota; class Clostridia; order Oscillospirales; family Oscillospiraceae; genus Faecousia. The sequence goes on along the minus strand of JAZLCU010000041.1, from coordinate 14,944 downwards.
ATTTACATGTTAAGCGATGGCAAGTTTTTCTTCAGGAGAAACATGTGCCTTTAAATACTCTTGCTTTTCACGGTATTTCTTGCGTGCGTGGCTTTGTGCTTTGATAGGGGGACATTCCTCTCGCCTCTACATTATTACATCACAAATTTGTTATGTGTGTATATAAAATCATGACTATCAGCCAAGCCAGTAGTCATGATTGGATTAGACATTAAGTAGCCAATGGTTTAAGACACGAAAAAACCAAAGATCTGCTTTATAACAGACATAACGGCTTCTTATGTCGCTCTGAAGTTTGTTTTTCTACACTTCGATTTAGCCTATACAGTAAGCCCAAAAACGTATCTGACACTTGTTTTATGGCCTTTAACGATGCGACAATTACGATTGAAGTTCTTAGTTCGTATGGGTTTAATCTTCTTGGAAATATTGGATATAGATGAGAAATTTGGTATCTTAACCCATTATCTAATAATTTGTGTAGCATATAGGCTTGCTAATGTAAAACCAATGCATTTTTAACGCAAAATTGCGTTAATAATGCGTTGGTTTGTGTTAGACTATAAAAATCTTGTTTATTAGTTAATTTTGTATTTTGCATATCGGCCCTTATTAACAGGTGTTAAGAAGCCCTCTTCGGCTAACTTTTTTAGCAACCCATATGCTTTTGAGTCTTTTACATGAAGTAAATTCATTACATCTGCTCTAGAAATAAATTCATTGCTGCGAGCCATATTCAAAATCAGTTCCACATATCGTGTTTCGTCAATGTCACGCTGCCTAACATACCCAAGACTCCTAGTTTTGTCTTGAAATAGATTGTGTGACAAAGTATAGTTTCTCCCGCGTCCGCCGCCATAGGCTTCCACTAAGCCATTCTCAATGGATTTGTCAAGAACGGTTTTGACTAAAATCTCAGACAGGTTGAGTGCCTCAGAAAGTTGTTTTACATCACTTCGTGGCATGTCTTTCAGCATATTGAGTACTAACAGCGTATTGATTGGCAATGGCCGTCCTAGTCGATTCTGCTCATCTGCAATCATTTTTGCAAGTTGTGCATCCGGTTTACATCGAGGTATAAACAGCGATACAGTTGCAGATGTCGTAGCAGAATAATCCGGCAGAGCCCGACCATAAATCAGAGAACCTTCATAAATTCTGTCAATGCCACGGCCTGTCTTTTCTGCCAACCCCACTCTCTTTAAAGAATCTGCCAAGAGTTGGTTTCTGCCATGAGGTTCCGCTGTCAGTAAGTTTTGTATTGTGACACCTTCGATAAACCCGCCAGGGTTCGCTACAGTTAAGCCCTCATCCGAAATGGCCACCCTGATCCTACCCATTTTGGAATAATCCCGGTGGCTGAAGGCATTAACAATTGCTTCACGCAAAGCACGTTTATCAAAATCTGGTGCTGGCATTCTAAAAAAGCCCATTTCCAATTCTTGTTGAGGATTCCACGCCTCCAAAAAAGACATAAGCTTTTCAATCGATGCCAAGACTGGCAACACAAAATCCTGGTTAACACGAACGGTTGTTCCCTCTAGAACCTGAAAAGATGTTTTTGCCGTAGGCACGAATCGTTTAATGCTCGCTACTTCACCTACCATAAGCATGCCGGAGATTGTAGGATAGACAACACCATTTTGTTCCCGCGTGAACCCCAACGCCTTCATCAATTCTGCATTATCCAACTCCAGCAGTGCTTTGTCACCGTCATAAGATAGGATAATGCGTCGAAGCCGCTCAATCTCCAAGGCATCAAAATCCTCAACCGTCGCTTCCAAAATAGCCATCGCAGAGTTGTCCAACAACCGTAGATCAGACAACCTTGTTGCCACTTCAGTAGGATACATTGGGATATTTTCCGGAGTTCCATCACTCTTCAAACGACGACGAAGTATTTTCCCCGCTCGAGTAGCCACAATTCCTCCATGAGATTTTGGTACGGCTATTCTAAGAACGGGTGGTTCTTCATCAATAATTTCAACTCTGGTTGAAATCGGCGGTACCGTATTATTGGCAATAAACGCACTCAATGTAATAGGGTTGGAATGATCCTTGTGAACCCCGGTGATTTCACCATCGTCTTCCACTCCCAGGTATATATCTCCGCCATCTGTATTAGCAAAAGCAACCACATCTTCAAACAAATGTGCATCGCCATACTTCTTTTTATCGCTCTTGAATTCAACAGTCAATGTTTCGTTGAGGGGAATTATCCTGCTCATTATCATGCACCTCCAACACAACTATAACACAAAATTGCGTTAATGTAAAGTCTAACGCAAAATATTTATGCGTTAAAATGCGACACTTTTTGTGTTCAATTCTACCCAGAATAGCTTCTCTTTTATATGGTACCCAGATCAAACTATGACGGCAGTTATGTACCGTACAGTTTGGATATGTCCCATTGCAATACGGTTATGGCGCTCAAATTTCATAGTTCGTACGGGGCATTTGTTTTTGACCATCTGGCCGCCGACAGAGCCTGCCTCACGGGAGGTCAGGTGGCCGTTGTAACCGTTGGTCAGGTTAACGCCAACTTCCTGAGCAGCCTGCATCTTGAACTTGTCCATGGCTTCACGAGCCTGAGGAACATTGATCTGGTTGTTGTTCTTCATAACTTTTCTCTCCTTTTGTTTTCGCTCCTTTTACAGAGCCACTTTCTTTGGAAAGTCCGGCACTTTCCGAAGAAAGCACTTTTCTTTCCTGAGGCTATCTTTGCCCATTTTTCTGTGTTTATCCCTGTACTTTTTCTGCAAATCGACACAAATTATGGAAAATGCAAAAACACCTCTTGACAAAAGACCGCTTTGGGATATGATAGTCACGAAGACTTTTTACGGAGGCGATTGCCTGTGATAAAGTACATCAAAAAGCATTATCATTGGATCATTGCTGCAACCCTTTTTCTGATGATGGGCATTCGGGGCGGCATCGGCAACAACCTGTCCGGTCTGCACCTGATTCCCGTAACGGAAGCCCTGAGCATCACTCGGGCCCAGTTCGCGCTGGCAGGCAGCGCCTGTTCAGTTGTGGCAATGCTTTCCACAATGTTTTCCGGTACGCTCATTTCTCGTTACGGCTGCCGCAGTCTGATGGCCATCTTCCTTTTGGTGGGCGCCACCTCGGCATTCCTTATGGGCACGGCGGATACCTATCCCCTTTTCTTTTTGGGATATGTTCTCTGGGGCATGACCAATGGCTTCTGCAGTGATGCCATCGCCACAAGAATCGTCAGTGGCTGGTTCCATAAACATAAGGGCGCCGTACTGGGTACGGTTGCTTCCGCCACCGGTATCGGCGGCAGTGTTGTGTGCATTTTCCAAGCCGCGCTGATGGAAAAATATTCCTACCACGCATCCTATTATCTGGCTGCGGCGATGCTGGTGTTCTGCTGCCTGCTTGTTGTGGTGTTTATCCGCAAGCACCCGGCCGATATGGGGCTTGACCCCTACGGCCACGGTGAGCAGGTGTCCCATGAAAAGCGAGAACACGACGACCACTGGACCGGTCTGACTATGAAGCAGCTTGTTCGCACACCGGCCTTTTATATGATGATTTTTGGCACCTTTATCAGCTGCGTTCTGCCCTACCTTGCCTTCAATGTGGTGGTTCCCCATTTGCAGGATTGCGGTCTCACCGCCGCCCAAGCCAGCAGTATGCAGAGCATTTTGCTGCTGTGCCTGACGGGAACGAAGATTTTGGCCGGCTTCCTCTGCGATGCCATCGGTGCAAGAAAAGTGGCTATTTTGTGTATCGCCTTTGATGTGGTGGGTATGATTTTGCTTGCCACCGCCAACGGTATGACCTCCGCCATCATCGCCATCATCATCTACTCTATGGCGTTGCCCATTTTAACGGTGGTCATTCCTCTGTTGGCTGCGTCCTTGTTCGGCTATCAGGCCCAGGCCCAGTATACCGGCATTTTCCTTTCTATGGTGTCGGCCGCGTCCATTGTTGCCAGCCCCATTTCCAATGCCATTTATGACAAGATCGGCTCCTACAGCCCTGTGTTTTTTGCAGCAGCCGGCATTTCGGTGCTGCTGATCTGTGTGTATCTTATGATGTTCCGGATGGCTGACAAGCAACGCAAACCCCTCGAACAGTAGACTGATCGGCATCTGCTCAGGCAGATGCCGATTTTTTGGAGATTTTTCTCCAATTTCCTTGCAAAACACCGCCGCTTATGCTAAAACAATGCTATATACAGCGAATTTGAGGTGAGAAAATGAAAGCAATTGTCGGCGGCAAGCTCATATTGACAGACCGGATCGTGGAGGGCTGCGCCCTTTTGTATGACCGGGTGATCGAAGCGATCGTGCCGGAGCGGGATGTGCCGCAGGACGCCGTCATCATCGATGCAAAGGGCGGCTATGTGGCGACCGGCCTCATTGATCTGCACATCCACGGCTATCTTGGCAAGGATGTGTGCGACGGGAGCGAAGAAAGCATCCGCGCCATCGCCGGCGGTCTGCTGGCAAACGGTGTCACCGGCTTTCTTCCCACCACCATGACGGTGGATATGGCCGTCATCAAAAAAGCGTTGGAAGTCTTGCGCGGCTTAAAAGAAGAAAGCAGCACCTGGAACGGCAGCACCATCTTAGGCTGCCACGCAGAAGGCCCGTTCATCAGCGCCGCGAAAAAGGGCGCGCAGGATGCCGCCCACATTTTAAAACCCGACGCCGAATTCGTGAAGGAATACGCAGACATCATCAAGATCATCACCTTAGCGCCGGAGGAGGACACAGAGGCCTTCGCCGCCATTCGGGAAATTGCCGAAGAAACGGATGTTGTAATCTCAATGGGTCACAGCTCCGCCGACTACGAAACGGCTGTCAAAAGCATCGAAAGCGGTGTGCGCCACGCTACACACCTGTTCAACGCCATGACCCCCTTGACCCATCGTGCGCCGGGCGTTGTGGGCGCGGCACTTAACACCGATGTGACCTGCGAGCTGATCGTAGACACCTTCCATGTTTCCCCGGCCCTCTACGATATGCTTTGGAAGCTGAAGGGGCGGAAGCTCTGCTTTATCACCGATTGTCTGCCTGCCGGCGGCCTGCCCTTCGGAGAATACACATTGGGCGGTACCAAAATCATCTACAACGACATCGTCTGCCGTTTAGAAGACGGCACGGTAGCCGGCAGCGTTCTGCCTCTGAACAAGGGTGTTTGGAATGTGTACCGGAATTCTTCCGTCCCCCTGCACGAATGTGTCAACTGCGCCAGCCTGAACCCTGCCGCGGCCATCGGTATGGCTGACAGAAAAGGCTCGCTGGAAGTAGGCAAAGACGCGGATATCATCATCTGCGACGCAGAATTTTCTGTGCAGAAAACCATTATCGGCGGCACAATCCAATACGAAGCATAAAAAGAGCCGGATTACATCCGGCTCTTTTTTATATCGTGGTTGGCAGGATTATTGAGTAATTTACCGTCTTCACCAAAACGGGAGCCGTGACAAGAACAGTCCCAGGAGTGTTCCTGCTTGTTCCACTTTAAGGCGCACCCAAGGTGTGGGCAGCGTTTTGCGGTGGGATAGACGAAATTCGTCAGCGTTTCAAACCCGTTCACCAGCAACTGAGGTTTCCAAATGCTCCTGTTGGGATTAAAAATGTCGGCATACTCACTCTTTGCGTCCAACACCGCATCCCGTAAAACCTGCGCCGCCACCATAGAGGAAGTTATACCCCATTTGTTGAATCCCGTAGCCACATAAATGTTCGGCGTATTGGGAGAATACTGCCCGATGAGAGGGATTTTGTCCAGGCTCATACAGTCTTGCGTGGCCCACTTATACTTGATTTGGCTTGCCGGGTAATGCCTGCCTTGAAATGCTTCCAGTTCCGCCCAACCCCCGCACTTTTTGCCGGTTCTTCCGCCACCGCCGCCCAAAAGCAAAAGATCACCGTGGGTGCGGAACGAAAGGCCTTGATCCGCCTCGTCCACATACATTCCGTCCAGCTTTTGGGCATTTTCCAGCGCCAGCACATAACTGCGATGCTGATAGAGCTTCAGAAAGTATAGGCCGTGCTTGTTAAGCACAGGAAAATGGGTGGCAACAATGATTTTCTTCGTCTGAATTTTGCCCCCGTCATACCGGACAAAATGGGGCGTAAATTCCGTAACGCGCGTGTGTTCGTAGATATTCAGGTCTTTGGCAATATGGGAAATAAATTTCATCGGGTGGAATTGGGCTTGGTGGGGCAGTCCCACCGCGCCGGCAAACGAAATGGGAAGCGGAGACGCATTCTGCATTTTCGCGTCTGCCCCCAGCCGCTGCAAAGCAAAAAACTCCCGTTCTATCTTCTTTTTGTCTTTTACGGAATAGGTGTAGGCGGTCTGATACACAAAATCACAATCGATTTCCTTTGCAATTTTCGCAAAATCTTCGACAGCCTTCTCATTGGCATACAGATATTTCTGTGCAAACTCAAAGCCAAACTGTTTCACTAAATCGCCGTAAATCAGGCCATGGAGCGCCGTGATTTTCGCGGTGGTATTGCAGGTTGTACCGCCGGCGATCCGATCCGCTTCCACCACCGCGCACTCCACACCGGCCTGCTTCAAAAAATACGCGCAAAGTAAGCCGCAAAGACCACCGCCGATGACTAAGACATCGGTTTTCAGGTGGCCTTGCAGTTTTTCAAATTCCGGCAATTTTATGCCGTCTTCCCAAAGTGATGGATGCATACTTTTCCCCCTTTTCCGCTTAGTATGTGCCGATAAAACCGTTTTATTTTTATAAATAAAAACGGATAGGAAAATTCCTATCCGTTTTCTTTTATGCTTCGGCAAAGCCGTACAGCGCCGTTGTAAACCGCTGCAGGGCCTGATCCCGTTTCCGATAAATGCTGGATTGCTCCACGCCCAGCTCATCGCAAAGCCGCTCCAGCGCACCCTTTTCCGGGTGCAGATACAGCCGCTGCAGCACCAGTTTCTCATCCGGAAGCAGCGCATCCAGCCCTCTGTCCGCCACAAAAAGCCAATGCTTCACCCGTTTTAAGGTCCATTCCAGTTCCTGGCGCTTCACTAAATTGTCGATCAGCGCATCCTCCCTGTGGCCACCGCCGCCTCTGACCGCTATGCAGTCGCAGGCACTTCCCCGTATGGCCCGGGCCTCCTCCTTCAGCCGACGGATCTCCTCCGGGATGTTACCCAGCGCTCGACGCATACCGTCATAGCGCCGTAATTTTTCCATAGCCGCATCTCTCCAGTTCATAACCGTCACCCCTGCTGTGTGTTCGGCTTTCTGTAAAGTCGACCGTAATCATAGATCTCTCCCCAACGGCGGAGAAACCACGCCTTCCAAACCTTACAATATTTGTTTTCGCAGGCCCGAGGCTCTGCGACCCGTGTGCAGCCCTCACAGGGGCTTATTCTTGTATGCATCGTTTTTCCTCCTTTACACAGTGAAAGCACAGGCTCGCGCCTTGCCGGAAAACCTCGCTGCCGCACCGGCTGCACCAAGCAGATGGAAGCTCCCCTTGGGTGTCCCAAAACATCAGCCGCAGCCCCTTCCGTACCGGGCGTCTTTTCGTGGGTCTTCCGTTCAGCAAATACACGCGCTCACCTCCAGTTGTACTTGAACAAGTACTTTATGTCCCCATATTAGTACTTGGGGCAGTACTTGTCAAGGCAAAAACAAAGGGTTTTCTTGTATTTGTGTACTTGCACAAGTACACAGGTTTGTTTTTGTAAAAATTTGACATATTGCCTGCACGGTTCCAAAAAGACAAAAAACGAGCGTGTTCGCAACGAACACGCTCGGATATTTTTTATACTGTTGCTGCTTCCTTCTCAGGCGCATTCTGCCAGGTGAGTCCTTTAGGATAGAAGAAGCGGATTTTTTCTTCCGCGATGCGGATGTCCACTTCCTTGGCCATACGCATCTCGCCGTCTAAGTTTACAGGCACTTCCTGATCGCAGGTAATCTTGATGCTATCCACGGAGAAATGCCGCACCAGTTTTTGGATTTTCTTGTATTCTCCGTTTTTGTACTTGCCGATGACGCCGGGCACTTGCAGCAAAGACACATTCCTCACTACCAGCACCTCCAACTTTCCGTCGGTAGGGTCTGCCTCCGGCACAGGATTGAAGCCGCCGCCGTAGTACCTGCCATTACAGGCGCAGATCATCGTCATTTTGCCGTCAATCCGCTCCCCGTCGATCTCCACCACATAATGCTCGCTGATACCCTTCAGCAGATTCACCACGGTGGAGGCAGCATACGCCCGAAAGCCGCTGAGCAGGGGCAGGCGCTTGTAGTTGGCCACATCCCGGGCAATACGGGAATCCAAGCCAACGGAGCAAATATTCAGGGAAAAGTCCTCGTTGCAGCGGATCAGGTCAAAGGTCACTTCCTCTGCATCCAGCAGGCGATTTAAGTCCCGGAAGGGCGCAGTTTCGGAGAAAATGCGGACAAAGTCGTTGCCGCTGCCGCCGGCAAACATGGTCACCGCCACATTGGGGTATCCTGCCACGCCGGCCACGATCTCGTTCATCGTGCCGTCACCGCCGCAGGAATAAATGCGGTATTCCTCCCCGGACCGGGCGGCCCGGTTGGCAATCTGCCGGCATTGACCGGGAGCGCCGGACACTTCAATCATATATTCATCTTCGCGGTCAGCAAATGCGGCGGCAATCTTTTTCCGATAGTCCTCGGTCTGGTTGTGGCTGCCTGCGGCCGGGTTGATGATGAATAGGTGCTTCATATTCTCACTTCTTTCTGCGGGAATTGTCGGTGAACATATAGTAATCACATTTGATCTTGCCGTTGTAGAATTTCCGTTTTTTATCTGCACGGCGGCCGAAATAATGCTCAAATTCCGGCTCGGAAGTGATCACGAACTGCTTCCAATCGTTGGCAAATTTCAAGTGGCGACCCAATGCGCTATAGAGCCTTTGGGCGCTACTTTGCTCCATCATGCGCTCGCCGTAAGGGGGATTGCAGACCAGAATACCGGAATCGCAGGGCAGGCTCATCTTGGTTGCGTCGCCGTCCTGAAAAGTGACGCTGTCAGCAACGCCGGCTTTTCTGGCATTGGCAAAGGCCAGCGACACGCAGGCCGGGTCGTTGTCAGAGCCCATAATGCGATATTTTCCGTTAAATTCCTTGTCCTTGGCTTCTTCCTTAGCCAGCTCCCAAGCGGACTGGGGCATCCAAGGATATTCCTCAGCGGCAAAGTGCCGATTTAAGCCCGGCGCCCGGTTCTTGGCGATCAGCGCCGCCTCGATGGGGATGGTGCCGGAGCCGCAGAAGGGATCCCAAAAATACTCTCTGCCCCGGAAACGGGTCAGCTGGATCATACCGGCGGCCAAGGTTTCGTGCAAAGGCGCATCGTTGCCCACCGCCCGGTAGCCACGCTTGTGGAGGCCCTGACCGGAGGTATCCAAGGACAATGTCACCTGATCGTTCAAAATGGTGAAGTGCAGCTGGAATTTGACGCCGGTCTCCGGCAGCCAAGACACACCGGACTTCTCGCCCAGCCGACGGGAGGCAGCCTTTTTGATAATGGCCTGACAATCGGAGGTGCTCATCAATTGGCTATTCAGGCAATGGCCTTTCACGGGGAACTGGCCGTCTTTGGGGATATAGTCCTCCAGATTGGTGTGCAGCACCCCTTGGAACAGCTCCTCGAAGCTTTTGGCCTGGAATTGGGCCAGCACCACCATCACGCGCTCACCGGTACGCAGGCAGATGTTGGCCTTAGCCAGCGCATTTTCGTCACCGGTGAACAGGACTCTGCGGTCCTCTACCCGGACATTTTCCATATTCATTCGTTTCAGCTCGTCGCCGGCCAAACCCTCTAAGCCAAACAGGCACGGCACGATCAGTTGCATATTTTTCATATATCCTCCTAGGGGATGATCTTATTTTGCTTCAGGTAGCGCTCTTCCTCGGAAAACACGCAGCCGCAGTATTTCTGCATATAAAATTCCTGCTCCCGGGCATAGGCCTGTCCTGCCTTGAACAAGTCCCGGAAATCCCGGTACAAAAATTCAACGCCATACATTTCTGCCGCCCGCATAGCCACATCCTTCATTAGTTCGTGGTTCTGATAGGGGCTGATGAACAAAGAGGATGTGAACGCGTCAAAACCCTGCTCCTTGGCGGTCTTTGCCGTTTCAAAAAGCCGTATTTCGTAGCATTTAACGCAGCGATTTGCAATATCCTCCGCCACCTCCCGGACAAAGGGCCGCAGCGCATATGCGTCCTTTTCGATCAGGGGCAGGTCTACACTTTTGGCATATTCCCGGAGGCAATTTCTTCTTGCCCGGTACTCGGTAAAGGGGTGGATGTTGGGATTAAACCAAAATCCGGTCACTTCCATCCCATCGTTTCGCAGATTTTCCACGCACTGATTGCCACAGGGGGCGCAGCAAATATGAAGCAGCGTTTTCATAAAAATTTCCTCGCAAGACCATATTTTCTTAACTATATCACAAAATCAGCCTGACCGCAACATTCTGTTTATTTCGTAAGCAAACTATGGTACACTTGACGGGCGCACCCGAATTTAGTATGATACTACAAAAGGAGGTGCGCTATGGAAGATCTGGAATTTATGCAGCAGGCGCTGCTGCTGGCGGAAGAAGCCGCCGCAGAGGGTGAAGTGCCGGTAGGCTGCGTAATTGTCCGGAACGGACAGATCGTAGGCCGCGGCCGCAACCGCAGAGAAACCGCAAAGACCGCCTTGGGTCACGCGGAGATCGAAGCCATAGCCGATGCCTGCAAAAATTTGGGCGGCTGGCGGCTTTGGGATTGCACCATGTATGTGACCTTAGAGCCCTGCCCCATGTGCGCCGGCGCCATTATCAATGCCCGGATCCCCAAGGTGTTCGCAGGCGCAAGGGATGAAAAATGCGGTGCCTGCGGCTCTGTGTGTGATTTGTTTTCTATGGACTTTAACCACCACCCGGAGGTAGAGTTCGGTCTGTTAGAGGAGCAGTCGAAAACACTTTTGACAGACTTTTTCCTGACCCTTCGGCAGACCCTGAAGGACAGGCCCAAATGGAAAAAACCTGAATAGCGAAAAAGAGAGAGCATTGGCTCTCTCTTTCTTATTTCCCAAGGAGGCAGTATGGAACAAAAAGTTTTGCGAACCGGTACGGTGGTGATTGTCTGCGCGCTGCTGCTGCGGCTGCTAAGCGGCATTGCCGGCGCAAGCGGCCTGTCTATGCCGCCCCAAATGGCCTCTGTGATGCTTTTTCTGCAAACCGGCAGATTCCTGCGCCCCTCCCACATCGCATTTGCCCCGGCTCCCACGGAGGAGCCGGAGGAAACCACCGAGGAAACCTCCACAGAAACCGAAGCCACAGAAGAAACCGATTTGCCTCCGGAGGCGCCGCTTCCCGACCTGCCGGTCTTTTCCGCAACCGATGCCGCAGCCATTCAGATCAAGTGCGGCTTTTCTTATTCTGCTGACTTAGAAAAGTTGTTATGTAAACCTATGCGCTGGAATCTGGCAGACGGCCAGCCGGCGGTGCTGATCTACCACTCCCACGCAACGGAAAGCTTTTCCCCTACCTCTTCTTACGATGAGACCTCCGATTACCACACCTTGGACACCGAGCAAAATATGATCTCTGTGGGCGCGCATCTGGCCGCTCTTCTGGAGGCGCAGGGCATCAAGGTAATCCACGACACCGCCCTCCACGACGAGCCCTCCTACACCGACGCCTACACGAGCAGCCGCAAAAGCGTGCAGGACTATTTAGAGGCCTACCCCACCATCCGGCTGGTGCTGGATCTGCACCGGGATGCCTACGAGGACGAAAACGGCAACCAAGTCGCCCAAACGGTGTTCTCCCAAGGCACACGCATCGCACCGCTGATGTTTGTGGTAGGTTCTAGCTACGGCGGTGCTGCCCACCCCAACTGGCAGGAGAATCTGGCGCTGGCCTTAAAGCTGCAGACCCTCATCGACGATGCCTGCCCGGGCATCTGCCGCAACATCAACCTGCGCTCCCAAAAATTCAACCAAGACCTATCCCCCGGCACCCTTTTGGTGGAGGTAGGCTCTGCCGGCAACACCCACGACGAAGCCATTCGGGCGGCAGAAATGCTGGCAGGCGGCATCGTCCGGCTTGCCTATGGGTCTTCATAACACATTCCACCAACTGAATTTATGGGCCTCAGCCACCGCCTCGATTCGCTTGGCCAACTCCGCGCAGCAGGCCGCAAAGTGAGGCTCCTCCCCGGTGACAGCATACACCGTCAGTTCGCCAAACAGCGCATCCACCTCATCCATAGGGCCGTGGTCTGCCATAGAGGCCGTGCCGTTCCACTGCTGTTCCCAGCGGTCCTTGGCCTCTAAGCCCAGCAAGACCGCCTCTCCAAATTCGCCGTTGATGGTCATTTCCGATGCCTGCTGCAGCAATTCCGCTGTGGGCAGATGGGCGCTGCTCATCAACGCCGCCGCCACAATCCCTCCAATGAGGAACACCACCAATATTCCCACTCCCAGCCAGCCACGCGCCATTTAACCTTCCTCCTTGCGGTAAAATACCACATTTTCTTCCGAGTCCACCGTCAGCAGCCAAGTTTGCTCAACGGTTGCCTCCCTGTCCTGCAGCTGCTTATCCAGCCAGTTTCTGTCCTTTTTTGCCTTTTGCAGATTCTTATCCAGCAGTTCCCCGTCTGAAACAATCGTAATGGGCAGCGACTGCTTTTCAACCGATATGCCTGCCTCCCTTGCCGAGGCAGGCTTTTCTTTTGGGAACGGGAACACCGACAGATTGCCGTTGGTCTCCAAAATGGCATACTGCACCGTCTGCAGGCTCAGCACATCCTTTTCCCGTAAGTGGCCGGTCAGCTCGTCCAGCGTGATTCTGGTTTTCCTTAAATTTTGTTGTAATATATTGCCGTTTTCAATTAAAATGACCGGTTTTCCGCACAAAATCTTCCGCAAGCGTACACTTTTCATAGCCAGAGCAGAAAGCACCAATTCCGCACCCAGCACCGTCACGATAGGCACAAAACCGGAAAACAGCGGAATGCCCCCGTCCTGCATGGGGATCGCCGCTAAATTCGCCACCAGCATCGTCACCACAAATTCCGATGGCTCCATCTGGCCGATCTGCCGCTTGCCCATAAGCCGCACCACGCCGATCAGCACCAGATACAGAAGGATCGTACGCACATAAGATAAGACCAATTCAATCACCTCTTAGGTGTCATTTTTCCCTTATTTTCCATAGATATGCGGATTTTTTTGGCAAAAACTCTTGACATATCCCCGGGGAGACTATATAATACACTGGTCTGCGTATGCGGACAATCCTTGCTCCCGGCGCGACCGGGGGCCAAAAGTCCAAAAGGAGGTGCAAACAACATGGCTAAGATCACCGGTAAGTACGAGGTTCTCTACATCATTGACGCCACTTTAGGCGAAGAGGGCATCGCTGCACTTGTGAACAAGTTCAAGGCAATGGTGGAGGCGGAGGGTACTCTGCTGAACGTTGACGAATGGGGCAAGCGTCGCTTGGCTTATCTCATCAACGATATGGCAGAAGGCTACTATGTTCTGATGAACATGGAGTGCAAGCCCGAGTTCCCTGCAGAGCTGGAGCGTGTGATGAAGATCACCGACGGCGTAATGCGCTGCCTGACCACCGCAGTGGAGGAGTAATGCTATGCTCAACCACATCACGATTATGGGTCGCCTGACTCGCGATCCCGAACTGCGCCGTACCGGCAGCGGTGTCGCTGTCGCATCCTTCACCGTAGCGGTTGACCGCGATTTCGGCAAGAACGAGAACGGCGAAAAAGAAACAGACTTCATCGACTGTGTAGCATGGCGTCAGACTGGAGAATTTGTCTCCAAGTATTTCACCAAGGGCTCCATGGCGGTAGTCTCCGGTCGGCTGCAGATCCGTGGCTGGACCGACAAAGATGGCAACAAGCGTCGTACCGCTGAAGTTGTGGCAGACAATGTCTACTTCGGCGAAAGCAAGCGTACCGATGGCGGCAACGCATTCGGCTCTGCGCCTGCCGGCGGCTTCGGCGGTTATTCCGCCCCTGCTGCATCTGCTCCTGCATCCGATTTTGCGATGCTGGATGACGACGATGCTCAGCTGCCTTTCTAACTTGAACTATTTCACAAATGCTTATAAAGGAGGTTAATCCCATGGCTAACGAACAGCATGTGCGTCCCCGCAAGCGCAAGAAGGTCTGTGCTTTCTGCGTTGACAAGGTGACCGCTATCGATTACAAGGACACTGCCAAGATCCGCCGTTACCTGTCCGAGCGTGGCAAGATCCTGCCCCGCCGTACCACCGGCACTTGCGCAGCTCATCAGCGTGACCTGACCACCGCTATTAAGCGCGCCCGTCAGATCGCTCTGCTGCCCTACGTTGCTGACTAATGCAAAGTTGAAAAGCCTCCCAATTTTGGGAGGCTTTTTCTTTTTTATCCCAGGCAGACAGCGCGCAGCACCTGCAGGAACATCTGAGCCCAACTGAGCTTTTCCGCCGCGTCTTCTGCCACCAGGGGAATCTGGGCCAGAACCTGCTCCCCGGCAAAGATCGTCATCGTCCCCAGCCTCTGCCCCTTACTCACCGGAGCCGTGGTGGTCTCTTCCAACTCCGTTTGAATCCGCACCAGCTTTTTCTGCCCTTTTTCCACAAGGACCATTTCCTTTTCTGCCGGTACGACCCGAACCGTGTCCAGCACCCCTAATTTCACCGGTACGGTCAGTTCTTCTTCTATTTCCGGCACAATTAAGGCGTAATTGGCAAAGCCGTAGTCCAGCATGGCTTTGCAGGCGGCAAACCGATCCTGGGAACTTTCGCAGCCCATCACCACCGCAATCAGATCCAACCCCTCCCGACTGGCCGAGGCAGAGAGGCAATACCCGGCACCTTGGGTGAATCCGGTTTTCAGGCCCGTGGCGCCATTATAAAACCGTACCAGCTTGTTTGTGTTGGATAGGCC
>JAZLCU010000040.1:0-13374 GCA_045614325.1 Faecousia sp. | reverse complement strand
GTATACTGATGGGCGCCGGGACGGTAACGAAGGCAACCACCCAGTCCTAAGATACGCAGGCCCTTATATACAAAGATGGTGTCCTCAATACAATCGCAACCCTCCGGTGGGATCCGATCATAACGCTCGTCGTGATTGCCGTGGACATACAGTAGCGGAACTCTTGTCATTGTCACAAGGAAAGACAGGTACTGGGGCTTTAAATCGCCGCAGGAAATGATTAAGTCATACCCATCCAGCCGGCCGGGAATATAGTAATCGTAGAAGGCCTTACATTCCATATCTGACAAAGCGAGAATCTTCACAGCGTTCCCTCCTTTTCAACAGGAATGGTATCCCGGTAAATGCCCAGTTCGCGGACCATATCCTTGGCAAAGGGTGCAATCTCGTCGAAGGGCGGAATATAGCCGTCCACATTGTCGCAGAGCCAATCCATATGGAGCAGCTCCTCCGGGGTCAGGATGCGGTCGCCCTCATTAATGACACGGCCATCCTGTGCAACAACGTGCCTTTGGAACGGCTCTAAAGTGCCGGCCTTCAGACCCTCGCGGAGAATGTTACACAGCTGCAGCAGGCCTGCCGGCAGGCTGTCGGCAAGGTTTACATCGATAACACCGCTGTCCATACCCCACCAGTAGTTCACCGCGCGCATATTGTTTTTGCCCTTTTCCCAAGTGCCGTTCAAAATCGAACGGATGACATTTTCATAGAAATTGCCCCACAGCCAAATGGGCGAGCCCAAGGGAGACAGCACACCGTCTTCCACCATATAGGTGCCGTAGGTACCAAATTCCAAGTACTTTTTGTCGGGGGTAGGCACATCACGGTTGGAAATGACATAAATGCCGCTCTCGATAAATTCCTCAACGGGATTACCGCCCAAGCAGGACCAACGCAGGGAGATCCTTGCCCGGGGATTGGTCAACTGAGCGCCCAGTGCAAAGGCATTGATGGCCGTAGGCACACCGAAAATCGGATATGAGCCGATATAGCCGATCCGGTCATTATTGGCCATGGCGCCGGCAATGGCACCGGTGATAAACTTGCCTTCGAAAATACGGCTATAGTAGGTGCGCACACTGGAATAGGGCGCGTCCACCGAGCAGTTCAAGAAACGGACACGGGGATATTTGACCGCTATTTTCAGCGTAGGGCGGCTGAGTTTCGGGGTCGTGGCGAACACCACGTCTGCGCCCTCGGCGACAGCTTGCTCCAATAGGCTTTCGGCCTCCTCAGGCGTATCTGCATTGAAATAATGGCGGACGATGATTCTGTCCAGCAGGACCTTTTGCACATATTCTGCGCCCTCCCAGTGGCCCTTGGCCCACGCGCTGGTGGCAGGGTTCAACTGGTAAATGAGCGCCACATTCAAGGTAGACGGTGCGATATTCATAATGTAGCCCAAGATACTGCTTCTGTCGTGGTCGACGGACACAGTGTCCACAACAGGGCTTTCCTGAGATACAGAAACTACATTTGCCCAAAGCGCAGAAAGCGCCTGTTTGATCTCTGCGGCTGTCTTATCGCCCAGATCCCGGAAGGGGTACACCTTCAACCAAAGCAGCAGCGCTTCCTCCGGCAGGATGTCCAGACGATCGCCACGCAGCTCCTGGAAAGCTTCCTTGAAATAGCGGAAGTAGGCGCGGAAGGTGCGCTTTTCATCTTCCGTCCAAACCTGGGTCAAGTCTTTTCCAAGATAGGACAACAGTTTTTCATAGTCGCCCGGCTGGCGGAACAGCACATCATAAAGGCCGGTCACCTTATAGAAATCCAGAAATTCAAAATAGGCCTTGATATGGGGTTCTTCGCTCATTTCCGGCATAACGCGGTAGACAACACCGGGAATTTGGCTTGCGCCGAAGTGTCTCAGAACACTGACACGCTTATTGCCCTCTTGCAGGTAGAATTTTCCCAAGTATTCGTAGCAGACAATGGGGTTGCGGATGCCCTCGTCAGACATATGGTCCGCGCACAGGCGCATCCACTTCTGAGCAAACTCGGATTCCGGCTCCAAAAGAGGCATAAAACTTGGCGAAAAAGCCGTAATGCGGCCTGCGGTTTTTGTGCCTACAATGCGCTCGGTTGCCACATTCACCACGCCCAGATCGATGATCGAGCCGGTGTAATTCTCGCCAATAATATCCTCCAAAACAGCAGGTTCGGTATCCTTACCTACCGCGCGCAATTCGCGGATCTCCTTTTGAGCAAGGCGTCTGGCTTGTATGTATTCTTCACGGGCTTCCAGCATATCCATAAGTCCACCTCATTTGTCCGTTTATTTTATAATATCATAGCCTTTTTTGCAGGATTTTGCAATCTAAATTTACAAAAAAGACGCTGCCATAAAGGTAGCGTCTTTTGTTATTTATATTTCCTGTCGTCCCTCTAAGGCGCGGGAAAGGGTCACTTCGTCAGCGTACTCAAGCTGGCTGCCCACAGGCACGCCATAGGCCAAACGGGTCACCTTCACTTCCATAGGCCGCAGAAGGCGGGATATGTACATCGCTGTAGCCTCGCCCTCGGTATCGGGGTTTGTGGCCATAATCACTTCCGTTACATCCTCCGAAGCCACACGCTGCAAAAGCTCCTTTACGCGGATATCATCCTGCGTCATATGGTTTAAAGGAGAAATAACGCCGTGAAGCACATGGTACACACCGTTAACTTCACGGCTGTGTTCCATAGCGATCACATCCTTCGGCTCTGCCACCACGCAGATCACACTGCGGTTACGCATCTCGTCATCGCAGATGGGGCAAACTTCCCTGTCCGTCAGGTTCTGACACACAGGGCAGGTATGGACCGTGCGCTTTGCCTCTATAATAGCATCAGCAAAGGCCTTGGCCTCCGCTTCCGGAAGGCCGAGCATATAAAATGCCAACCGTTGGGCTGTTTTACCGCCGATGCCGGGAAGCCGTGCAAAATGATCCGCTAAATCCTGCAAGGCTGCGGGAAAATACTGCATAGCGCCTCCTTAAAACAGGCCGCCCAAATTCAGGCCGCCGGTCAGCCGGGACATATTATTGGCCGCCTCGGTATCAGCTGCGCGCATTGCCTCGTTCACAGCAGCGATCACCATATCCTGCAGCATTTCCACATCATCGGGATCCACTGCCTCAGGGTTGATCTGCAAATCGACAAGCTCGTGCTTGCCATTAACGGAGGCCTTCACCATACCGCCGCCTGCGGCTGCGGTGTAGGTTTTATTCTCCATCTCTTCCTGCATACGCTGCATTTCCATCTGCATTTTCTGCGCCTGCTTTATCATTGCGGCTTGGTTCATGCCTCCGGGCATACCGCGAAATCCACCTTTTGCCATTTTCAAGTTCTCCTTCAGTTATTTGATATGAATTACATCGGAATGTTCTCTGCCGAACTGGAGCAGCTGCTCCATTTGGGCACTTTTTCCGCCGGTTTCTGTTTTATCGCAAGCCTTTGCTCGGATGGGTCTACCGAACTTTGCGGACGCCTTCCGGGCCACAAGCTCCAGCACCTCCGGCTTGTCCACGATCTGCTTAGTAAACGCATTGGCGCAGACAAGCAATATCGTATCCCCTTTCATCACGCCGTTGACAGGGCTGTTGGGGGTTTGGGCAAAGAAGCCGGAAACAGGAGGTTTCAACTCCTTGCGAACCTCGCCGCAAAGCTCTACCCAGAAGGATGCGGAGGCAGGATCTTCTTCCTCGAAGGTCACAGGTGCTTCTGCCACGGGAGGCGCATCGCTGTCATCGGGGACAGGAGGATATTCCTCCTCATCCTCTATTTTTACAGCAGGCTGCAGCTTTTGGGGTGCAGCGGTGACAACACCGCTTTTGATCTGATCTTCCAGACGAGTCAGCCGTACATTCAGGCTTTCCGCATCCAACTGCAGCTCCGGCCGGCACAGGTTCACAAGGCACAGCTCCACATCCATACGGCGGCTGGCGCTGCGGACAAAGCCTGCTGCGGTCTTTTGAATCTGCTCCAGCATACGAACCAGCTGGGCAGAAGTAAACCGGGTGGCCAATTTCTTCACTTCTTCGTCGGTTGCAACACCGGAGAGCATACCAATAGCAGCATCCGGCGCAGATTGCATAATCATAAAATCTCGTGCAAGACTTGCCAGCTCGTCCAACAGCGCGCCCATATCCTTGCCCTCGGAGTAGAATCGATTCAAAAGGCTAAGGGCGGTCTTTGCATCGTGATCTGCAATTGCTTCCATCAGCTTGCCGCAATCCTGGATGCCGGCAATGCCAAGGCAGGCATAGACCTTCTCGGCCGTCACTTCTCCGGTGGTTGCAGATGCGCACTGGTCAAGCAGGCTCAGGCCGTCACGCATACCGCCATCGGCCAGCCGCGCCAAAATACGGGCGGCAGGCTCGTCCAGCTCGATATTCTCCTGATAAGAAACATACTGCAATCTTGCGGCAATATCTTCCTGATTGATACGGCGGAAGGAGAAGCGCTGGCAACGGGACAAAATGGTAGCCGGAACCTTATGCAACTCGGTGGTCGCAAGGATGAACAGCAGGTGCTCAGGCGGCTCTTCGATGATCTTTAAGAGCGCATTAAATGCGGAAATGGACAGCATATGCACTTCGTCAATGATGTACACGCGCATTTTCACCTGAGAGGGCGAATAGATCGCATCGTCGCGCAAGTCGCGGACATTGTCAACGCCGTTGTTGGAAGCAGCGTCGATCTCCAACACATCCATACAAGCGCCGGAATCGATGGCTAAGCAAGCTTTACAGCGGTTACAGGGATTGCCGTCCTGAGGATTTTCACAGTTCACAGCCTTAGCCAGAATTTTGGCCGTACTGGTCTTGCCCGTTCCCCGAGATCCGGTGAACAGGTAGGCATGGCTCAGCTTTCCACTCTGCAGCTGGGTCTTCAGCGTTTGGGAAATCGCCTGCTGGCCAACTACATCATCGAAAGTCTGAGGTCTGTATTTACGATAAAGTGCCTGATACATAAAAATCCTCCAGTAAAAAGCCGGCTCATAACAAGATCGCACACCCACATTTGAACCTGCCCAATGCCCGGTATTCGTGCAGCCAGCTCAGGAACGGAGACCCCGCGGCACACAGAAAAATCCGCTTAATGCTGCTTGGTTCCCCACCTGACATGGTTCGCGGGATTCTGTTGCGCAGGACCATTCCATCAACACCGCTTACACGGATCGGACGGCACTGAAACAAACCCGGGTGTGGGAATTCATCCCTGCTGTAGCGGATTGCAGGTACAGGGCACCGCTATCTCCCCGACTAGTGCGACCTTGTTATAAGCCGGCTCGCCATAACAAGGGTATTCGATTATTAGCCCATCTTGGACTCGATAAAATCGGCAAGCTCCTGGAAGTTGGAGATCTTCTGATCTTCCATTTCCAACTCAACACCCAATTCGGACTCCAGATCCATGATCATTTCAACAATATCCAGAGAGTCGATACCCAAGCTCTCAAAGGTGCTGGCCGGGGTAATGTCATCGGGGTTCAGATCCAACTGCTTAACAGCATAGGAAACCAATTTTTCGTACATCTTTCTATTCCTCCAATAATGGTTTTCTAGGTCATATGTATTTTATTACAACTGCGTTTGTTTGTCAATCATCGTTTTACCGACATACCAACAGCATAGCCGGTTGCCCAAGCGATCTGCAAGTTAAAACCGCCGGTATAAGCATCGCAATCGATCACTTCTCCAGCAAAATACAGACCCTGTACAAGCTTTGACATCATTGTTTTTGGGTCGATCTCCGACACCTTGACGCCGCCGGAGGTGATGATTGCTTCCGCCACGGGGCGCTTGCCGGTTGCCTCCAGAGGGAACGCCTTTAATAGCTCCACAAGGGCTCTGCGCTGCTGCTTGGTCAGGGAATTGGCCTGCAGGTCACCGGGCACGGAGATCATATCCAGTACCACAGGGATCATCGATCTGGGCAGCAGGTCGGTGAGAGCGTTTTCCATCGTTCGGTTTTTGTAAGTATCCAAATCCCGGAGGATACGATCGTCCAGCTTGCCTTCATCCAGCGCCGGCTTCAAGTCGATCAGCACCTTGCAGGGGAACTCCTTAATGTGGGCGCTGGCGCTTAAAATCGTGGGACCGGATGCGCCGAAATGGGTAAAAAGCAGCTCTCCAAAATCTTTATATGCCACTTTTCCTTTTTTATTCAGCAGCTTTACCCCCACATTTCGCAGGCTCAGCCCCTGCATCCTCTGGCAACTGTTGCCGGCTGTTTCCAAGGGAACCAAAGAGCCGACCGGCTCGACGATGGTATGACCCAAGGCGGCCGCCATTTTATAGCCATCGCCGGTGGAGCCGGTGGTGGGATAGGACACGCCGCCGGTGGCGATCAGGGCTGCTGCAGCATTATAGGTGCCGCTATTAGTCTTAACGCCGGTAACGCAACCGTTTTCGGTGAGTATCTCTGTGGCGCGTACGGTTTCGACTTTTACGCCTAAGCGGCGCATTTCCTTCTGCAGACATTCCAGAACGGATTGGGATCTGTCGCTTACAGGAAATACGCGGTTTCCGCGCTCGGTTTTTAAGGCGCAGCCACGAGATTCGAAAAAGGCCATGGCGCTAGAGGGCGGATAGCTTTCCATTACGCTATACAGGAATTTACCGTTTCGGGGAACGTTTTGCAGAACCTCCTGCGCTGTGCAATTATTGGTTACATTGCAGCGGCCTTTGCCCGTGATCAGCAATTTCTTGCCCAAGCGGTTATTTGCCTCCAGCAGCAACACACGGCTTCCCTGCTCTGCCGCCGTTATGGCAGCGAACATACCGGCAGGACCGCCTCCGATCACGATCAGATCGTAATTCAAAACATTCACCTCGTTTCCAATACTGTATGTATCAAATTTCCAGTTTTTCAACTTCCTCTTTTGTTAAGTAACGCCATTTACCCAAGGGCAGGTCTCCCAGCTCAAGGTCGCCCTCCGCCACGCGGATAAGACGGGTGACCTCCATTCCGGCCGCGGCGCACATTCTGCGAACCTGACGATTTCTGCCTTCGTGGATCACGACTTCCAAGGTAGCCTTGCCGGTCTGACCGCCGGAGAGGCGCTTAACTGTGGGTTTTGCGATCGTATAGCTGTCCAAGGTAATCGGCTCACCAAGGCGCTGCAGTGCCTCGTCAGTATAACCTGTCACCTGCACCCGATAGGTCTTATCCACTTGGTGGCTGGGATGCATCAGGGTGTTGGCAAATTCGCCGTCGTTTGTGAAAAGGAGAAGGCCCTCCGAGTCCATATCCAATCGTCCCACAGGATACACGCGGCAGCCACAATCGGCCACCAGTTTGGTGACATCTTTTCTGCCCTTTTCGTCCTGCAGTGTGGTTACATAGCCACGAGGTTTATTCAGCATAATGTACGTATGTTCGCCGCCGGACGGGAGCGGTTTCCCATCCAGCAGGATGATATCAACCTCCGGGTCAGCACTTTCGCCTAAGGAGGCCACGCGACCGTTACAGGTAACACGACCTGCCGCGATCATTTCTTCTGCTTTGCGCCGGGATGTTATGCCCCGGGCGGCTATGATCTTTTGCAACCGTTCAGCCATTGTGTCCTCCTTTGAAAAGTCTTTCCCATAGGGATTGTTTTTGAATCATTTCCTGTTCGACCGTTCTACCATAGACCACCGGGACCTTACCGATGGCTTTGCCGTTTAAGCAAAGATAAGCAAAGCCGGCCTTCTGTCCCTGCACCACCGGCGCATAGACAAATCCCGGCTCCGGGAGCAAAATCTGCGGCCTTTCATTTTCTGCCAGCGCATAGGAATAATCAGCGTCAGCCAAAAGCTCCACGCGTTCCTCCTGTCCGGACAGAATCGCAACTGTTCCAACACAGTCCCCTTTTTGCAGGATCTGCCGCTGGGTGTAATTGGAGAAGCCGGTCTCCAGCAGGTTTTTGTGATCCTGCCAATCGTTACCATCATTCATCGTAACGGCTACAAGCCGCCTTCCCTGCCGCGTACAGCTGGACACAAGGATTCGCCCTGCCGCCTTTGTAAAGCCGGTCTTAACGCCGTCCGCGCCCTCTACGAGCCAAAGCAGCTTATTATGATTGCGCAGGACGCGACCGCCCACCTTCACGGTCTTTGTGGAGACCGTTTTAGCGAAGATCGGATTTTCCATCGCATAGGCCGCTAAAACTGCCATATCTCTGGCTGTGGAATAATGGCCGGGGGCGTCTAAACCGTTGGGGTTGACAAAGTGGGTATTCTGGAGGCCCAAGCGGTGGGCTTTATCGTTCATCAGTTCCGCAAATCCTTCCACCGTGCCACCGCAGTAGATAGCCAGCGCCACCGCTGCATCGTTGCCGCTATGGAGCATCAGTCCATACAAGAGGTCCTGCACCGTCAGCACTTCACCTGCTTTCAGGTACATTGACGAGCCTTCGATGCCAACGGCCTGCTCCGGTATCCGCACTCTGTCCAGCACATTGACCTGCTCACAAACCACGAGAGCAGTCATAATTTTCGTGGTGCTGGCAATCAAGCTCTGCCGGTCTGCATTCTTCTCATACAGCGCGCGGCCGGACGCTGTGTCAAGCAATATGGCGCTTTTCGCAGAAACAGCATTACAAGGAAAAACCAGGGAGGCAGCCAGCAATGCCGCTGCCACCCCGGTAAACAGTTTTTTCATCTATATCACCCGAAGGTAGTTTTCCCACGGGTCAATATCTTATTCTTCCTCTTTTTTCTCCAATCTGGACTCGATGAAGTTGGTGATCTTGTCCAGCGTATCGGGAACCATTTCCACAATGCGGTCAGCGGTGGTGTTGGCAGGCAACGCCACAGGCAGCATACGCACATTACCCTCCTTGATGATCAGAAAAGCAACGGGAGTCACCTTCACGCCGGCCGCAACACCGCCGCCAAAGGGATCGTCCTGACGGGCATCCTTCTTGGAGGTCAGGTCAAAGCCGCCGCCGCCAAGACCGATGCTGATCTTGGAAATAGGGATCAGAGTGGTATTCTCTACGGTGATCGGATCGCCGACTACGGTGTTTGCTTTTACCATATCGCGGATCTTTTCAATGGTGCTTTCTAACATATTGGGAAGATTCTGGCTCATAATGTTACCGCCTTTTCTTAAATTTCAGTTAGGTTTAAACCTCTTCCAAGGTCATTTGCTGGGTGTCGGTCTCGCCCTCCGGCAGTTCCGGCTCGCTTAGGCTTACCTTTTCGATGGCAGGCAGCTCATCAAGGGAACTTAGGCCAAAGGTGCGCAGGAAATTGGGTGTGGTGCGGTACTGAATGGGTCTGCCGGGAACATTCAGACGGCCGGCATCCTCAATGAGTTTCTTATTCAGCAGTGCGCCGATGGAATAAGAGCTGTCCACACCGCGAAGCTGCTCTACCATTGCCTTTGTGGCCGGCTGATAGTAAGCAATGATCGTAAGTGCCTCCAGCTGTGAAGAAGACAGCTTGGGGGGCTTTCTGGTTTCAAGCGCTTGGGTGATATAGTCCGCCATTTCGCTGGAGGAGACCATTTGATAACCGTCCTCCAACCGCAAAATGCGAATGCCGCGGCGGTTAAAGGCCAGCTCGTCAGCCAATGCGTTGGTTGCAGAAATGATTTCGTCCTTGTCTGCTTCCAGCACAGCGGCCAGCTGGGCAATTTCCACCCGTTCGCCGGACGCAAATAAGATGGCTTCAATGGCCCTCTGCAATTCAATTTGTTCCATTTATGTCATCTCCTTGTGTGGTCAGCGCACTCTCATCCAAAAGACGTACGCTGGGGTTTTCGCCGGAAACATCGTCCTCCAACGCAACGGCGTTGGTCTTACACAATTCCAGTATTGCCAAAAATGTCGCAACAATTTCAGAACGGCTGCGGCTGCCCTTAAATAAATTTTTGAGCTTCTGAACGCCACGAAGGATCAGGTTCTTCACAAGCTCACGGGCTTTTCTTGTAACAGGATAAGGTTCTTTGCCAACAATGCCGCGGAAATTCACCGTAGGAGGTGGCAAACGGCGCTGATTGCGCTCTGCAATTTCCTCCAGCGCCCAAAGCATATCGTCCACCTCGTGGAGGTACCGATAGGTGGTATCCCGGCGCAGGGGCTCAGGGGGCTTGGTGAAGATATTTCTGCCCAACTCGTTACGAGGCTCCAAGGCGGTGATCGCCACGCGGATCTGATTCATCGCATCGTTGCGCTGACGCTCAAGCAAGGACTGGCGCAGCAGATCCAATTCACTCTCCGCTTCAACGGCTTCGGCTGTAGACAGCAGCATTTTGGTCTTGATAAGCATCAGGTGGGACGCCATGGTGATGAACTCACTGGCCAGTTCAATATCCAGCCGCTTCATTTCCTCCAGATACGCCAGATACTGCTCCAAAATCGCCGTGATGGACACATCCTGAATCTCTATTTTATTCTTGCTCAGCAGAAGAAATATAACATTCAGAGGACCCTCAAAGTCCTCCATCAGCTCGCTTTTTGTGCGAACGATTCCTTCCAGGCGATAGTTTGGTTCTCCCATAGTCGCTCCTTGCGTACACTTTTCCATAATATTGCTGATATTATAACAAATAATCCGCAATCCTGCAATAGTATCCGCAAATTTTCCCCCTTCCGGTATAAAAAAACGCGCCGGCAAAATACGCCGGCGCAATGTTTTTTAATCCCAAAGGCATTTCCAGTTTTGCACAAAATATTCGATACCGGAGTAAACAGTCGTTACGATGATCACTCCGTTGACAGCCATTGCCAGCCAAGGCACTGTGGGCAGAGCCATCAGCGCGCAAAGGCCGATCATTGTGCTGGCTGTCTTGATTTTACCGCTCCAGCCGGCTGCGATCACCTTGCCCTTACCAACAGCCACCAGCCGCAAGCCTGTCACGGCAAACTCTCTTGTGAGAACGATCATCAGTGCCCAGGCCGGCATCATACCCCACTGGCAGAACATTGTCATAGCTGCGATGGTCAGCAATTTGTCTGCAAGGGGGTCAAGGAATTTGCCGAAATCACTGACCTGGTTATACTTACGGGCAATCTGACCGTCCACATAATCGGTCACACTGGCGATCACAAACACAGCCAAAGCAATCCACAGCCACAGGCCGGTCTGACCGCCGCTTAAATACATAAAAAGCATATAAAGCGGAATAAACGCTACGCGTATCAATGTGATTTTACTGGCCAGTGTCATTGTTACTCCTCCACTAAATAGCCGGACAACTCTCCGTCCACCACGCAATCGATACATACATTTACGAATGTACCCTCTGTCAAGGGCTCCTCCGTGGCGATCCAGACCCGGCTGTCAATCTCAGGTGAATCGGCATAGGTCCGGCCATAGAACTGCTCTGCGTCTTCGTCAAAGCCGTCTACCAAAACCTCCAGCGTTTTACCCTGCATAGAAGCATTGTAGTCATCCATAATGCGGGATTGAATCGCTTCCACCTGCTGCGCCCGCTGCTGGGCGATCTCGGAATCCACAAAATCCATCTCTGCGGCAGGTGTTCCCTCTTCGGGAGAGAACGGGAATGCGCCCACGCGCTCCAAACGCTGTTCTTTCAGGAATTGGCACAACTCCTCAAAGGCCTCCTCAGTTTCACCGGGAAGGCCGGTGATCACGCTGGTGCGGATCACGAGGCCGGGGATCCGGCTGCGCAGCTTTGCAAACAATTCCTCCAAAAATTTGTGGCTTCCGCGGCGGTTCATCAGCTTCAGCACCGTGTCGTTACAATGCTGAATGGGAATATCCAAATATTTGACGATCTTCGGCTCCGACGCCATCACATCGATCAGCGCATCATCAATCTCGTCAGGATAGGTATAATGAACGCGGATCCAATGGATCCCGTCGATCTTACACAGCTCTCGCAGAAGTTCCGGCAGCAACCGCTTATGCTCGGCAAAATCTGTGCCGTAGCGGCTGGTATCCTGCGCGACCACAAGCAATTCTTTTACGCCGATGGAGGCCAAATACCGGGCTTCATAGAGAATGTCGTCCATTTGGCGGCTGCGGAATTTGCCGCGCAAATAAGGAATAATGCAGTAGGCGCAACGGTTATCGCAGCCTTCTGCGATTTTAATGTAAGCGTAATGCTCCGGGGTGGTGAGAATACGACCGCACTCCTCTTCCGGGGTGTCAATGGAGGCAAAATCAGAGACCGTCTCATCTGCAAGCAGCTTTTCGATGGCAGCGACCACCTCTGTGTAGCTTCCGGTACCCAAGATACCGTCCACCTCCGGCAGTTGCTCGAAGATCTCCTGCTGATACCGCTGAGAAAGGCAGCCGGTCACAAGGATCCTGCCGATCAGGCCCTGTGCCTTCATCTGAGCCATTTGCAGAATGTAATCAATGGCCTCGGCCTTTGCCGAATCAATGAAGCCACAGGTATTGATCACCACCACATCAGCGCCGATCACATCCGGCTGCACCTCAAAACCGGCGTCCTGCACCCGGTACATCATCCGTTCGCAGTCCACCTGATTTTTTGCACAGCCCAGAGAGATAAATCCAATTTTAGCCATATATATCCTCCTGAAGATCCGCATTCTCAGAAAATGCCTGCAGCGCTCTGCGGATCTCGTGATAGCTATGTCCCCGTCGCAGGAGGGCATCGGTTGCTTTACGCAGATCCTTATCCGTCCACTCCCCTGTCAGACGCTTTTCTAGAAAGGCCTGAATCTTTTCCGATTGATCGGGATAATCTTCCAATGCCGCATCCCAATATTCCTTGGGAATTCGTTTTTCAAAAAGTGCCTGCTTGGCGCGGGCAGGGCCGTAACCCTTGGCGATACAGCTTTGCACCACCTGATGGGCCGTTTTTTGATCGTCCAAAAGGTCCATATCCGCAAGCCACGCAACAGCCTGCCGGGCATCCTGCTTGCTTTCACCCTTTTCCACCAGTCGACGCTCCAAATCTGCTTTGGACACGCTGCTGGCGGAGATGATCCGCACCGCACGCATTTTCGAGGACATCTGGCCTGCGGCAGCGCGCAGATTTTTCAGCTCATCATCCTCAAGCCCTTTACCGGTGTAGAGACCAAAATCCTCCACGGTTTGCCGGTAAAGGCGCATGGATGTGCCGTCCTCAAATTTTACAGTATACCGCCCAACACGATCCGGCTGAGCGGCAACAGACTCAATCCTCGTCATCGAAGTCATCTGCGCTGACAGCTATGGGCCGCTCAGCTGCGCGGGCAGGCGTTCTCTCTGCTGCGCCGGTGATGAGCTTTTCGCGAACCTGTGTTTCCACCTGCTCTGCAATATCGGGGTTGGACTGCAGGAAGGTCTTTACGCTGTCCTTGCCCTGACCGATGCGCTCTTCACCCATGCTGAACCAGCTGCCGCTTTTCTGGACAATGTCCATCTGAACAGCCAAATCCACCAGCTCGCCCCACTTGCTGATGCCTTCGCCATACATAAT
>JAZLCU010000039.1:0-8177 GCA_045614325.1 Faecousia sp. | reverse complement strand
CGGGAATCGAACCCATGTTACCGCCGTGAAAGGGCGGTGTCTTAACCGCTTGACCAACGGGCCTGGTAGCGGCGACCTGATTCGAACAGGTGACATACCGGGTATGAACCGGGTACTCTACCAGCTGAGTTACGCCGCCATATGGCTTGCCAAACAGGCTTTGTTATTATATACAGTGTTTGTAGTTTTGTCAAGAATATTTTTCTGTATTTTTGGGGTTTTTTTGGGGATGCTGTTTTCGAGGTGACAGGCTATGAAATTTTTGAAAGCATTTATCCTGTTTTTGCTGGGCGGCAGCGGTTATGTGGCCTTGGAATTGCTGTGGCGGGGCCGTAGCCACAGCAGTATGTTCCTTGCCGGTGGCTGCTGTTTTTTGCTGCTGGGAAAACTGCAAAATACCCGCCCCCGGCTGCCTCTGCTTTCTCGAGGCTTGGTGGGTGCGGGCATTGTGACAATGGTGGAATTTGCGGCAGGACTTGTGTTCAACCGGGAGTATCGGGTATGGGACTACCGCGATATGCCCCTAAATGTACGGGGGCAGATCTGTCTGCCCTTTTATCTGGCGTGGATCCCGGTCAGTCTTGGGGCGATGTGGCTTTACAGCTTTCTGCAAAAGCCGCTCGCAAAGCATCGCTGATCTGCAGCATTGCTTCCTCGTCTGCCTTATTGACGCGGCGGTCATAGGTGAGCAGGCCGTTGATTTCGTCCTCCACATCGGACACCTGCGTATAAATCGTAGCGCAAAGGCCCCTTTCGATGGCAGGCAGCACGCGCATCACATACAGCTCTGCCAATGCGCTTTGGAACGCTTCCTCCGTTTTGCAGGACTTGTAGCCGTAGGCCTTGTCCGGGTTGAACAGGTGATCTGCAACCGGGTAGGCATAGCCGCCGAACTCTGAAAGCACCAAGGGTTTATCGGAAGGCTTCAGGGTCGACCACGGGGTAAAGTAGATATGGCGGCTGTCCACATCGGTGGTTGCGCTGCGGAACCAGCCGGAGGTGGTGTCGATGATGCGGCTATTATCCAAGCTTTTCAGCTTTTTGTAGGCTGCGCTGCCGTCAAACTGACCCCAACCCTCATTGAAGATGGTCCAGTAGACGATGCAAGGGTGGTTTTTCAGCTGCTTGACGGTAGACTCCATCGCCTCCAAGAAACGGGCACGGGTGGTTTTATCCTTGTGCAGGCGCTTATCGTTCAGCTTTTGCAGGCCGACAGTGGGCAGCGCCGTATCCCGGAAGAAGCTATAATCGCCGTTATTGACCATATCCTGGAACACCACCATGCCCAGCCGGTCGCAATCATAATAGAACTGCTCCGGCTCCACCTTGATGTGCTTACGCAGGGTGTTGAAGCCAAGGCGTTTCATTTCAAGAATATCGAAGGCATAGGCATCAGGCGTTGCAGGGGTATAAATGCCGTCGCTCCAGTAGCCTTGGTCCAGTAGGCCGTGGAAGAAGTAAGGCTCACCGTTCAGGCACAGCCGGGGAATGCCGCCGCATTCTTTGATTTCCAACGTCCGCAGAGCAAAATAACTCTCCACCCGGTCGCATTCCGTTTCGATGGCGAAGTGGTACAGATAGGGGTCTTCCGGTGTCCACAGATGGGGATTTTCCGGAGTGATGACCGCCTTGCCGCAGGTTACGGGGTATTCCTTGCCGTCCAGCAGAATTTTGCCGTTCAGCGGCGGCGTAACCGTGATGGTTGCCGATTCCAAGGTCACGGAAATGTCTAAGTCCTCGATATGCGCGGCCGGCACACTTTCCAGCCAGACTGTCTGCCAGATGCCGGACACGGGGGTATACCACATACCGCCCCTTTTCAGGGTCTGCTTGCCGTAAGGTTGGGTCTTATCCTGCAAATCATCAAAGACAGCAATGACGATTTCGTTTTCCTCCTCCAGCGCAGAGGTGATGTCAAAGGAAAAAGCCTCGTAGCCGCCTACATGGGTGCCCACACATTTTTGGTTTACATAAATTTTTGCAGTTTGGTCGGCTGCACCGATGTGGAGCAGCACCTTATCTTTTCGGAATCCCTCCGGGAGCGTGAAAGTGCGCCGATAAAACAGCCATTTGCCGGTGTATTTACCCTCGTTCGCGCCGCTGAGCATACTTTCCGGGCAGAATGGCACCAAAATCTGTTGGTTATAGGTTGCAGGTATTTCCTCGGTTTCTCCTGCGGCAAAATCCCACAGGCCGTTTAAGTTTACATAACTTTTCCGTTTCATTTGGGGGCTGGGGTAGACCTGCCAAGGGTTCTCCCCTACCGTTTCCGTCCAAGGGGTGAGCAGTTTATTCAGCATCCTTCTTCTCCTTCTTCAGCGCCCGGAACAGAGGCCACAGCACCAGGAAGATGCAGGCCGCCGCCACAAATGCCGCCAAAAAGATATTCTGATTGGGGACAAAGGAGGTTGTTCCGTCGTCGTTTACTACGGTATCTGCATTTTTCAAGACCGCCGCGCCGATGGCCGGGCCGATGACACCGGGGATCAGCACCTGTCCGATGATCCGCTGGCCTTGGAACATACCGGCCTTTTTCTCGGGCGTGCGGTCACGGAGCATCGCGCCGAACACCGCCATACCGGACAGGTAGCCGCAAAGCATAATCAAAGTACCCACAAACACCGGAACAGTGCTGCGGAAGAAGTAAAGCACCACAAAGCCTGCCATCAATAGCCCTAACGCAGGCAGGACGCTGAAACGGAAGCCCTTGCGGTCATAGACCTTGCCGTAGAAGAAGGTAAAGGCCGCAGCCAGAATAATGGCCGGCGCAAAGATCAGCACATAATTATCCATACCCAAGCTTACGGTATAGTACAAAATTAAGTAAGGCATAAAGATGTTGATGGCGATGCCAAATACACCGTAGGCCAGCAGGGTCAGGTACAAATTTTTGTTTTCCCGGATCACACGAGGGCGGAAGCCGTAGATCAGGTTGGCAAAATAGCGCTCGTTGCCCTTTGTGTCAAGTTTTTGTTCTTTGATCAGGAACACACCCAAAAGACCCAGCAGGAACACCACGCCGCCGATGATCAAAAACACCGTGATCCAGCTGCTTTGCAGGTTCAGGTCAAGACCCATAAAGCCGCCGAACACCACCAAAATAGCCAGCAGCGGCATCATGGAATTGATGCCCTCCACAGCGCCCCGGTTGGTTTCGTCGGTGGAGTCCGTCACCCACGCGTTAAAGGCCGCATCGTTGGCAGAAGAGCCGAAGAAGGTCATCACGCAGTCCATCACGATCACAAGGGATACGCCAACGGATGCCGCAGAAGCCGCCGCCGGGAACAGGGCATTGATCACATCCATACGGATCAGCGCAAAGCTCAAAATGGACACGCCCCAAAGCATATAGCCGCCACAGATGAACAGCTTGCGCTTGCCGATCTTATCGGAAAACGCGCCCACCAGCAAGGTGGTCACCGTGGCCGCAATGGCAGAGGCCGCCACCATAGCGGAGATCGCCTCTGCGCTGGCGTTGAACATCTTATAGATGAACACATTGAAGTACATATTCTCCATCACCCAGGCCACCTGCCCCACAAGGCTGAAGATGACCAAGGCCAAATAGAATTTGCCGGTTTTGTTTTTCATAACCGCACCTCCTTGGTTTTTATTCAGTATAGCACATTCTCCCCAAAAAGAAAAGGAGCGTCCGCAGACGCTCCTTTATTTTTTTACAGTTCGCAGGTGCCGACAGTTCTGGGGAAGGGCAGCACATCGCGGATGTTGCCCATACCGGTCAGGTACATCACGCAGCGCTCGAAGCCCAAGCCGAAGCCGGCGTGACGGCAGGAGCCGTATTTCCGCAGGTCCAGATAGAAGTCGTAATCCTCCGGGTTCATACCCAGTTCTTCGATGCGACTCTTCAGCAGCTCGTAGTTGTCCTCACGCTGGCTGCCGCCGGTGATCTCGCCGATGCCGGGCACAAGGCAGTCCACAGCGGCGACGGTCTTTCCGTCGGGGTTCAGTTTCATATAGAAGGCCTTAATCTCCTTGGGGTAATCGGTGACGAAAACAGGCTTCTTGAAGATCACTTCGGTCAGGTAGCGCTCGTGCTCGGTCTGCAGGTCACAGCCCCAGCTGACGGGGTAGTCAAACTGGTCATTATGCTTTTCGAGCAGAGCAACAGCATCGGTGTAGGTGATGCGGCCAAAGTCATTGTTCAGAATGTTGTTGAGGCGGTCAAGCAGACCCTTGTCAATGAAGGAATTGAAGAAGTTCATTTCCTCGGGAGCGTGCTCCAGAACATAGGAAATGATGTACTTGAGCATATCCTCCTCCACGCGGAGCAGATCATCCAGATCTGCAAAGGCCATCTCCGGCTCGATCATCCAGAACTCGGATGCGTGACGAGTGGTGTTGGACTTTTCGGCACGGAAGGTGGGGCCGAAGGTATAGATGTTCTTAAAGGCCATAGCGAAGGTCTCACCGTTGAGCTGGCCGGAAACGGTCAGGTTGGTGGGCTTGCCGTAGAAGTCCTGGGAGAAGTCTACCTTGCCGTCTTCGGTCTTGGGAATGTTGTTCAAGTCCAAGGTAGTGACTTGGAACATTTCACCTGCGCCCTCACAGTCGGAGCCGGTGATGAGCGGTGTATGGACATAGACGAAGTCACGGTCCTGGAAGAACTGGTGGATGGCCATAGCCGCCAGAGAGCGAACGCGGAACACGGCCTGGAAGGTGTTGGTCCGGGGACGCAGATGGGTGATAGTACGCAAAAACTCCATAGAGTGGCGCTTAGGCTGCAGGGGGTAATCGCCGGTGGACGGACCTTCCACAACAACCTCGCTTGCCTGAATTTCGAAAGGCTGCTGGCTGCCGGGGGTCAGAACCACGGTGCCGGTGATGACCAGCGCTGCGCCGATATTGATCTTGGAGATCTCCTGGAAATTGGAGATGGTGTCGTTATAAACCACCTGAACGGGGGTGAAATAAGTGCCGTCGTTCAGCATAATGAAGCCAAACTGCTTACTGGGGCGGCGATTACGCACCCAGCCGCCGATGGTGACGGTTTGGTCGGCATACTTATCGGTGTTTTTGAACAGTTCACGGATAGAAATCAGTTCCATAGTGCTTACCTCTTTATAAAAAACTGTATTATAAAGAGTATACGCGAAAAAATCATATTTTACAAGAGGAATATTCAGTTTTTCCCAATTAGTTCAGCAAAAACACGCCCAAATTCAAGTATCCGGCGAAACTGACCCACAAAAGATAGGGAATCAGCAGGTCGCCGGCCGTCTCGTCCAGCTTCATAAACCGCCGCATCGTAATTACAATGGCCACCCACAGGGCTGCCAGCACGACGAAGGCCGTTAAGTACATCTTTCCGCCGAAAAACACCAGCGGCCACAGAAAATTGAGAAACAGCTGCACCCCGTAGGCGATGAGGGCCTTGCGGATCTGGGCTTGGTCTTGTCCCGAGGCGTAGACCCGATAGGAGGCCTCCCCCATCAGCAGGTACAGCACCGTCCACACCAGCGGAAACACCCAAGCCGGCGGCGACAGGGGCGGCTGGTTGATCACCTGATAGGCATCCATACCGCCGGACAGAAGTGTGGCAAGGCCGCCTACCGCCAAGGGTATGGCCAGCGCCAGCAAACGCATTTTTACATTTTTGTTCATAGTAATCCCTCCTGAACTATACTTTAACGGAAGCTTTTTGAAATTCTCCATCGAAATTGCTGTTGCTAACAAGAAAAATATAGGGTACAATAAAAGAAAAACCCAAAGGAGGACCCCAATATGAAATCTACCGTGTATTTTTGCAAAGATCTTTCTCCCGAGTCCGTGCTGAAACTGTATCAGCAGTTGGGCAAGGAACTGACCGGCCGTGTGGCCATCAAGGTCCATTCCGGCGAGGAAGGCAACCCCAATTTCCTGCGGCCGGAATTTTGGAAGCCGGTTGTGGATTTTGTGGGCGGCACGATTGTTGAGTGTAACACCGCTTACGAGGGCGCCCGGAACACCACCGAGCGGCACACGCGGCTGCTGAAAAAGCACGGCTGGTCCGATATGTACCCCGTTGACCTGCTGGACGCACAGGGTCCCGATCTGGTCCTCCCCATTCCCGAGGGTCAGACCATTCAGCAGAATTTCGTGGGCAAGGATTTGGCAAACTACGATTCCACCCTGATTTTGTCCCACTTTAAGGGTCACGTCTGCGGCGGCTTCGGCGGCGCGCTGAAGCAGCTGTCCATCGGCTTTGCCTCCTCCTACGGCAAGCGCTACATTCACGGCGCAGGCGATCCGGTGGATTGCTGGAATTCCGAGCAGGACAAGTTCCTTGAGTCTATGGCCGATGCCGCTTCCTCCGTTGTAAAGTTCTTCGGCGGCAACGCAGTTTATATCAATGTCATGAAGAATTTGAGCATCGACTGCGACTGCTACGGTGCAAACGCAACACCTCCCTGCATGAATGATGTTGGCATTTTGGCAAGTCTTGACCCGGTGGCCATCGACCAGGCCTGCGTGGACTTGGTGTACGCCTCCAACGACCCCGGCAAGGGCGACCTCATTGAGCGTATCGAAAGCCGCCACGGCAGTCACACCTTGGAGGCCGCCGAAAAGCTGGGCATCGGCTCCAGAGAGTATGAGCTGGTAGGCGTGTAACCTATGAGCGATTGTAAATCCTGCAAGGGTAATTGCGGTGGCTGCAAGAAAGAACTGGTGCTAAGTCAGGGCGAAATTGACCTGCTAAAGGCACTGGGGCAGTTTTCCTTCCTGCCGGTGGCTCGCAAAGCAAACGATATGACCCCCATTTATTTGGAGGATGACGCCTACTCCCGGGAGGAATACAGTGTGATCATCTGGCTTTTGGAGCAGAAGTATCTGATTCATTTGGATTATACCCCTCTTTCGGGGGCAAAAATGGGACACTATGCCGGCTATCCCGTCCACGGCTCTATGGCGCTGACCGAACGGGGTCAACAGGTGCTTGAATTACTGGAGCTGCAAGGCGCAGAAGAATAAAAAATACCCCCCTGCCGGTTGGCAGGGGGCTTTTGTTTTGGAATTATTCCTTCTCGAGAGCCAAAGTTCTGGTGGTGATGTCGCAGACCTCGGCAGGTCCGAAGTACTGGATCGCGCCGGGGTAGACATAGCAGGTCTCTACAGCCCACTTCTCTCTGTTGGCAGCGAAGTAGGTGAAGGGCTTGCCGTCCAGCTCAACCAGAGCCTTGCGGATAACGGGCTTATCGTGGCCGTGACGGCGCTCGATGTTCATCATCTTGGTGATGGGCATACCGCCGGCTACCCACTCGTCAGCAGGCTTAGACAGGTTCGAAACCTTGGACAGGTAACCGTTAAAGCCATACTGGATCAGCATAAAGGCATTGTAGCCTAAAGAGTAGCAATAGTCAGCATCGAAGTTGGAGGGGAAAGCGCAGCGGCCTTCGTAGCCCAGGAAGTGATGCAGAGGTGCGAACTTGCCCTTGTAGGTGCCGGCCTTCTTGCGAGCGGCCAGATTTTCCTTGACCATCTCGGAGAACAGCTTCTCGGACTCGATGAGGGACACCTGCACGTTGCCGTGGGGGTCGCGCTCCAGGAACAGCTGCTGCTGAATGGTCTGGGGCAGGATGGCGAAAACAGCCATGGAGGCCTCGGTCAGGCCTGCCTTGATGAAGGCATACTTGTCGTTCCAAGTGGGCAGCTCGTTGAAAGCGTCAGCCTTCTCGCCTGCCAGCAGCTCGTTGATCTCAGCGATCAGCACGGAGAACTCGGGAACAAATTCCACGATGCCTTCGGGAATGATAGCAACGCCGAAGTTGCCGGCGGTCTCAGCGCGCTTGGCAACGGAGTCAGCGATGTAGTCGGTGATCTGGGCCAAAGACATCTTCTTGGCGGCAACTTCTTCGCCGATCAGGCAGATGTTGGGCTGGGTCTGCAGAGCGGTCTCCAGAGCAACGTGAGAAGCGGAGCGGCCCATGACCTTCACGAAGTGCCAGTACTTCTTAGCGGAGTTGGCATCGCGCTCGATGTTGCCCACGATCTCAGCGTAGGTCTTGGTGGCGGTGTCGAAGCCGAAGGAGCACTCGATATCCTCGTTCTTCAGGTCGCCGTCGATGGTCTTGGGGCAGCCGATGACCTGCACGCCGGAGTTATGGGCGGCAAAGTACTCAGCCAGCACAGCGGCGTTGGTGTTGGAGTCGTCACCGCCGATGATGACCAGAGCGTTGATG
>JAZLCU010000038.1:0-3752 GCA_045614325.1 Faecousia sp. | reverse complement strand
GCTAAGTTCCGTCCCAAGCTGAACTACTCCTCCGTTGAGGAGGCTCTGGCCGCCTACGCTGACGGCGATGTGGGCCTGCACGCTCCCATCCGCGTCCGCTACAGCAAGGAAGTGAACGGCGTCACCGAGACCCGTATCATCGACGCCACCGTTGGCCGTCTGATTTACAACGAGCCCATTCCTCAGGATCTGGGCTTTGTGGATCGCACCAAGCCCGAGAATGCTTTCAATCTGGAAGTTGACTTCCTGGTCGGCAAGAAGCAGCTGGGCAAGATCATTGACAAGTGTATCCGTAAGCACGGCTTTACCGTTGCTACCGAAATGCTGGACCGCATCAAGAGTCTGGGCTACAAGTACTCCACCAAGGGCGCTATCTCCGTGTCTATCGCAGATATGGTTGTTCCCGAGATCAAGCATCAGCTGGTGCATGAGGCGGAGAAGAAAGTGGTCGAGATCGAGCAGTTCTACCGTCAGGGCTATATCACCAATGACGAGCGTTACCGTCTGGTCGTCCGTCAGTGGGAAAAGACCACCGACGAGGTCACCGGCGCTCTGTCCGGCAATCTGGACGAGTTCAACCCCATCTATATGATGGCTGACTCCGGCGCTCGTGGTAGTATGGCTCAGATCCGTCAGCTGGCCGGTATGCGTGGCTTGATGGCCGATACCGCTGGCCGTACCATCGAAATCCCTGTTAAGGCAAACTTCCGTGAAGGCCTGTCCGTTCTGGAGTACTTCATTTCCTCCAGAGGCGCGCGTAAGGGCATGACCGATACCGCTCTTCGTACCGCTGACTCCGGCTACCTGACCCGTCGTATGGTCGACGTTTCTCAGGAAGTCATCATCCGCGAGCACGATTGCGGCACCACCAAGGGTATTTGGGTCGGCGCTGTTTACCAGAACGGCGATGTGATCGATACCTTCGGCAACCGCATCCGCGGCCGTTACCCCGTGGAGGATGTTCTGCATCCTGTCACCGGCGAGCTGCTGCACTCCAAGGATGTTATGATGATGCCTGAGGATGCTCAGAAGTTTGAGGATGCCGGCATTGAGCAGATTTATATCCGCACCATTCTGGGCTGCCGCGCAAGAAACGGCGTGTGCGCTCAGTGCTACGGTATGAACCTGGCCACCTCCAAGCGTGTTGACCTGGGTGAAGCTGTTGGTATCATCGCTGCACAGTCCATCGGTGAGCCCGGTACTCAGCTGACCATGCGTACCTTCCACTCCGGCGGCGTTGCAGGTGACGATATCACTCAGGGTCTGCCCAGAGTTGAAGAATTGTTCGAGTCCCGCCGTCCCAAGAAGATGGCTGTCATCTCCGAGATCACCGGCGTTGTCAGCATTGACGAGTCCCACCGCAGCGCTATGCGTAACATTACCGTTACCGCTGAGGATGGCGAGGTCAAGCCCTATCAGGTACCTTACTCCGTAGGCCTGAAGGTTCAGAACGGCAAGACCGTCCAGAAGGGCGAACCCATCACCGATGTCGCTCTGTATCCTCAGGATGTGCTGCGTATCTCCGGTGTTGAGGCTGTTCAGAACTACCTGGTGCAGTCCGTACAGGCTGTGTACCGTCAGCAGGGCGTTGAGATCAACGACAAGCACATTGAGGTTATCATTCGTCAGATGATGCGCAAGGTCCGCGTGGAAGATCCCGGCGATACCAGCCTGCTGGTTGGCACTGTGATCGACTCCTTTATGCTGGAAGACGCGAACGCCGAAGTTCAGGCTCGTATCGATGCCGGTGAAGAAGGCCTGCGTCTGGCAGAGGGCTCTGCAGTGCTGATGGGTATTACCAAGGCTTCCTTGGCTACCGATTCCTTCCTGTCCGCCGCATCCTTCCA
Source organism: Faecousia sp. (assembly GCA_045614325.1). Lineage (GTDB taxonomy): Bacteria > Bacillota > Clostridia > Oscillospirales > Oscillospiraceae > Faecousia. The sequence goes on along the minus strand of JAZLCU010000038.1, from coordinate 1,905 downwards.
GGAAACCACCAAGGTCCTGACCGATGCCGCTATCAAGGGCAAGGTCGACCATCTGGTAGGCCTGAAGGAGAATGTCATCATCGGTAAGCTGATCCCTGCAGGCTCCGGCCTGATGGCTTATCGGGACTTTATGCCCGGTGAAGTTCCTGCACCCGCAGCAGAGGAAGAAGTAACCGAAGAAGCAGTCGGCTAATCTCCAAAACCAATCAACTAAAAGGCCACCGAGCAATCGGTGGCCTTTTTGCCTTTTGCCCCAAACGACCCAAAGGGGAGGGCAGTTGTGGTCTTCCTGCCCCAAAAACCGGAAAAACTAGCAGATACATAGAAAATTCCCCTAAAAATTTGTTGACTTTTTCAAAAAATTGTTTATAATAGTAATCCGTATGGACATTATTAAAACGAGACATATGGCTTCTTCGGAGGTTACGCAGGTAATTTCCGGAAATAAGGTCGTGGCCGGCGCAAAACAGTTGCGAAAAGCCGTCACCTCCGGTAAAGCCTACCGGGCCTTTTTGGCCTTGGATGCCGACCCGGCTCTGATCGAGCCGATGATGGCACTTTGCCAACAGCACAATGTTCAGGTCGCCTGGGTGCGGTCAATGACCGACTTGGGACAGGCCTGCGGCATCGAGGTTGGCGCGGCAATGGCCGCAGTTTTAAATCCCAGTTGATTCTATCGGAATTTTCCGTAGAATATATCCGCTTTATGCGAGAATTTAAGAAAGGAGAAAATGAATGCCTACTTTTAATCAGCTTGTTAGACATGGCCGTAAGCAGGTCGAGTACAAGTCCACCGCTCCCGCTCTGCAAAGAGGTCTGAACACCTTGGAGAACGTTGCAACAACTGTTCCTTCTCCCCAGAAGCGCGGTGTATGTACTGCTGTCCGTGTTACCAGCCCCAAGAAGCCTAACTCCGCATTGCGTAAGATCGCCCGTGTGCGTCTGACCAATGGTATGGAAGTTTCCGCTTACATTCCTGGTGTTGGCCATAATCTGCAGGAGCACTCCGTGGTGTTGATTCGCGGCGGTCGTGTTAAGGACCTTCCCGGTGTTCGTTACCACATCATCCGTGGTACTTTGGATACTCAGGGTGTTCAGGGCCGTATGCAGTCTCGCTCCAAGTATGGTGCAAAGCGTCCCAAGGCCGGCAAGAAGTAATTCTTAGCGGTTACAAGACAACATAATTTGAATTTTCCCAAGCCTGTTAGCAAGGCAAATCCTTGCCAAGGTTTTTCTATATAATAGGAATTACCTCTGGCAAGCACAACGAAAGCGTAAGCTTTCGAGTACCGATGAAATCATTATGTTATGAAGGAGGGAAGTAAAGTGCCCAGAAGAGGTAACGTTCCCAAAAGAGAGGTTCTGCCGGATCCTCAGTATAACTCTGTTCTGGTTACAAAGCTCGTTAACAGCATCATGCTGGATGGCAAGAAGGGCGTAGCCCAGAAGGTCGTTTACGGTGCCTTTGAAATCGTTGAGAACAAGACCGGCAAAAATGGTCTGGAAGTATTCCAGCAGGCAATGGAGAATGTTATGCCCGCAGTTGAGCTGAAGGCTCGCCGTGTGGGTGGCTCCACCTATCAGGTTCCTATCGAAGTGCGTCCTGACCGTCGTCAGACCCTGGGTCTGCGTTGGATCACCACTTACAGCCGTGGCCGCAGCGAAAACACTATGCGCGAGCGTCTGGCTGCTGAGATCATGGATGCAGCAAACAACACCGGCGCATCTGTTAAGAAGCGCGAAGACGTCCACAAAATGGCCGACGCCAACAAGGCATTCGCCCATTTCCGTTGGTAATAAAGGAGATACGCTTCAATGGCTAATAGAGAGTATTCCCTGGAGAATACCAGAAACTTTGGCATCATGGCTCACATCGATGCCGGTAAGACCACCACTTCCGAGCGT
>JAZLCU010000037.1:0-7193 GCA_045614325.1 Faecousia sp. | reverse complement strand
GCCTTTCTCAACCACTTTACGCTCTCTACGGCGCTTGATAACTTTCTTAGTAGTCTTAGCCATTGTACATATCCCTCCTTACTTCTTCTTGTTAGCAATGGTCTTCTTGGGACCCTTGCGAGTACGGGCGTTGGTCTTGGTGCGCTGACCGTGAACGGGCAGGCCACGACGATGACGGATGCCACGATAGCAGCCGATTTCACTCAGGCGCTTGATGTTCATAGCGGTCTCACGACGCAGGTCGCCCTCGATCACGAAGTTGCCTTCGATGGTCTCACGGAGCTGTGCTTCCTGCTCTTCGGTCAGGTCCTTCACGCGGGTGTCGGGATTGATCTTAGTGATCTCCAGAACCTTTGCAGCGCGAGCAGGTCCGATGCCGTAGATATAAGTCAGTGCGATTTCAATTCGCTTTTCACGGGGCAGGTCAATACCAGAAATACGTGCCATATTCTATCAGTACCTCCTATTAGCCTTGTCTCTGCTTGTGCTTGGGGTTTTCGCAAATTACCATTACGCGACCCTTGCGCTTGATGATCTTACATTTTTCGCACATGGGTTTAACGGACGGTCTTACTTTCATACTGTTTAACCTCCAATAGAGATAATTTCTCTTGTGTCTTACTTACTTCTCCAAGTGATGCGACCGTGGGTCAGATCATAAGGAGACATTTGAACGGTTACCTTGTCACCGGGCAAGATTTTAATGAAATTCATACGGAGCTTGCCGGAAATGTGTGCCAGAATGATGTGTCCATTGCCGATATCCACATTGAACATTGCATTCGGCAGAGCATCAGTCACGATGCCCTCAATCTCGATTACGTCGTCCTTTGCCAAGTTATTAACCTCCTAGGTTTGTATCTTGCATCTGCTGGCTGAAATAAGCCAGGTCTCTTCGTATCTCGCTGTTGTTCACCTTTTCGCCGGAGCGTATTTTCTCTGCGACACGGGTCTCAGCGTGAAGAACTTTTAAAACATGCTTATACTTTTTTCGTTTGGGTTTATCCAGTGGGCGGTCTTTTCCGTTTACCAAGGCCAGATAGGTGTCATCTGTAGCTACTACATAGTACAGGCTTCCCGCATCCCGTCCTGCAACGGAGCGAACCACATCTGTAATCACAATACTCGGTATATCTACGTCCATAATCAAAGTCCCTCGGCGACGGTGAGTATTTCCGGCTCCCCGTCGGTGATGAGTACAGTATTTTCATAGTGGGCTGAGAGCTTTCCGTCGGCTGTTACTGTTGTCCAGCCATCCTTCAGAACCCGGACGTCATAAACGCCAGCGTTCACCATCGGCTCGACTGCCAGTGTCATACCCGGCAGCAATCTCGGTCCACGTCCCGGACTACCGAAATTCGGTACTTCCGGTTCTTCATGGAGTTGCGCGCCTACGCCGTGACCTACGAAAGTACGCACAACAGAAAAACCGTTAGACTCCACATACGTCTGAATGGCGTGGGAGATATCGGACACTCTGTGTCCTTTCTTGGCGAAGCGCATTCCTTCAAAAAAGCTTTGCTTCGTCACTTGGATCAGCTTTTCCGCCTCGGCACTTACCGTGCCGCAGGGAAATGTTGCTGCGCAATCACCGTGAAACCCCTTGTAGTAGGCACCCACGTCTACGGAGACGATGTCACCGTCCTGCAGCTCGTATCCATCGGGAATTCCGTGGATCACCACTGAGTTAACGCTGATGCAGGTACTTGCCGGGAAGCCGTGGTAGCGAAGAAACGACGGTTTTGCGTTCTTGCTCAGGATAAACTCCCGTACGGCTTTGTCAATCGCTTTTGTTGTTACGCCGGGTCTTACCATTTCCCCTGCCAAGGCACGGGCTGCCGCGGTAATTTTACAGGCCTGACGCATTGCAAGAAGCTCTTGTTCATTTTTGATTGCGATCATAACATTTCTCCCAAAGCGTTCAAGATGTCCTGAAACGCACCTTCAATGGACTGGTCGCCGTTTACAAGTCTTAACTTGTTTTGCGCGGCATAATAGTCCTTGAGCACCTCTGTGGCTTCGTGGTAGATGGCAAGACGGCTTTTCACCGTTTCCGGTGCGTCGTCCTTGCGGATCACCAGCGCGTCGCCGCACAGGTCGCAGGTGTTGTTCTTTTTGGGAGGGTTGGCGGTGATGTGGTAGCTTGCGCCACACTTGGGGCAAACCCGACGACCGGTCATACGGCCCTCGACCACAGCATCGCCAATTCCCAGTGAAACCACATAGTCGATCCGCACACCCTTTTCGTCCAAGGCCTTTGCCTGGGCCAGGGTGCGAGGCACCCCGTCCAGGATAAAGCCGTTGTTACAATCGGGTTTTGCGGTCCGCTCTGCCATAATGCCGAGCACCAGCTCGTCAGAGACCAGGCGGCCTTCGTCCATAGCCTGTTTCACTTGTTTACCCAGCTCAGAGCCATTCGCCATGGCCTCTCTGAGCATGTTTCCGGTGGAGATGGTGGGAATCTGCAGTTTTTCTGCAAGCATTTCTGCCTGTGTTCCCTTACCTGCACCGGGAGCACCCAATAAAATCAGGTTCATATTGCAGCAGCCCCCAAAATCAATCCAAGAAGCCCTTGTAGTGGCGCATCAGCATCTGTGCTTCCAGAGCCTTCACTGTTTCCAGTGCTACGCCAACGATAATGATAACAGAGGTACCGCCGATCGCCAGGTTCTTCACGCCGGGGACCAGATTGCCGCCGATAATGGGAAGCAATGCCACAATGGCCAGGTAGACAGCGCCGAAGACGACGATCTTATTGATGACCTTCTTAATGAAGTCTGCAGTGGGTTTGCCGGGACGGAAGCCGGGTACAAAACCGCCGTTCTTCTTCAGGTTGTTGGAAATTTCCACGGGATCGTACTGAATGGTGGAATAGAACCAGCTGAAGAAGAAGATCAGCAGGAAGTAGAAGCCGGCATAGGTCCAGGTTTCGCTGCCCCAGATGTTCTTGTACCACCAACCATCAACTTTACCGGTGAAGGTGCAGATGGTAGCGGGCAGGGAGACGATGGACTGTGCGAAGATCACGGGCATAACACCGCTCATTGCCACCTTGATGGGCATATTGGTGTTCTGACCACCGTAGACCTTACGGCCAACCACGCGCTTAGCATACTGGATGGGGATCCGGCGCTCTGCATCGTTGATGAAAACGATGAAGACGACCAGCAGCAGCATCACAACAGAGATGATGGCTGCAACCCACCACTTGAAGCCCAGCAGACGGCTGAAGGTTCCGGGCAGACCGGAGATAATGTTAGCAAACAGGATCATGGAGATACCGTTGCCGATACCGAACTCGGTGATCTGCTCGCCCATCCACATAACCACAGAAGAACCTGCGGTGAAGGCCAGAATAATCACGATAGCGGCCAAAGTGCCGTTCTGGGTGATAATGGTCAGGCCCTGGGACTCATAGTTACGCAGCATGGTGTAGTAGGCGAAGCCCAGCAACAGACCCAATGCCACGGTAGAGTAACGGGTGAGCTTTTCAATCTTCTTCTTACCTTCTTCGCCCTCTTCCTTTGCCCAGCGCTCAAGAGCGGGAATGGCAATGGTCAGAAGCTGGATGATAATAGAAGCATTGATGTAGGGCTGGATGCCCAATGCCAGAACGGATGCCTGAGAGAAGGCAGAGCCGGACATAGCATCGTACAAGCCCAAAATGGTGTTAGACAGCGTATTGTCGAAGTAGTTTGCCAGTACACCTGCGTTGATGAACGGAACAGGGATAACATTACCCAGTCTGTAGATCAACAGCATCAGCATGGTGAAGATCAGCTTCTTACGAAGTTCAGGGATCCGCCAAGCGTTCTGTAACGTGCTAAACACTTAAACCACCTCGGCCTTTCCGCCTGCCTGCTCGATTTTTTCCTTTGCAGACTCAGAGAAAGCCGTAGCCTTAACAGTGATCTTCTTGGTCAGAGTGCCATTGGCGAGCACCTTCAGGCCGTAAGGACAAGAATTCAAAATGCCTGCTTCAATCAGAGCAGCTGCATCAACAACAGCACCGTCTTCAAAGCAATTCAGAACAGTCAGGTTGATGGCTGTCAGAGGCTTTGCGAAGATGTTATTGAAGCCACGCTTGGGGATACGACGGACCAGAGGCATCTGGCCGCCTTCGAAGCCAACGCGGGTCTTGCCGCCGGAGCGAGCATGCTGACCCTTGTGGCCGCGACCACCGGTCTTACCGTTGCCGGTGCCTACGCCACGGCCCTTACGCTTGCCCACAAAAGTGGAGCCAGCGACAGGAGAGAGTTCATGGAGTTTCATACTAAATCTCCTCCTTATTCTACTTCAGTAACCTGCAGCAGGTAGCCGATCTTAGCGATCTTGCCGCGGGTTTGGGTGTTGTCGGGCTGGATGGTTACCTGGCCGATCTTACGCAGGCCCAGAGAATGGGCAGTTGCGATGTGCTTTTCCAGGCGGCCGTTCAGGCTCTTAACAAGGGTAATTTTCAAGTTTGCCATGTTAATTGCCCTCCTTACAGAATTTCTTCTACGCTCTTACCGCGAATAGCAGCAATCTGCTCGGGAGTGCGCAGAGACATCAGACCCATCATAGTTGCCTTAACAACGTTCTGGGGGTTGTTGGAGCGCAGGCAGCGAGCGGTGATGTTGCGGATGCCAACAGCTTCCATAACAGCACGGACAGCGCCACCGGCGATAACACCGGTACCTTCGGGTGCGGGTCTCATCAGGACCTTGCCGGCGCCGTAGATGCCGGTAGCCTCATGAGGAATGGTGCCGTGATCAGCCAAAGCAATCTTGACCATATTCTTCTTAGCATCGGTGATGCCCTTCAGAATAGCCTCGGAAACTTCGGCAGCCTTGCCCAGGCCGTAGCCAACGGTACCATTGCCGTCGCCCACAACGACCAGTGCGGAGAACTTCATAACGCGGCCACCCTTAACGGTCTTAGAAACACGGTTCAGGTAAACAACCTTTTCAATGAACTCAGGTGCTTCAGTATTAGGAGTCTTATTGTAAGCCATTTCTTTTCCTCCTCTACCTTAGAAATTCAGTCCGCCTTCGCGGGCGCCGTCAGCCAGAGCTGCGACACGGCCATGATAGATATAGCCGCCGCGGTCGAAGACAACATCTTCGATGCCCTTAGCCTTGGCCCGTTCAGCCAGGACCAGTCCTACCTTCTTTGCAGCCTCTGCATTGCCGGTAGCACCTTCAAATTCCTTTTCCAGCGTATTGGCGGAAACCAGGGTTACGCCGTTTACGTCGTCAATAATCTGTGCGTAGATGTTCGCATTGGAGCGGAACACGTTCAGACGGGGACACTCGGGAGTGCCGGAGATCTTGCCGCGAACGCGAACATGGCGCTTCATGCGCATAGCGTTTTTGTTGAAATTTTTAACCATTTCGGCACACCTCCATTACTTCTTGCCGCCGGTCTTACCAACCTTACGGCGGATGACCTCATCGACATACTTGATGCCCTTGCCCTTGTAGGGTTCGGGGGGACGCTTACCACGAACTTCAGCGGCAAACTGGCCAACGACCTGCTTGTCGATGCCGTGGATAATAATCTTGTTGGGGTTGGGAACTTCAACAGTGATGCCGTCGATCTCGTCCATGATAACCTCATGGGAGAATCCCAGACGCATAACCAGCTGAGTGCCCTTCTTTTCTACACGGTAGCCGACGCCGTTGACATCCAGCTCCTTAGTGTAACCCTTCTCAACGCCTTCAACCATGTTGTTCAGCAGAGTACGGGTCAAGCCGTGCAGAGACTTGTGCAGGTGCTCTTCATCGGGACGCTCAACAATGATGGTGTTGCCATCCTGCTTGAGGATCATATCGGGATGCAGAGCGTGGGTCAGGGTGCCCTTGGGACCCTTTGCAGTAACCACATTGCCTTCAGCAATGGTCACTGTAACAGTTGCCGGGACAATAACCGGCTTTTTACCAATTCTAGACATTCTGCTTTTCCTCCTTACCAAACGAAGGCCAGGACTTCGCCGCCAATGTGGGCTTCGCGAGCCTTCTTATCGGTCATAACACCCTTGGAAGTGGAAACGATGGCGATACCCAGGCCCTTCAGGACGCGGGGCATTTCGTCAGCGCCGGCATAGACGCGCAGGCCGGGCTTGGAAACACGGCGCAGGCCGCTCAGGACGGGCTGGTTCTTTGCCAGATACTTCAGGGTGATGTGGATGATGCCCTGGTTGCCGTTGTCCACGATGGAGTAGGACTTGATGTAGCCCTCGTCCAGCAGGATCTGTGCAATTGCCTTCTTCAGGTTAGAAGCAGGAACATCCACGGTTTCGTGCTTTGCAGAATTCGCATTCCGGATGCGGGTCAGCATATCTGCTACGGGATCGGTGATTTGCATGTTAATATCCTCCTTTTAGAAGTTACGGGCTTAACCCGTTGAGATCCGGGGGTATCCGGGGAATGCGAGTAGGCTTTCGCCTACCCCATCTTCCCGGGACGAACCGAATCATTTTTACATTTTAATAACTACTACCCTAGCTTAAATTACCAGCTGGCTTTCCGCACACCGGGGATCTGGCCCTTGTAAGCCAGTTCACGGAAGCAGATACGGCAAACGCCGTAGTTGCGCAGGTAAGCATGGGGTCTGCCGCAGATCTTGCAGCGGTTGTAGCGGCGGCTGGAGAACTTGGGCTCAGCCTGCTGCTTCAAAATCATAGAAGTCTTAGCCATTTATCGTTTCCTCCTAAATTAAGCCTGGAAGGGAGCGCCCAGCTGGGTCAGCAGCTCTTTGGCTTCCTCGTCGGTGGTAGGGGTGGTGCAGATGCAGATATCCATACCACGGATCTTGTCTACCTTATCGTACTCAATTTCGGGGAAGATCAGCTGTTCCTTCAGACCGAAGGCGTAGTTGCCACGGCCGTCGAAGGAGTTGGGATTGATGCCACGGAAGTCACGAACACGGGGCAGAGCTACACCGAACAGACGGTCCAGGAACTCATACATCTTGTCGCCACGCAGAGTGACCTTAACACCAACGGTTTCACCTTCACGCAGCTTGAAGTTCGCAACAGACTTGCGAGCCTTGCAGGTGACGGGCTTCTGACCGGTGATGGTAGCAATATCCTTGCAGATAGCTTCGATTTCCTTAGCGTTGTTCTTGGATTCGCCGCAAGCAACGTTAACAATAACCTTGCTCAGCTTGGGAATCTGCATAACGCTCTTGTAGCCGAACTTCTTGTTCAGGGC
>JAZLCU010000036.1:0-8400 GCA_045614325.1 Faecousia sp. | reverse complement strand
AAAAAGGACTTGCATTTTCCAATTTAATGTGCTATTATATGCAGGCGCTTGTATGAGCGTGGTATGCGCCGATAGCTCAGTTGGATAGAGTGACTGGCTACGAACCAGTAGGTCGGGGGTTCGAGTCCCTTTCGGCGTACCATTAAAAGGGTTATCCCATTCGGGATAACCCTTTTAATATTTTATAGAGGAAGGGACTCGAAAGATTTAAACGCAACAGTCCGGTGGACTGTTTCTCGGGAGGGCTTGCCCGAGGGAAACCTTACAATTTGCCTTTGGCAAATTGCAACGAGTCCCTTTCGGCGTAAATTTGCCACAGGCAAATTGTAACGAGTCCCTTTCGGCGTAAATTTGCCACAGGCAAATTGTAACGAGTCCCTTTCGGCGTACCAAAATTAACAACACAAAACCACCGCCCACAGTTGTAGGCGGTGGTTATTTTATTTACGCCTTCTCAATTGCCTGTTTCAAATCAGCAATTAGGTCTTCTACATTTTCCAGACCGCAGCTCAGGCGGATCAGGTCAGCGCCAACACCGGCGGCTTCCAGCTGCTCGTCGGTCATCTGGCGGTGGGTCGCAGAGGCCGGGTGCAGACAGCAGGTACGGGAGTCTGCCACATGGGTCTCGATAGAGCCCAGCTGCAGGTGCTTCATAAACACTTCTGCTGCTTTTCTTCCGCCCTTCAGGCCAAAGGAAATGACACCGCAGGAGCCATTGGGCAAGTACTTCTGTGCGACCGCATAATACTTATCGCTCTTCAAGCCGCAGTACTTGACCCAAGCGACTTTTTCATTGCTCTGCAGGTACTCGGCGATGGCCTGTGCATTGGAGCAATGCTGCTTCATTCTGAAAGGCAGGCTCTCCAAGCCCAGATTCAGATAGAATGCGCTCTGGGGAGATTGGATGGAGCCAAGGTCACGCATCAGCTGTGCGGTACACTTGGTAATGAATGCGCCCTCCAGGCCGAAGCGCTCGGTGTAGGAGACGCCGTGGTAGCTGTCGTCGGGGGTGCACAGGCCGGGGAATTTGTCCGGGTACTTGGTCCAGTCAAATTTGCCACTGTCCACAATGCAGCCACCCACAGCAACGCCGTGGCCGTCCATATACTTGGTGGTGGAGTGGGTGACGATGTCTGCGCCCCATTCGATCGGGCGGCAGTTGACAGGTGTGGGGAAGGTGTTATCGATGATCAGAGGCAGGCCGTTATCGTGAGCCGCCTTGGCAAACACTTCGATATCCAGCACATTCAGGGCAGGATTTGCGATGGTCTCGCCGAACACCAGTTTGGTGTTGGGGCGAATGGCGGCGCAAATTTCCTCATAGGTAGCGTCGGGGCTGACGAAGGTTGCATCGATGCCCATACGCTTCATAGTCACGGAGATCAGGTTGAAGGTGCCGCCGTAGATGGCAGAAGATGCCACAATATGGTCACCGCAGGATGCGATATTAAACATAGCATAGAAGTTGGCTGCCTGACCGGAACCGGTGAGCATAGCCGCTGTGCCGCCTTCCAATGCGGCGATTTTTGCCGCCACCATATCGCAGGTGGGGTTCTGCAGCCGGGAATAGAAGTAGCCGGAGGCCTCCAAATCAAAGAGCTTGCCCATATCCTCGGATGTGGCATATTTAAAAGTAGTGCTTTGCACGATGGGCATCTGACGGGGTTCACCGTTCTGAGGGTCATAGCCGGCCTGAATGCAAAGGGTCTCTGTATGCAGTTTCTTTTCCATAGAAATCACCTCTAGTAATAGATAGAGCTATTGTAATATTGCCGCCCTGTTTTGTCAAATTGTTTATAGGGTCTCGATCAGCTTTAAGAGCTTCTCCACATCTTCGGCGGTGGTGGCCCAAGAGGTTGCAAGACGGATAATCGTATGATTTTCGTCCGGCTTTTCCCAGAAGCTGACCATCGCTTTTTCTTCCAGCTTTGCGCGCATAGCGTCGGTCAAGCGGACGAACACCTGATTGGTGGGAGAACCGTAGCAAAGCTCCAAGCCCTTTTCCTGCAGCTTTTGGCGGATCTGATCGGCAAAAGCCACGGCAGAACGGCCGATCTCAAAATACAGCTCGTCAGTAAACAGCGTGTCGAACTGGATGCCCATGACGCGGCCCTTGGCCATCAGCGCGCCGTGCTGCTTCATAAGGGTGAAGAAATGAGGAATAATGCCGGGCTTAGGAATCACAACACCCTCACCCAAAAGGGCGCCGCATTTGGTGCCGCCGATATAGAACACATCGCACAGCCGTGCCATATCCTGCAAGGTCACATCGTTTGTGGGGCAAGCAAGGGCATAGGCAAGCCGTGCGCCGTCCACATACAGGTACATATTGTAGGCCTTGCACACCTTGGAAATCGCTTCCAGCTCAGCCAAAGAGTAGAGCGTTCCGCTTTCCGTGGGCTGGGAGATATAGACCATACCGGGCATGACCATATGGTCACGGTTATCGTCCTCGTAGTATTTCTTTGCGGTCTTTTCCACATCCTCGGCATTCAGCTTGCCATTGCACTCCGGCACGCAGAAGATCTTATGGCCGCCGTTTTCGATGGCACCGGCCTCGTGGCCTTCGATATGGCCGGTTACCGCTGCGATCACGCCTTGGTAGGGACGGAGCAGGTAGTTGATGATCATAGCGTTTGTCTGGGTGCCGCCGGGCAGGAAGTAGACCTCTGCATCGGGTGCATCACAGGCAGCGCGGATCTTTTCACGGGCGGATTCACAGAAAGCGTCTGTGCCGTAGCCGGGGGTTTTCATCAAATTGGTTTCAATCAGTTTATCAAGTATTTTCGGGTAAGCGCCCTCCATATAATCGGAGGCAAAAAACAGTTTTTCCATAAGGTTCTCCTTCCCTATATCCCTATTATTTGTATCAGTATAGCACAAGTAAAGCCGCGAAACAAGTGTCTAATATTGGGGTTTGGAGAAAGAAAAAGCGATGCGCCGCAGGACGCATCGCTTTTGTGATTACTTCTTGGGGGTTCTGATCTTGGTCAGCTTCTTGTTCAGAGCCAGCAGTTCTTCCTTGGTGAAGTTGGCATCCATAAAGCCGCCCATCATACTCAGCAAGCGCAGTACGGTGAAGCCGCCCATCATACTCATCATATCGGGAGTGACCTCAAAGCCGGCAACCTTCTGCTTTTTGCCGCCCTTCTTCTTGCCGCCCAGCATTTTGCCCATCAGCTTCATAAACAGCAGCTTACCGCGGAAGGTGGCAAGCACCTCGCTCATCTTGGAGTTCAGGGAGAGTCTGCCTTCCTTCTCTTCGATGTCGAACCAGTTGAGGACCGCACCTGCTTCCACAAGGCGGTAATCCTCATTGAAGGTGTCTACCTTACGGATGACGCTCTCGTCACGGCACTCCCCTGCTACAGCTTCCAGCTTGGTCTCGCCGGCATTGGGAACATCAAAGTAGAAGAAGTGGTCTGCAGCCTCCTTCACACCCAGGCTCTGGCCGTTGGCAAACAGTTCAACGGAAGGCTGGTTGGAGTAGACGGTGACCTTGGTCACATCCTCCACGCGGTCAACATAGCGCTTGCCGCACAGGTGTACGAAAGGCTCGTCGGACAGCCATGCCTTGTAGGCATAGAAGGAGTCCTTCTTATACTTGCGGTCGAAGGTCACAAGACCCTTGTGGTTCTGGCCGTTTTCGCCGCCTTCAGCACGGGCATCGGCGCCAAAGTCGAACATGTTCCACACATGGGTTGCCCACATATACTGACGGGTGAACAGCTGCTTGATCAGCTCCTCGTGGTAGTAGGCCTGATATTCCTCGGTGTAGTCGCCCTGACGGGGGTCAGAGGTATGCCAGTTCAGCGCCTCACAGCCGTACTCAGAGCAACCGATGGGAATGTTGGGGTGCATAGCGTGGAACTTATCGAACCAAGGGCCGTTCATAGAGGTCTCGCCGCCGTACCAGCCGAAATAGTGGTTGTAGGAAACCACATCGGGGATCTGCAGGTAGGGGTCATCCATCTTGCACATAGAAACTGCAGCGATGGTGGTCAAGCGAGTCTTATCCATTTCGTGGCACAGGTCGTTGAGGATGCGGTGATTTTCCAGCAGATCCTCGGTGCTGCCGCCAATGGAAATCTCGTTAGACAAGCCCCAAACCACGATGGAGGGGTGGTTGTAGTTCTGAGCAACCAGTTCCTTCATTTGGCTGATGGTGTTCTCACGACCGGTGGGCATATGCTTGGAGATATAGGGGATTTCTGCCCAAATAACAAGGCCGCGCTCATCGCACAGGTCATAGAAGAACTGGTCGTGCTGATAGTGGGCAAGACGAATGGTGGTACAACCCACCTCGCAGATCAGATCGATATCCTCGATATGATCCTCTTTACTCAGGGCATTGCCCTTGCCCCAGCGGTCCTGATGACGGGAAACGCCGCGCAGGGGGTACTCTTCGCCGTTGAGGATAAAGCCACGATTGGGGTCGATTTCAAAGCTGCGGCAGCCGAAACGGGTGCAGACGGAATCGATCACCTGCTCGCCTTCCAGCAATTCTGCCTCGCAGCAGTACAGGTAGGGATCCTTGCGGCCGTGCCACTTGCGGACATTTTCCAAAGTAAAGTTTGCTTTGGTGTCAGCGGTGGTGACCTCTGCGATCAGCTTCTCGTCCTTGTCGTAAATTGCATAGTGGATGGTTTGGCCTTCCTTGGCATCGGTGACGAACACTTCTGCTTCTACATTGGCGTTGTTGCCGTCCATCACAGGGGTGACCTTGATGCCGGGGGCGCCGTAGTAGCTAAGATCGAAGTGGGACTGGCTCACGCAGATGATGTTTACATCGCGGTACAGGCCGCCGTAGAAGGTAAAGTCAGCCATCTGAGGATACACAGTCTCGTTGGCAGTATTGTCAACAGAAATAACCAGCAGGTTTTCCTCCTGCAGGTTTGCGGTCAGCTCTACGCGCCAGGTGGAGTAGCCGCCATCGTGGTGGGCAAGCTTTTCACCGTTCAAGGTGACATCCGCAGAAGAGTTGGCGCCGCGGATCTCCAGATAGTAGCGGTCAGCGGTGGGCAGGTCTGCCTTGGCAAAGGCCTTTGCGTACTGGCAGGTGCCGCGGAAGTAGTCGTTACCGCCATCCTGTCCGTCCACTGCATTCCAGCAGTGGGGCACATTCACCTGCTCCCAGTCGGCAGGCAGCGCTACAGGCATCTCTGCTTGCTTAGCAAAGAGCCAAGAGGCATTAAAATTCAAAACATTTCTCATAGGTGTTCTCCTTCACAAAGTGCCGGGCAGGCAGTGTCCTGCCTGCCCGGACGCAATTTTGCAGATTAGTCAGCGGAAGCAGCGTGGCGCTCAGCCAGTTCAGCAGTCATCTTCTCCAGAGTCTTCTTGTCCAGGTTGTAAATCACAGCCAGACCGATAAACTGCATAACTGCACTGAACAGATACAGGCCGGCTACCAGCCAGCACATATTGTGAGAGGTCTGCTGGCTTTGGCCAATGGTGCCCAGGTTTGCCTGATAGCCCAGCCAACCCATAATGAGCAGAACCATGGAGGGGCCGATGCCCTGAGCCAGTTTACGGAAGAAGGAGTGCAGTGCATATACAGTGCCTTCCTCACGGGTGCCGTACTTCCACTCGTTGTAGTCGATAGCATCGCCCATCATAGCCCAGGAAACGCAGGTGTATACGCCCATACCGATGCCGTAGATAACCAGGCCCAGCAGGTACAGCACAAGAGCCAGCTGGGTATTCTTAACTACGGGGAATACCAGCATAAAGACGCCGCCTACCAAAGAAACGATGGTGCCAAACACAGATGCTTCCTTCTTGCCGTACTTCACAACAATCTTCTTGATGAAGGGCATGAACAGGAACATAGGCAAAAAGCCGATCATCTGCACCAAGCCGGACAAAGATGCCATGTTGAAATAGGTGGCAAACATAATGGTATTGGCAGTAGAAGCAGCGTTCATACCCAGGAACATACCCATGGCGGCCAAGGTGCAGCCGACGGCAGGACGGTTCTTCATAAACTTGCCGAAGGAACTGATGATGTTGAACTTTTCGCCACCCTCGTTGGTCTTAACTGTGTTTTCATCCACACGAATGGTGATGGTCTTGAGCATAAAGATAAAGGCAATAAAGCCAAGTACGCCCATAATGAGGGCGGCCCAGAACACGCGGTCGCCCAGCAGGATTTCTACCTGCTTGCCGGTCTCGGGGCTGAGAATCTTATCGCCGATTTCATAGGGCAACTTGGTTTCGGGGTTTACCAGGAACTGTTCCTTTGTAAAGCCCTCGGGAATATAAATCTTATCCAGGAAGGAGTTTGTTCCGTCGTAAGTAACCTTCTGCCAAATCAGCATAGGCAGAATGGTCATGGGCAGAATATTGCCGATCATAGAACCGATGGAACGCCAGGTGGACAACTGGGCGCGCTCTGCATTGTCGGAGGTTACCAAGGACAGCATAGAGCCATAGGGAACATTGGCAATCGTATAGAAAGCATCCCAAACGATGTAGCCTAGAACGAACAGAATCGCCTTAACCACAACATCTGCATTGGGGAAAGGCAGGAACACGGCAGCACCGCCAACCAGCAGGCCGCAGGCGCCGATAAAGATATAAGTCTTGAACTTGCCTCTTTTATAATTTCTTCTGTCTCTGTCAATCATAGAACCGATCATCGGATCGTTCACTGCGTCCCAAATCTGCACCAAGAGCAGCAGCAGGGACAGTAAACCGGTTTCCATCATCATGTACACCAGCCAGAAGGTCTGTACAGTGCCCTTCAGGGCAAAACTCATATTGCAGCCAAGATCACCGGCCGCATACGCCAGCTTGTCGCGAATGCCGAAAGGGCGTTTTTCGTTTGTCGTTTTCATCAGAAAACCTCCTTATATTTTAAACAAAGCACGGGGTAAAACCGCCATCTTGTTTTAAATTACGGGGCAATTGCCAATAAATTTATTATAACATATTTCCCGACTATTGCAATGGAAATTTTAATATAGTTTTAGAAGTTCTACAAATTTTCTGGCTATGCGATAGGCAGGACCTTCCAGAGATTTCCTTACATTTTTCAGCTCCTGACGGATGGCGATGCCTTGGGGGCAATGCTTTTCACATTTGCCGCAGCCGATGCAATTATAGGCAGCGGTGGAGTCCCGTCTTGCGGCACTGCACATAAAATGCTCCTTAAGACCGGCAAATTTTCCTTCCGATGCCAATCGGTTATAGGCAGCAAACGCACCGGGAATATCCACATTCTTGGGGCAAGGCATACAGTATCCGCAGCCGGTGCAGCCGACCTTCATATTCCGGTTGATGGCCACTTTTACGCGCTCCAGCATTTCCTGCTCTGCATCCCCCAGCTCTCCGACTTGGGTAGTAGATGCGGTCTGCACATTGTCCTGCAGCATTTCCATAGAATTCATACCGGAAAGCACACAGGTGACCTCTTTTTGATCCCACAGCCAACGGAAGGCCCACTGGGCAGGGGTACGCTGAACGGCGTGCTTTTCAAATTCTGCGATTGCCTCTTGGGGCAGGCGGTTTACCAGCTTGCCACCGCGCAGAGGCTCCATAACGATCACCGGCAGACCCTTTTCGTGGGCATAATTAAGGCCTTTACGGCCGGCCTGGGAGTTTTCATCCATATAATTGTACTGGATCTGGCAGAAGTCCCAATCGTAAGCATCCACCAGTTTGCAGAACATATCGGAATTTCCGTGGTAGGAAAAGCCGATCTGGCGGACCGCGCCGGATTTTTTCTTCTCTTCCAAAAATTCCAGAACGCCTAAGGTCTTCAACCGTTCCCAAGTCTGCACATCGGTGAGCATATGCATCAGATAGTAGTCAATATGGTCGGTTTTTAAGCGTTTCAGGTGTTCTGCAAACATACGCTCCATTCCCTCACGGGATTTGATCAGGTAATGGGGCAATTTTGTAGCGATATACACCTTTTCACGCAGGTTGTTCTTATGGAGGATTTCTCCCAAAGCAGCCTCGCTGCCGGGGTAAATGTAGGCGGTGTCGAAATAGTTGACGCCGGATTCGATGGCGGCAAGTACTTCCCTTTCCGTCTCTTCCATATCAATGCTGCCGCCATTGCGGGGAAAGCGCATACAGCCAAAGCCCAGTACAGATATGTCGTTGCCGTATTTATCCTTGCGATAATTCATACATTACCTCGCTTGTTATCATAATGCATATATTATAGCATAAAATCTGCGCGTGTGCATCCTATTCCGGATTTTTTTAAAAGAAAACCCCCGATCCGAGGATCGGGGGTTTGGTTGTTTAGTTATCGATCAAGAATTATTCGTAGATCTCGGTAACAACGCCGGAACCAACGGTACGGCCGCCTTCACGGATAGCGAAACGCAGGCCCTTCTCGATAGCGATGGGGGTGATCAGCTCAACGTTCATAACAACGTTATCGCC
>JAZLCU010000035.1:0-17785 GCA_045614325.1 Faecousia sp. | reverse complement strand
GCAGGGCCTGACTCATGAGGCGGGCCACAACGCCCACGCTGCTATCGCCCATTTCGCCTTCCAGCTCGCTGCGGGGCAGCAGGGCGGCAACGGAGTCCACCACGACCACGTCGATGGCGCCGGAGCGCACCAGCGCTTCGGTGATCTCCAGAGCCTGCTCGCCGGTGTCCGGCTGGGAGACCAGCATATTGTCGGTACCCACGCCCAATGCAGCAGCATAAACAGGATCCAGAGCGTGCACAGCGTCCACAAAGGCCACTTCGCCGCCCATTTTCTGTGCCTCGGCCAGAATGTGCAGAGCCAAGGTGGTCTTACCGGAGGATTCCGGTCCGTAGATCTCAATGATACGGCCCTTAGGCACACCGCCGATGCCCAGCGCAGCGTCCAACGCCAAGGATCCGGTGGGAATGGCATCCACATTCATCTCGGGCTTATCGCCCAGACGCATAACGGTACCCTTGCCGAAATTCTTCTCGATTTGAGAAAGTGCTGTCTGCAGCGCTTTTTTCTTATCGGTTGCAGGGGTCGGAGATTCATAGGTTGTTTTCTTTGTAGCCATAATTATACATCCTTCCTGTCGTAACGGGCCAGAACCGCCCGTTCTCTGTCGTTATAATCTCTGGAACGCTCCAGTATGGTATACCCATTTGTTTCCAAAAGCTCGCACACCGCATCACCCTGACCCATACCGAACTCAAAGCACAGGTAGCCGCCGGGCTTCAGTGCAGCCGAGAAATTCTCTGTGATCGCCCGGTAGAAATCCAGACCGTCTGCACCGCCGTGGAGCGCAAGGCGCGGTTCATAGCGCGCTACACTATCCTGCAGCTGGAGCATTTCACGGGTGGTCACATAAGGGGGATTGGATACGATCAAATCAAATTTACCCAAGAAAGCATTGGGCTTTTCCAGCGCGTTTACCTGCACACAAGCCACTCTGCCGGTCAGTTTGTGGGCAACAACATTCTTTTTTGCCACATCCAGCGCCTGCCGGGAAATGTCTGCCAAGGTCACCTTGGCATCGGGGATCTTCTTCGCAATGGCAAGGCCGATACAGCCGGAGCCTGTGCAGAGATCCAAAATACGGGGATTGTCTTTCAAAAGCAGCGCCTGATGGATGGCAAGGTCTGTGACAGCGCAGGTATCGTCACGGGGGATTAGCACATTGGAATTTACTGTCAGATTCAATCCGTAAAATTCCCACTGTCCCAGCACATATGCCAGCGGTTCACCTGCCAGCACCCGGCGGACAAGGTCTTCCAGTTCGTTACATACGCTTTCAGACACATACATTTCCCGATCGGCGATGATCTGCTCGTGGGTCTTACCCGTTACATGGCAGATAAGATTTCGCGCCAGCAGGCTTGCTGTCCGGTCATCCTCCTGCGCCATAAAAACACGACGGGTTTGCAGGTACAAATCGGAAATCGTCTTTACCAAAGATCTTCCCCCTCATTTTCGGGGAGAACCGCTTCCAGCGCGGCAATGCCGACTTCGATCATGCTGTCATCCGGCTCGTTGGTGGTGAATTTCTGGAACATCATACCGGGCGCAGACAGCGCGTGAGTGAACCAGTTGTCATGACGACCCACCCAGCGGTTGATCTCATAGCTGAAGGCAACCACCAGCGGCAGCAGCAGCAATTTGAAGGTGATCATAATCAACCGGTACTCGAAGCTGGATTTTAGCATCGCCAAGCCGGGGAAAACTACCAGCAGCAGCGAAGACGCCACAGAGAACAGCAAAATGGAAATGATCATTACCACCAGCAGAAAGCTTGTGCCGCAGCGAGGGTGAAGACGGGTCTGCTCCCGGACATTATCCACAGTCAGCGGCAGGCCGGCCTCATAGCAGCGAATCGTCTTATGCTCAGCACCGTGGTAGGCAAAGACCCGTTTCATTTCGCCCATACGGGAAACCAGCACAATGTAGCCGCAGAAGAGAACGATACGGATCGCACCCTCCACCAAATTCAACACGATCGTGCTTTCGATCCAACGATCAAAGAAGCTGCCCAAGATCATAGGCACCAAGAAGAACAGAAGTATAGACAGACCCAAGCCCATTGCCACTGCAAGGCCCACAACCACCTGCTGAAATTTCTTGTCGCCAAGCTTCTTTTCCAGCCACTGGTCGAATTTAGAGGGGGTCTCCTCTGCTTGCTCCGGGGACAGATCCGCAGAACGCATCAGCGCCTTCACACCGCAGATCTGCGCGTCAAAGAAATTGACAGGACCTCGGATGATGGGCCAGGTAAGGGGTGATTTTTCATCGCGCGTCTTTCTGTCAGACACCTCGATGGTCAGGCCGTCCTTGCCACGCACGACCACGGCGTCCTTTTTCGGGCCACGCATCATAAGACCCTCAATCAGCGCCTGGCCGCCAATCATCGTTTTGAATTTCTCTTGATTTGCCATAGTTTTCCTTTCTTACTGAGAGGCCGGAAGCCGCACAGTTACCAGCGTACCGCCGGTAAGCGCATTTTCCAGAATCAGCTCTCCGCCGTGCATTTGCACAATTTCATCACTGACCGCAAGGCCAATGCCTGTTCCTCTGGCCTTGGAGCTGCCCTTGTAGAATTTCTTCTTTACCAAAGACAGTTCATCCTCCGGGATGCCGGGGCCGTAGTCACGGATATAAACATTTACAAAATCGTCTTTATACACAATACTGGCGTCGATCATTTTGCCTTCGCCGCCATGCTTAACAGCGTTATTAAGAATATTTAAGAAGACCTGACGCAGACGCTGGGGGTCACAGGAAATTTCAGGAATATCCTGATCGTTATCTTCATACTTCAGGCTGATGCCCTCATCTGCCAAACGGTTGCCGTACATAAACACGGTATCCTCAAATTCAGCACGGATATCCACCATTTCCATATTGAGCGTCATCTTATCATCCTGCAGACGGGTGAAATCCAGAAGATCCACCACCATTCCCGTCAGGCGGTCAGCCTCTCTGTGGATGATACGCACACCGCGACGGGTGTCATTGTCCAACTTGTCCGAACCCAGAAGCGTCTCACTCCAACCGGTAATCGCAGTCAGGGGTGTTCGCAGCTCGTGGGACAAAGAGGAAATAAAGTCTCGCTGGATTTTTTCATTCTCACTGATTTTTAAGGACATTTCGTTGATCATCTGGGCCAGATCGCCGATCTCATCATCGAACTGCGCCTGGATCTGAATGCCGTAGCTGCCGTTGGCGATTTTTTGGGACTTGTCGATGATCTCACCCAGCGGAACCAGAATCGAACGGATATAGTAGTTACTACTAAACAGCATAATCAGCACAACGATGGACAGCGCGCCAAAGGAAACTGCGCCGACGGTCAGGATCTGTCTGTCCATTTTGTCGGTGGAGGTGACATAGCGCAGTACGCCGATCACATCGCCGTTGCTGTAGATCATAGGGCTGGAAACCGCCATGATTCGCTCCCCGGTCTGCGGATCCTTGCCTACATAGGAGGAGATGCCCCGTGTGCTTACAGCCTTTGCTACATCCGGTGTTACAGGCGGCTGGCCCACCCAGCTGCCGTAGGAGGAGGCCACCATACGCCCTTCTGCATTGATGAATTGCAGCTCGATAAAGTTGCGATCCTCAAAGGTTTGGGCATAGGTGATACAGGATTGGTAATAGTCCTTGTAATTCTGGCTGAGGGAGTCTGCAAAGAACTCTGTGGTGGATCGGGCGCGAGCGCGCATATCCGATTCCATAGAGGAATAGTAGTGGGCAGCAAAGAACGCCATAATCAGCAGCACACAAACCAGACCCAACGCACAGGCCACAGCTACCGTATTGACCAGCCAGCGGCGGCGCAAGCCGGTGATTTTAATTGCGCCTAACTGAATTTTTTTCTTTTTCATGTGCCCCATTTATAGCCAAAGCCCCACACTGTGGTGATATAGGTGGGATTTGTTGCATCGTCCTCAATCTTGATACGCAGACGGCGGATATTCACATCTACGATCTTTAATTCTCCGTCATAATCGCGGCCCCATACTGCAGACAGAATGTCCTCACGGGACAGCGCCCGGCTGGGGTTTTGCATAAACAGCTTCAGGATCGCATATTCCACCTGCGTCAGGCGGATGCGTGTTCCGGATTTGTCGACGGTGTGGTTGCGTGTGTTCATAATAAACGGGCCTTGATTAATAAGCTCCGTATCCATTCCGCCACCGATACGACGGTAAAGCGCGTCGATTCGGGCAGTAAGCTCTGCAGGAGAGAAGGGTTTTGTCACATAATCATCCGCGCCGGTCATAAGGCCGGTGACCTTATCCATTTCTTGAGTGCGAGCGGTGAGCATAATGATACCGATCTGCTTGCTGGTTGCACGGATGCGGCGGCAAACCTCAAAGCCGTCAATATCCGGCAGCATCACATCCAGAATGGCAACACCGATATCCGGGTAACGCTGCAGCTTTTCCAGTGCTTCCATACCTGTTCCGGCTTCGATGGCATCATAGCCGGCACGCTTCAGGTTAATGACCACAAAGCTGCGGATATTTACTTCATCTTCCAAAATCAATACTTTTTTCATTTCTTGTCCCTCTTATGTTTCACCGGTGTTCCAATCCCGGTGGATCAGGTTGAAATTATGGATCAAACTCTGCTGGGTGATAAAATAGTCGCTGGCCGCGGTCTCCAAATTGGCAACATAGGTCACCGTATTGGTCTTCTCAAGAACGAAACGGCCGTTCAGCACGCTTTGCTCTTCCCTATCCTGACCGCTCAGGCCGCAAACCGTAAACAGCTTTGTAGCCTCGGTATACTCTTCGTTCCATAAGTAAAACTCATGAGTATTGCCGTAGCTTCTTGCGGTGATCCGCTGAGCAAGAGCCTCGTTAAACTGCAGATACCAGCCGGCAGCAGACACATAGTAGGTATAAAGTTTTTCCACCGTTGTGCCGTCACTCTGCATTGCATACCAGCAGATCATATCGCTTTCCTCAGTGGAGGTAGTGTTTTCAAGGGGTGCCATCGGCAGAAGCTTCGGCAATTCCAACACACTGTCCTGATCGATATCATCCGCGTAGATGAAGTAGTTTCGCAGGGTTTGGATACCGCCATCAGAACCTTCTGCATAGCTTAGGTTGATCAGCGTGTCGTCTTTTACGGTGTATATATCTGTAATCAGAGAGCTGTCACCCACGGTGCTGGCCACATAAAGAGCCGTCTTGCCGTCCTGTAGTTTGCCTACGATGACGCGCTTAAGCTTGTCAACGGTGGCCGACATACTGGCTTCGTTGGAGCGCTTCATAATGCCAGCGTTCAGGCTATAGAACTCGGCAACGCCGTTACCGGTCTCACCAATATTGGGGCGAAGCACAAAGACCTCACCAAGCAGGTCATTGTTGAAGTCTGCAACAATGAACTTCTTGTAGTTCACGGAGATCAGCTTCTCACCCTTGCCGCTGGAGAAGGTGTAAACAGACACCGACCGCATAAGCTGATCACTGATCTGGCGGCCGACAACCACCTCTACGCCGGGTTTTTCGTCCATCTGGACATATTCCACCTGATCAAAGGCTGCACCGCTGCTGTCTATGGTGTCCCAGTGGACAAAGCCATCCTCCACACGGCTGAAGATCAGTATCCGCAAAGGCTGCTCAGAATTACCCTTTGTGAAAACAAGGTACTCCTGCTCCCCGTCACCGTTTAAGTCGGCCATTTGGACGGTCTGCTGATTCTCACCGCTTAAGGGCGCGCAAAACTCAAGACCGGCCATCGCCGAATTGATCACGGTGTGCAAGTTGCTATAATCCTCTGACCGCTTAGGCAGCTGGTACATCTGATTTACCTTCTGCATTGAACAGCCGGAGAGCAAAAGGGCTGTCGCAAGCAGACAAACAATATATTTCTTTCTCACAAGGCAGCACCTCTTTCTCTTTAGTATAGCACATCGGGTTGAAAATGGAAAGTTATTTTACGACGACATTGTCCTGTCCAAGAACCCTCTTCAGCTCCTTGAGCATTCGCTCATCAAGGGCGCACTTACTGCCTGCGCGCTTCTTGGTATCGGCAAAATAGACCACAACAGGGTTATCGCCCGGGAACATTGCCAAAATGCTGCGAATCTTTGAGAACAGCGGGTCCTCCTGACCGGGAAGCTTCAAATAGAGCGTACCCGACAGCTTGGCAGATCTGTCAGACAGGATCGTTCTTTCCTGATGGCCGGAGGCAAATTCCGATATGGGCTGGGCGCGGTTGATGACGATTTGCGGTTCTTTTTCGTCTCGCAGGGAAAGTCTGCCCACGATCACAACCGGCTGATTCTCTTTCAGATAGCTGCCGTATTGGCTCAGCACGTTGGAGAAGGCCAGCATTTCAATGGCAGAGGTATCGTCTTCCAGCGTTACATAGGCCATCATAGAATTGTTCTTGGTGGTTTTCATTTTGATGGCCTGAACAACACCGGCTATGCTCACGATCTGATCATCCTGATAGGTGTTGTTTTCCTCCATCAACGTACCGACGGGAACCACGCGTGTGCCCTTCAGAAGATGGCGGTAATCGTCCATCGGGTGGCCGGACAGATAGACGCCGGTGGTTTCCTTTTCCAGCAGCATCAGGTCGGCCTTGTTCATCTCGGAAAGCTTGGGAATGGGAATTTGAACCGCATCCTCCGTATCCTGTAGCATAGCAAACATACCGATCTGGCCATCAAGATTCTTCTTGCGGGAAGCGGCGATGGCGTCCATCATACTATCATACACCGCCAGCAGCTCGCTGCGGTGGTAACCGAAGCAATCCATTGCGCCGCATTTGATGAAGTTTTCAACAGCGCGCTTATTGATCTCGTCGCCCATTCTCTGGATAAAATCCTCCAAAGATTGGAACGGGCCGCCTTCATTGCGCTTGGCAACCATACTGCGGATCAGACCTCGGCCCACATTCTTCACCGCGCCCAATGCAAACCGGACACAATCGCCCTCCACGGTAAAGTTATCGAAGGAGTGGTTAATATCCGGAGGCAGCGTTGCGATTCCCAAGTCTTTACACTCGGAGATGTAACCGGCGATCTTGATGCCGGAGTCCTGTGCGGAGATAACAGAGGTCATCAGCGCCGCCATATACTGCTTAGGATAGTGACATTTCAGGTAAGCGGTCTGATAGGACACTACCGCGTAGCACACTGCGTGGGCTTTATTGAATGCGTAGTTGGCAAAGTCGACAATCTCATCGTAGATGGATTGGGCCGCTTTCTCGCTGACGCCGTTGGCTACTGCGCCGGGAATTCCCTGCTTTTCATCGCCGTAGACAAACACGTTGCGCTCGGCATCGATCACATGCATCTTCTTCTTGGAGATGGCGCGGCGGATGTTATCGGCCTGTCCCATGGTGTAGCCACCAAGAGAGCGGAAGATTTCAATAACCTGCTCCTGATAGACGATGCAGCCGTAGGTGACCTTCAAAATCGGCTCAAGCTGAGGAGTTTTATAGGTGATTTTCCGATGGTCCTGCTTGTTGGCAATGAATCTGGGAATGGATTCCATAGGACCGGGGCGGTACAGCGCTACGATAGCCGTCATATCCTCGATGGAGGTGGGCTTCATATTCACGCACACGCCGGTGATGCCGGCAGATTCCAGCTGGAATACGCCCTGGGTCTTGCCGTCTGCAAGCATACGGAAGGTATCGGGATCGTCATCGGGTACTTTAGAAATGTCAAAGTTCGGATCAATCTGGCGAATTTGCCGCTGGGCATCCTCGATGACCGTCAGGTTGCGAAGGCCAAGGAAGTCCATCTTCAAAAGGCCCAGCTCCTCAATGGTGGTCATCGTGTACTGGGTGACGGTGGTCTCATCGTTCCTAGACAGCGGCACATAGGTCTGCACCGGGTCAGCGGTGATCACAACGCCGGCTGCGTGGGTTGAGGTGTTTCTGGGCATACCTTCAAGGCTCATAGCCGTATCGATCAGGGTCTTGACCCGCTCGTCGGAATCGTACATCTGCTTTAGCTTATCCGACACGCTTAAGGCGTCCTTCAAGGTGATGTGCAGTGTTGTGGGGACAAGCTTTGCCACCGCGTCGGTTTCCGCATAGCTGAAATTCAGCACACGACCCACATCGCGGATAGCGCCACGGGCTGCCATTGTGCCGAAGGTGGCGATCTGTGCCACATGGTCAGCGCCGTACTTGTGCATAACATAGTCGATCACTTCGCCCCGGCGCTCCTGACAAAAGTCCGTATCAAAGTCGGGCATACTGACGCGCTCAGGGTTTAGGAATCGCTCAAAAATCAGCGAGTACTTCATCGGGTCGACCTCTGTAATATGCATACAGTAGGCTACGATCGAGGCCGCACCGGAGCCACGGCCGGGTCCTACAGGAATGCCGGATTCCTTGGCATAGCGGATAAAGTCCCACACGATCAGGTAGTAGTTCACATAGCCCATACGGCTGATGAGGCTGATTTCATATTCCATACGCTCCCGGTAGCTTTCGGGCGCGTCGGGGTAACGCTCCGCAAAGCCGTCTTCACACAGCTTGCGGAAGTAGGATTCGTTGGTATAACCCTCAGGAATCGGGAAAGAGGGCAAATGGTATTCGTTAAAAACGAACTCAAGGTTGCAGCGGTCTGCGATCTTGGCCGTGTTTTCAAAGGCTTCGTCGCAGTTGGGGAACAGCTCCCGCATTTCTGCTTCGCTCTTTAAGTAAAATTCCTCTGTCTGGAATTTCATGCGGTTGGGGTCATCCACAGTCTTGCCGGTCTGCACGCACAGCAGAACATCCTGCATACGGGCATCCTCTTTACGCAAATAGTGGGCATCGTTGGACACGATCAGCGGCAGGCCGGTCTCCCGGGCAAGGCGCATCACGCCGCGGTTGACGGCGATCTGCTCTTCAATGCCGTGATCCTGCAGCTCTAGATAGAAGTTGTCCTCACCGAAGATGTCCGCCAGCTCCAGCGCGTAAGCTTTGGCTGCATCATAATCTTCTTCCAAAAGGCGCTGTGCCACGGCGCCGGCCAAGCAGGCAGAGGTGGCGATCAGACCCTCATGATGGCCGCGAAGCAATTCCAAGTCCACACGGGGCTTACCGTAGAAACCCTCCATAAAGGCTTGAGAAACCAGGAAGCACAGGTTTTCATAGCCGGTTTTATCTTTGCAAAGCAACACCAGATGGTAGGGGTCATTGTCGACACCATGGACACGGTCAGACATTGCCCGGGGTGCAACATAGACCTCGCAGCCGATGATGGGCTTGATACCTGCGGCCTTGGCGGCCTTATAGAAATCGATACAACCGTACATAACGCCGTGGTCTGTGATGGCCACTGCCGTCTGACCCAGCTCTTTTACCCGGTCCATAAGTCCGGAGATCCGGCAGGCGCCGTCAAGCAAGCTGTACTCTGTATGAAGATGTAGATGTACAAAACTCATAGCGTTTCCTCCCGGGTCAATTCCACCAGTTTTTTAAGCCTATGGTTCATAGCCGGCTTGCTGATGGGCGGCTCCATCATAGCGGCCAGCTCCGTCAGGGATGCTTCAGGGTTTTCCTCACGGGCGGCGGCTGCCTGCTGCAATTTCGCAGGCAGGTTGTCATAAAAGCCGTTTTCTCTTAATATGCGAATCGCATTCAGCTGCTCCTGCGCCGCCGCAACCACTTTGCTGATATTGGCGTCATCGCAGTTGCATCTGCGGTTGACTTTATTGTTCAGTTCCTTTTCCAGCTTGGCCTCCATAATGCCCATAGCGGCGATCGGAGCACCAAGGTAGGTCAGAACATCGGAGATCAGGTCACTTTGCTTCAGGTAAAGCACATGGCCGCCACCGCGCACCGCGGATTTGAACTGGAAGGCAAGCGCCTCGTGCATCAGGCTGTTGCACTCCCGGGCCACGCTGCCGTGGGTGGTCATAAACTCCATATGGTAGCCTTTGACCGGATCAGTAACAGAACCGCCGGCCAAGAAAGCACCCTTCAGGAAGGCCGCCTTGCAGCAATCCTCCTCTACGACCGGCAGGTTCAAATGCAAAGAAAGGGTATCCTTGGGGTCAAAGCCATATGCGGCCATGATCTGCTTGATCTTGTTTCTGTCAGTAATCTGGAAATTTAATTTTCCGGCAGGCTCTCCCTCCGGCATAGTGTCAAAGGCCACGCCGAAGGCTTTCTTAAAGAGTTTAGGCAGGATCGCGGCAAATTCCCGACTCTCAGTAATAATCCGAATGCCACTTGCCGCAAAGGCATTACAGAACAGCAAAATACCAAAGCACTCCGCCAGGGCGCAGCAATGCTTTACCGGCATATAACGGCAGATCTCTGCCTTTGCGTTTCCGGAAAAGGAAATGGCCATGGGAGCGCTCCTTTCTTTACCAAATACGAACCTCCGGCTCAATACGGATGCCGGAATTTTCAAATACTTTTTCTGCTACATCATCCAGAAGCTTGCGGACATCCTTGGCTGTAGCACCGCCAAGGTTCACAACGAAGCCTGCGTGCTTTTCAGAGACGGCTGCGGCGCCAACGCGGTAGCCCTTCAGACCTGCTTCGTCGATCAACGCGGCAGCATAGCCGCCCACAGGGCGTTTAAATGCAGAGCCGGCAGAGGGCAGGTCTAGGGGTTGGGATTTTCTGCGACGGGCCATAAAGTCCTGCATTTTGCCGCGGATCTCTTCCTCCGGCGCAGGTGTTAAGGCAAAGGTGGCGCTGACGACAATGCCGCCCTGCTCTTCGATTAGGCTATGGCGATAGGAAAAGTGCATTTCCTCCGCAGAATAGATATGCAGGTTGCCTGCCATATCCATCACTTCCACCTGTGTGCAGACATCGCAGATCTCACCGCCGTAAGCACCGGCATTCATATAAACGCCGCCACCAACAGAACCAGGGATACCGTGTGCGAATTCAAGGCCGGAAAGTCCCAAATTGGCTGCGTAGGTCGCGCACCGCGCCATGGAAACGCCGGCTGCGATGCGAATATGGGTCGCATCCGTCTGTTCCATAAAAGCAAGGCAATCCTTCAGGCAAATCACCAAGCCACGCATACCCTCATCGGGCGCGAGCACATTGGTGCCTGCACCTAAAATAGCAGGTTTACTGTCCAACAAAGCGGACGCTTTTAAGATTTTGCTCAATTCTTCTGCGTTTTTCGGGAAGGCCATCACTTCTGCAGGGCCACCGATGCGGAAGGAAGTGTGTTTAGCCATAGGCTCTTCAAAACGCAATTCCACAGAGGGTAATAATTCTAAAATTTTATGCTGAAAATCCGTCATAGTTGTCATAAACTCCCCCGGGCGTATGATTATTAACAGTATATCATATTTGCTGAGAATATGCAAATATTCTCCTTGTTTTTTTGTAAGAATAAATACATTTTTCCGGCAGTTCTATTTGTCCCCATCGGGACATACTCTGTGGTAAACCGTGGCAGGAGCATCCCTCCTGCAATAAAGGAGGCTGGCTATGGAAAATTTATATGCAAGCATTGCCGCAAGAACAAGTGGCAATATCTATATCGGCGTTGTTGGGCCGGTACGAACGGGCAAATCCACGCTGATCAAGCGCGTGATGGAGCAGATGGTGATTCCCAACATTGACGAGCCATACCGCAAGGAACGGGCAAAGGACGAATTGCCCCAAAGCGGTTCCGGGCGCACCATTATGACAAGTGAGCCGAAATTCGTGCCGGAGGAGGCTGTGGAGATCACGCCCGACGGCACGACACGGCTGCGTGTGCGGATGATCGACTCTGTTGGTTATATGGTGGGAGGCGCTGTGGGTGCTACGGAGGATGGGCAGCCGCGAATGGTAGCAACGCCTTGGTATGACTATGAAATCCCCATGACGGATGCCGCAGAGCTGGGCACAAAGAAGGTGATGCAGGAGCATTGCACCATCGGTATTGTTGTGACCACCGATGGTACGGTCACAGACATTCCCCGGGAGGACTACATTGAGGCTGAGCATCGCGCCATTACCGATATGCAAAAGACGGGTAAGCCGTTTTTGGTCATCATCAACTCTCGCGAGCCGAATGGTGACAGCGCAAGAGCCGTTCAAAAATCCATTCGCGATACCTTTGGGCTCGAAGCGATGATCGCTGACTGTCAGGCAATGGACGACGAGGACATTGGACAGATGCTGCAAAAGCTGCTTCTGCAATTTCCTATGCAGGAGCTGCATATACATCTGCCCCGCTGGATGGATGCCCTGGAGGCTGACCACCCGGTAAAAAGCGCCTTATATCAAGCACTTTTGTCCTATTTTGAGGAGATCACCACATTGGTACAGGCAGATAAAGTATTAAGCAAACTGCAGGATTTGGACATTGTGCAGGACTACACTCTGCGTAACATCGATCTTGCCACAGGAACGGTTTGCTGCGCCCTGAATTTCCCGGAAACTCTATTCTATGAGATCCTCAGCAACCGTGCCGGCATACCCATTGAGGACGATGGACAGCTTCTTTCGCTGCTGACGGAATTTTCCGCCATTAAGGCTGAGTATGACAGAATTTCTGACGCGCTGTCCTCTGTAAAGGCCACCGGCTACGGCATTGTTATGCCCGATGCGGCAGAAATGGTGTTGCAGCCGCCTGAGGTTGTGAAAAAAGGCGGCGCTTATGGCGTAAAGCTCAAGGCCGGCGCGCCCTCGATCCATATGATTCGCGTGGACATTGACACCGAGATCAGCCCAATGGTGGGTGGTGAACAACAGTCACAGGATCTCATTTCCTACCTCTCTTCCGAGGATCCGGATAAGCTGTGGCAGAGTAATATTTTCGGCAAGTCCGTGTACGCGTTGATTCAGGATGGATTGACCACAAAGCTGGTACGAACGCCCGATGATGTGAGAGAAAAATTCCGTGGCACTTTGACGCGGGTGGTCAACGAGGGCGCAAACGGATTGATCTGTCTGATTATTTAACAAAAAGGGTGCACGTTGTGCACCCTTTTTTTCATACTTCGCTCTTTACCCGGGAAACATAATGTGATACTATAATTTTATATTTTGAAAAGGGGTGATATAGTTTGAAGCTTTCCGGGATTTTAAACCGCAAATGGAACTATGTCGCCCTTGCTTTTTTGATCCCGTTTGTTGGGTTGCTGATCGTGATGCTGTTGGGTGAGTGTGCGCCCTTTGGTCACTACGCAATGCTCTACTCCGACAAATATCATCAGTACTTCCCGTTTTTTAAGGCCTTCCGGCAGGCACTGCTGTCCGGTGACTCCTTGCTTTTTAACTGGGATGTGGGTATGGGTCTGGATTATCTGGGACTTTACGCTTACTATCTGGCTTCCCCCTTCAATCTTTTGAGCGTATTGGTGCCCGAGGCTTGGCTATTTAGCTATTTCTCGTTTTTGACCCCCATAAAGCTCGGCCTAGCCGGTATGTTCTTTGCCATATTCCTGAAAAAACTCTTCGGGAAAAACGATATTTCCATCACCCTGTTTGGCAGCTTTTACGGACTTTGCGCTTGGGCGTTGGGTTATCAGTGGAATATTATGTGGCTGGACACCTTTGCGCTTATGCCTTTGGTCGTGCTTGGCGCTGTTTCGCTTTTGAGTGAGAAAAAGTTCGTCCTTTACACGGTAACGCTGTTTTTATCCATTTTTGCTAACTATTATATTGGATTTTTTACCTGTATATTTGTGTTGCTGTTTTTCATCTGCTATGAGATCTGCCGTTGGAAGGGCATCGGTAAATTCGTAGAGGACCTGTGCCGGATTGCTCTGTTTTCCGCTCTCGCAATCGGAATGACCGCCATTTTGTCTCTTCCGGCTTTTGCCGCTCTGCAAAATACCCATTCCAGCGTAAATAAATTCCCCCAAGGCCTCCAGCTGAATATGACAAGCAACGACACTTGGGTGGGCCTCTTTGATGTGATGCGGCAGGTGGCCGGCAACACCGTCGGCGGTATTGAGCCTACGCTGAAAGAGGGTCTTCCCAATCTGTACTGCGGCATTTTTGCCAATATTTTAGCGGTCTTGTATCTGTTTTGCCGCAACATCCGTCTGCGCGACAAAATCTGCTCTGTGTGTCTGCTGCTGTTTTTCAATGTGAGCTTCATATTCAGGCAGTTGGATTATATTTGGCATGGCTTCCATTTCACAAATATGATCCCCTATCGGTTCAGTTTTTTGCATAGTTTTGTAGTGCTATATATGGCCTATAGTGCTTGGATAAATCGCAAGCAGTTCCGGCTTTGGCAAGTAGGTATCGCACTGCTTGTTTCCGTTGGTTTGCTGTTCTGTACGAAAGAGCCGTCGGACATGGTGATTTTCATCGCTTACAACGCAGTATTTATTCTGCTGTACGTTGCAACACTGATCTACTCGATGGTGTTTAAGCGTGCGCCTGAAAGTGCTGATGAATTTGAACTCTACGAATTTCAGCAGGGCATTTTAGCAAGGAAACGGCTGTGCAGTATGGTTTTGCTGACCATCATCGGCTCGGAGATCGTGCTGAATCTTGTGAATTTCGGTGTAGCATTCCCGCTGACCAATGTGGCCAACTACCCAAAAGGTCTTGATGACACAGAGTCCGTCATCGAATATATGAAGGAGCAGGAAAAAGACAACCTGTTCTACCGGGCAGAAACCACCCACACACAGACCCTGAACGACGGCGCGCTGAATGGCTATCACGGCATTACCACCTTTACCAGCTCCGCGGATGTGCGTGTAACGGAGTTTATGGCTGCCTTGGGTTATGGTGCAAAAAACGGCAACAACCGCTACAGCTACGAGGAGAGCTCCCCTGTTGCGAACCTTTTCCTGAACCTAAAGTATATGATAGAACGGGACGAAAAAGTTAAAGATAACGCCTATTTCGAGACTGTTTATAGTGAAGGAAAGGTCAGTTTGTTGGAAAACAACGCATATTTGCCTCTTGGTTTTTTGGCAAATCCCCAGCTGCTGAATGTCAATTTCAAGGGTGTGGACAATCGTTTTATCTTCCAAAACGACCTGCTTCGAAATGCCACCGGAATTCAGCAGGATGCTTGGTATCAGAT
The DNA here is from genome assembly GCA_045614325.1 of Faecousia sp. Taxonomy (GTDB): domain Bacteria; phylum Bacillota; class Clostridia; order Oscillospirales; family Oscillospiraceae; genus Faecousia. The sequence continues at coordinate 2,826 of JAZLCU010000035.1, read as the reverse complement.
TCCGGGAAGTCTGCTTGCCATCACCGGTGATGCCACTTCCCTCTCCACCTACCCGGCAACCGGCTACTGCTCTTATGACAAGGAAAGCAAGGCCGGCACTATCACTTACAGCTACACCGCCAACCGGGAAGGCCTGCTGTGCGTCTATATTGAGCAATCCAAGCGGAACAATTTGTCCTTCTGGCTCAACGGCGAGGAGCTTTACACCGAAACCTACAGCATACCGCAAATGCTTTCCATTGCTGATGTGAAGCCCGGCGACATTGTAGAGGTGAAAATCAAATATAAGAAGGACGAAAAAGGTACCGAGCGAATCAGCGCGGCTATTTTGGACGAGGAAGTGTTCCGGCAGCACTATGATGCACTGGCAGAATCTACGCTGAATCTGACCTCTTTCTCCAATACGAATATTAAGGGAACGATCAACTGCAACCGGGACGGCCTCTTGTACACCTCCATCCCTCAGAACGGCAACTGGTCCGTCTATGTGGACGGCAAGCCTGCTGAGGCTCTTACCGTCTGCCACGCGATGGTAGGTGTGATGCTCACCGAAGGCGAGCATACGATCCAAATCGTTTATCACAACGATGCATTCTCCCTTGGCTGGAAAATCAGTGTGATCTGCCTTCTGGGCTTTCTTGGCGCGTATTTCTATGTTTACCGCCCGTCCTTCCGCTTCCCCGTAAAAAAGAACAAATTTCAGGCGTAAGCACAATTATCAGGTGAAATATGGTATTTATTGAGACAGAAAGATTGGCGTTGCGCAATGTTTCCGCGAACGACGCAGAAATTATGTATGATTATCGGAATAATGACATCTGCGCGCGGTATCAGCGCGGACAGACAAAGGATCTGCCCGGAATTCGACAACTGGTAGAAAACCGAAGGAATGATGTTATCTCCGTAGAGTCTCCTTTTATGGTCGCCGTGGCGCTGAAAGAAAGCAATGAGATGATTGGCGAGATCGTTGTAATGCCAAATGACGGAACCATCAGCCTTGGCTACACATTCTCCTACAAGCATCACCGAAAAGGGTATGCGTTTGAGGCGCTAAGTGCACTGGTCGAGCTGCTGCACACCCGCTATCCCGACTGGGACTTTATCTCCTTTACAGAGAAAGAGAATATCGCCAGTATGAATTTGCTCAAAAAGCTGGGTTATCAAGATCTGGGATATGCTCATAAAATGGAGTCGCAGGTCTTCGGCAAGTGGCTAACCCCGGCAACAGAAGCAGAAATTGCACAAGCAGTTGCGAAATAACGGAAAAGCGGTCTGAATAATCAGACCGCTTTTATTACCGCTTTCGAAAGTTCATTCTCTTTTTACTCACTCAGACCGACAATCATTCTCGCTAACCGCGTTATTGTAATTACCAGTGTGCGATGATACAGTGTATTTGCCGGCAAAGATAATGCGCAACAGGAGGTATTATTATGAATCTTAAAGTTGGAGAAAATATCAGAAACCTTAGATTGCAACACAAACTGACACAGGAACAATTAGCAGACCACTTGGGTGTATCCTATCAATCAGTTAGCCGTTGGGAAAACGGTATAACCTATCCCGATATTGAATTTCTACCTGCCATCGCTAGGCATTTCTCTGTTACAACGGACTACCTTTTAGGGCAGGATGATATTGAAAAGAAAAAGAATATTCGAAAGCAAATAAATACCATTCCCAAAATGACAGCAAAAGACAAGGACGCTATTATCAATCTCATTCGCTCTTGTCGTCGTGAGCAGGATAATGGCGAGTATTTTGCAGATATATGCTGCGCCTTGCGATACTCCTCTGCCTGGCAGGATAAAGATGTTATGAATGAAATGCGAAAAAGTAAGGACTTGTTTTTTGAAACCTGTACCAACACTGAGCATCGATCCCGGGCGTTGGAATTTTATGTTTGTATGGAGGACGAAAGCCTTATTTCTAAACTGCTTGATCACTTTTCTTCAAATGTTGCCGACCGGGACTACCTGCTTAAGGAGCGATATTTGTTCCGTGATGAATTTGAAAAATTTAATTTGGCAAGACAGCGGTGTTTCCTTAGGCAGTTGGTAAATTTATTTGACGGTGACAGTTCTCTTTGGCGGGACTCCAGCAAACCTGTGGATGTGGAAGGCACATTGTTTGAAAACAATTGCAAATTCACACTTCTACACAATCTATGTAATGAAATACCATCAGCCGAACATCCTATCACCTGTGGAAATCCACCCGACATATTTTCAATACAGCGAATTTGGCTAGGTACGAAGTATGTTACTGCGTATGCAGCACAGAATGAATTTGAAAAAGCCCTTGCTGTACTAAAAGATGTCGTAGAGTTAACAGAAAATATTCTGGCACTTCCTGACGGCACAGAAATTGGCTGCCAATCCCCTTCACTAAATACTCTGCGGCTCATTATCGAACACACATACTACAAAAAAATCGGTAATTCTGCTGGGTTTTATTGCACTCTGGAAAATGGGGAGAGTGATTTTTACGGATCCATCGAACCTGATATGTTGTATGAATGCCTGTATACTGCTGAACACTACAGATGGAACTGGTTAAAAGAAATCAGAAAAGAGCCACAATATATTGAATTAGTCAACCGATTAAAAGCCTTAAGCAAAAAAGAATCACAATAACAAAATAAAAGAAAACCTCCTACTTTCGTAGGAGGTTTTTGTGTTGGCGTTACCTATCTTCCCGGGCAGTCACCCGCCAAGTATTGTCGGCGCAAATGAGCTTAACTTCTGTGTTCGGGATGGGAACAGGTGGACCCTCATCGCAATCAACACCAACTATTCTATTACCAAGGCTTTCGCCTTTGCAACC
>JAZLCU010000034.1:0-32089 GCA_045614325.1 Faecousia sp. | reverse complement strand
CTAACAGAAGTGGGCGGCCTGACGCCGGATATTCCCGTGACTGTGGATGAAAAAACCGCCGCACTCATTTATGCGCAGGTGCTTCCTGTGGCGGATGACATCCAAATGCAGGCTGCAATTCTGGCTGTACAAGAAAAGATTGGATAAAATTCTGTAATTACTGGAAAAAATCTTGACGGGAGATATTTTTTCTCCTATAATGTTTAAAGCTATGGAAACTTTTAAGGAAGAAAGGATTTTAGTATGGCTAAGGAATTTAAAATCACCAGTCTGCGTCTTGCCGATCTGGAAAAGGAACTGAATTATTTGAAGACCACCCGTGAGCGTGAAATTGCGGCTATGATCGCAGAAGCTCGCTCCTACGGCGACTTGTCCGAAAACTCCGAATACGATGCAGCGAAGAACGAGCAGGCCAAGTTGTACGGTCGTATTGCTGAGATCGAGGATGTTTTGTCCCACGCTGTGATCATCGAGGACGAGAACGAAGCCTCCGGCCTGGTCGGCTTGGGTTGCACCGTCACCGTTGAGAACGAAAAGGGCGAGCAGATTTCCTATAAGATCACCGGCTCTCAGGAAGCCAATCCTATGGAGTTTAAGCTGTCCGACGACTCTCCCTTCGGCCGTGCTGTGGTTGGCAAGGCCATCGGCGATACCTTCAATGTAAATGCCCCTGCCGGCTCTTACACTATGAAGGTCGTTAACATCGTTCGCGAGGGCTAAAAATATGGCAAATTTCGTACCGCAGGCTGAATTGCCTGTATCTGAGCAGGCCCAGATCCGCCGTGACAAGCTGGCGGCGCTGCAGGCCGAGGGCCGAAACCCCTTTGTGCAGACCAAGTTTGATTTTAATGCGGATTCCGCCGCTATCAAGGGCGACTACGAAGGCTATGAGGGCAAGATCGTCCGCGTTGCCGGCCGTCTGATGAGCAAGCGCGGTCAGGGCAAGGTTATGTTCTGCGACCTGCAGGACTGCACCGGCCGCATCCAGTTGTTCGTGAAGATCGACGAGCTGGGTGAGGAGGAGTATGCCTACTTCAAGAAGTACGACATCGGCGACATTCTGGGTGTCGAGGGCGAAGTGTTCAAGACCAAGACCGAGGAGATCTCTGTCCGCGCACAGAAGGTGACCCTGCTGTCCAAGTCCTTGCTGCCCCTGCCCGAAAAGTACCACGGCCTGACCGATAAGGAAATGCGTTTCCGTCAGCGCTATGTGGACTTGATGGTCAATCCCGAGGTAAAGCAGAACTTTGTTGTCCGTTCCAAGTTCATCAAGTTTATGCGTAACTATCTGGACAATATGAATTACATCGAGGTAGAGACCCCTGTGCTGAACACCATCGCAGGCGGCGCATCTGCCCGTCCCTTTATCACCCACCATAACACGCTGGACATCGATATGTATATGTGTATCGCCACCGAACTGCCCCTGAAGCGGCTGATCATCGGTGGTATGGACAGAGTGTATGAAATCGGCCGTATCTTCCGCAACGAAGGTATGGACCCCAAGCACAACCCCGAGTTCACTTCCGTGGAACTGTACCAGGCTTATGCCGACTTCCACGATATGATGGACATCTGCGAGGGCATTATCTCCGGCGCAGCCAAGGAAATTCTGGGCACATATGAAGTGGAGTGGATGGGCGAAAAAATCGACCTGACCCCCGGCTGGCGTCGGCTGAGCATGGTGGACGCCGTTAAGGAGTATGTGGGTATCGACTTCGGTGCTATCACCGACGATGCCGAGGCCGTGGCCGCTGCCAACGCCAAGGGCGTAGAACTGGCCGACGCAGCAGAAAAGACCTGGGGCAACGCCCTGTACGCCTGCTTCGACCAGAGAGTGGAGGAGAAGCTGATCCAGCCCACCTTCATCACAATGTACCCTGTGGAGGTATCTCCTTTGACCAAGCGCAGCCCCGAGGATCCTCGCCTGACCGAGCGTTTCGAGCTGTTTATCTGCCACTCTGAGCTTGCCAATGCTTACTCCGAGCTGAACGACCCCATCGACCAGAGAGGCCGTTTTATGAAGCAGGTGGAGCAGCGTGAGCGCGGCGACGATGAGACCGAAATGCTGGATGAGGATTTCCTCACCGCAATGGAATACGGTATGCCTCCCACGGGCGGCATGGGCATCGGCATCGACCGCACAGTTATGCTGTTGACCAACAACGATACCATCCGCGAAGTCATCCTGTTCCCCACAATGAAGCCCCTGGACTAAATAACAAGTTATAAGAACTTATAAGAAGATATAAGAACTTATCCATTTCTTCTTACCACAGTTTTGCCAAAAAATAACGGACTATGGAATTTCCATAGTCCGGTTTATGTATAGATTGTTATACGGAGATAGGTGCATCACACATTGGACAAGTTAAATCCTCGCCACTTTGAAGTTGCCCCTTGGTGAAAGACAATTCTGCTTTGCAGTTAGGACAAGCAATATCGATATATTCATCTTCATCAAAGTTGGGATTTTCCATATTTGCTTTGATTTGCTTTTTGCGTTGTGCCTGCTTTTTCTCGTTATTTTTTGCAACTTCTTTTTCGTGCTTCTCATTTTTGCGGTTGTACTCTGCTGCAATGATGTCGCTGTTTTCAATCAATTGTCCGAAACCATATAAGAGCCAAGACGATACCCATGCAGCAATGGGACCAAATACTATTGTGAGAAAACCATAAAGAATATCGTCATTGCCAATAAGAGTAACACCACCAATTATTGCGGCAATTGCTTCGACGATAAATATCCATATAGCCCAACTTTTGATTTTTCCGCCAATATTGTCATAATTAAACATAAGTATGTCCTCCTTTTTTGATATTCCTATTTTACCACAATTTTACCACAGATTTCAACAAAATTATAAGAAGTTATAAGAAGATATAAGAAAAAACGATTTTCTGCGATTGCAAAAGGGAAGATATAAAGGGGTATAAGAACTTATACAACAGAATGATGTTTCGTTTTTACCATTCCCCACAATGAAGCCTCTGGACTAATGAAATCAAACACCCTATGGCAGACGCCATAGGGTGTTTTCTTGTTTAAAATCAATCCTTTTATTGAAAATTCCCGGTGCTTGTGATACCATTGATATATCAAAGAACAGGAGAGAAAACGATGAAACGAATTTTAGTGCTTTTGATTGTGGCGGGGCTTAGCCTTTCTCTGTGCGCCTGCCAAAGCGATTTAGACCCCAAATATCAGGCGGTTATCGACCAACTGGAAGACGGCAACTATCAGAACGCCATTGACCTGATCGAAAATATGGCAACGCTCGATAAGGGCGAAAACAACGAAAAGAACGCCGGCGATGCGGTCGAGGAGGATTCCAACAAACAGCCGGAGCTGACGCAGGAACAGATCGCCTGGAAGGAAAAGGTCGTCGGCAACTGGTTTGCAGATGACCGTGCCACCGAGGCCGGCCACACCGGCTTTGTCGTAAAAGAGGACGGCACTTGCACCATAGACGGTAAGGCCTACACTTGGAAAATGGGCAATGCCTCGCCCACCAGCGCTTGGCTGGAGGTGTGGGACGGACAGAGCAAGCTGTACGGCCTTCAGATCTCCATCAACGGAAACTACGGCTATAAGAGAGCCTCGTTGTTCCAATACACCGGTGAGCATAACTCCACAAGCACTGATGGCGCTTACTACTGCGCGGAGGAGTACGATGTAATTGAGATCACCTCCGATAACTGGCAGGAGTACTTCGAGGTGAAGGAAGTAGTGGCCACCAACAAAAATGCCTTTGGCGAGGTCGACAGATTCTTCGGTGTGACCTATTTCCGCCTGAAGGATTCCTATGGCACAGTCAACGCCGCCTTGTCTTTCGGCGGAACGGAGTATCAGTATGTTTCCACCTGTCAGGATGTTACGGTGGACTTGACCAATATGACCTACACCCCTGTAGGAGATGTGCATAATACTGCCGACAGCAACAGCACTTCCGAGTGGCATCAGACCACAGACAGCAACAACACCCTCTACTACGGAATTACCGTTGGCTCTTTTGTGGTGTATGATATCAATAAGTCCCTTACGGACACCACTTGGCGGCCTATGAATATCCAGATCCTTCGGGCTCAGGGTACGCTTTATGTTGTAAAGAAGTAATAGAAAGGCTCTGCCGAAATGTCCGGCAGAGCCTTTGACCTCTGTTGCAAACGGGGAGACAATAGAGTATAATAGAAAAACAGAATGCTTTGTGAGGTGACTTTTATGAAAACGGAAAAGAACATTTTGATCGCGTTCGTTTTGAATCTGGCTTTTTCTGTTTTTGAAATGATCGGCGGTGTTTTCACCGGCAGCGTGGCCATCGTTTCCGACGCGGTCCACGACATCGGCGACGCGGCCAGCATCGGTATCTCCTATTTCCTCGAAAAGAAAAGTAAAAAACAGCCCGACGAGGCCTATACCTACGGCTACGCAAGATATTCTGTCATCGGCAGCGTAATCACCACGCTGATTTTACTCTTTGGCTCCTGTGTTGTTATTTACAACGCAATCCAAAGGATCCTCGTGCCCACTCAGATCAACTATAATGGTATGATCCTGTTTGCGGTGGTGGGTGTTGCGGTAAATTTGGCCGCGGCGCTTTTCACCCGGGACGGCCATTCCCTCAACCAGAAGGCCGTGAACCTGCATATGCTGGAGGATGTGCTGGGCTGGGTCGTGGTGCTCATCGGCGCAGTTGTGATGCGCTTTACGGATTTTGTCCTGATCGACCCACTGATGTCCATTGGCGTGGCGGTGTTTATCCTTATAAATGCCCTCCGCAATTTAAAGGAAGCGATCGACCTGTTTTTGGAAAAAACACCCCATAACATTCACCTGCACGAGATCCGGGAACATATTATGGCGCTGGACGGTGTTCTGGGTGTCCACCATATCCATGTCTGGAGTATGGACGGACAAAGTAACTTTGCTACTATGCATGTGGTGACCAATGCTGACCACCACCATATCAAGCACGCGATCCGGGAAGAGCTGCGTGAACACGGCATCGGCCATGTGACGCTGGAGCTGGAACACGAGGGTGAGCATTGCCACGAGGAGACCTGCCGCGTGGAGTTTGAACCCCGTTCCGGCCACCACCATCACCACCACCATCATTAAACAAATCCCCCCCTGCGACCCACCCGATCCGCAGGGGGCTTTTTGCGGCTTGACAATGGAAGAAAAACGCATTTAAAATATAAAAAACGAGCAATGGCGATTTGCGCTTGTAATCTTTGATTGTAGGCACAAAAAGAGAAAGGAGAACTGTAATGTTGAGCCGCATCAAAACATCATTACGCAATATCAACTACAAACTCTATATTGCTTTGCTTGTGCTGGGTCTTGTGCCGACTGTCTACACGACGGTGCGGGTGTTCTTCCTGGGGCAACTGCCGGGTGAGTGGTCGTTCTCCATTGCGGGGCAACTTTCCTGGGTGAATTTGCTTTATGAAATTCTGAACGAGGCAATTATTCTGCCCCTATTCTACTTTGTAGGAAGGGTAAAAGAAGATAAAACCGAATTTTCCAACCGGGTCAGAAGCGGTATGCTGATATCCCTTGTTGTGTATGCGATTTTGTCCGCAGTGGTGCTTGTCTTTGCAGAGCCGATGCTGCAACTGATGGCTACAGACGCAAGTTTGATCGAAGCATCGGCCGGTTACATACGCATAGAAAGCGTGGCCAACATCTTTGCGATTCTGACCCAATTTGCACTGGTTGCGCTTGTTACTGTGAATAAGAGTAAATACCTGTATGCCATAACCGGTGCGCGACTTGTGTTGTGCTTGGTGTCTGATACATTCCTGGTTTCCGGCCTGCCTGTTTCTGCCAATCTTGGTGTAAACGGCATTGGCTATTCCAACATTGCGGTAAATGCGGTGCTGCTGTCGGTGTCGCTGGGATTGCTCTCCGGAGAGGGCATCCGAGTCTTTTCAAAGGGAAAATGCCGTTTCGGTTGGGCAAAGGAATTTGCAAAAGTCGGCGGCATCTCGGGCGTGGAATCTTTGGTGCGGAATGTGGCCTATATGGTGATGGTCGCGCGAATGGTCAATGTGGTAGGCGAGCAGGGGACATATTGGGTGGCCAACAACTTCATTTGGGGGTGGTTGCTGCTGCCTGTGCTGCAACTGGGCGAACTCATCAAGCAAGAAGTGGCGGCCGACCGCGAAAATATCCGCCGAAATTCTCTGGGTTATTTTGCTCTTACGGCCATCATATCGGCACTGTGGTTTGCAAGTATCCCTTTGTGGAAGCCGTTTATGACCCATATTCTTGGCTTTTCCGAAGTGGATAAACTGTTTGGCCTTGTGTTACTGTTGGTTGGCTTTTATGTGCTGTATGCGTTCCAAAATGTGTTTGACTCCACATTCTACGGACTGGGCAAAACAAACTATATGCTCTTTGAGTCAGTGGTAACAAACGCGATTTATTACGGCGTTGCATTTGCCCTCTATGCCACAAATGTTTGGACGCCCACCCTGACGGGCATTGCGCTTCTTTTCGGCATTGGTAATGCCTTTGACAGTGTGGTCTCTTTGGTCGCGTATATTTATTTACTTAGGAAACATAGAATTCATATAACAGATGTGAGCAATTCCGGCTACTAATTGAAGTTTGTTATATTTTGTAGTATAATAGTCAAAAATGCCGAAAGCAGCGATTGGAGGACGCCTATGAAACTGTTATTTAAGCAAAGATTCTTTTCCTGGTTTGACAGTTATGATATTTACAACGAGGCTGGCGAGACGGTCTATACTGTCCAAGGTCAGCTTGCTTGGGGTCACTGCCTGAAAATTTATGATGCCCGGGGCGCTGAGATCGGCACTGTGCGGGAGAGAATTCTGACATTTCTTCCCAAGTTTGAAATGTATTTGGGCGACCGATATGTGGGCTGCATCAGTAAGGAATTTACTTTCTTCCGGCCAAGATTTCATATTGACTGTAATGGCTGGCAGGTGGACGGCGATTGGTTCGAGTGGGACTATCGGATCTTGAACAGCACCGGCAGAATGATCGCCAGCGTCTCAAAGGAATTGTTCAACTTTACCGATACATATGTGATCGATGTGTCCGATCCTCAGGATGCCCTTTGCGCGCTGATGCTGGTTTTGGCCATTGATGCGGAGAAGTGCTCCAGAAGGGATTGAGTATGGAAGCAAAAGATCAACCGGCTTTGACCTCGGAGGAGAAGAAACGGAAACTGTTTCTGGAGCAGAAGAAAACGCTTGAGCTGTTTCTCCAAAAAGGCGCTATCAGCAAGGCGCAGTATGATAAAAGCTACGGAGACCTGAAAAAGAAAATGGGCTTTTCCGACTAACATAGGGTAGAGCGACAAATCCGAACCCGCCTGAAAGCGGCTGATTTCGGCGCTTTTCGCTCTATTGTGGCTCGCAAGGCACAAAGCATTCCTTCGCCCCAATAGAACAAAAATCATCCAAAATCTTCTCGCTCTCAGGTCGAAGATTTTACAAAGAGAGGGTTTTTGTTCTGGCAAGGCACAAAACGCAGCAAATACTTTGTGTATTTGCGAGTATTTTAACGAAGACTGAGCAATAAACCATCCTTTGTAAAACGAGTTCGGATTTGTTGCTCTACCCTAGGGCGCCGCTTTTGAAGCGGCGCCTTTTTAGAATAAAAATTCCAAATACGGATATAATTGTACAAGCACCCACAAAAGCGCAGCATTGACAATAAGGCCTATTGCTGATATAATCCGTCGGGAAGAAATGTGATAGATTTTGAGCCTGAAATCAGGCTTTTTACCGAATGAGGAGGACTTTTGTGGGATTTGGAGAACTGTTTTTTCTGGCCATCGGCCTGAGTATGGATGCCTTCGCGGTGTCTTTGTGCAAGGGTCTTTCGGTGAAGAAGGCAGGCCTGCGGGAGAGCGCCATCTGCGGCGCGTGGTTTGGCGGCTTTCAGGGTCTGATGCCCCTGATCGGCTTTTTCCTCGGCACCCTTTTTGCCGAGGCTATCAAGGCCTTTGACCATTGGGTAGCCTTCGGCCTGCTTGCCATCATCGGCATCAATATGTTCAAGGAAGCCTTTTCCAAGGAATGTGATTGCTGCGATGAGAAAAATGCAGATATGTCCTTTAAAACCATGTTTGTAATGGCGATCGCCACCAGCATCGATGCGCTGGCGGTGGGCATTTCCCTTGCTATGGCAGGCAATGTGAACATATGGGTAGCTGTTGTACTTATCGGCGTGACCACATTCCTTTTGTCCGGTTTGGGCGTGAAGATCGGCAACATCTTCGGAGACCGATTCGAGAAGAAGGCCCAGATGGCCGGCGGCGTGATTCTGGTGCTGCTTGGCATCAAGATACTGGTGGAGCATCTGGTTGCGGGGTAAGCCGAATAAAACCACGGAGGACCTGATATGAAAAAATGCGTTGCAATTTTACTGGCCATTGCGATGTTGTGCGCGCTGACGGCTTGCAGAAGACAAAAAACCGCCCATTTGGACGGCACTATGCAGGAAACGGCCAACAAGATCCTGAAAGAAAAGCCGGTCGAATTTATGGGTGATTTCTATCCCGTTGACCTGACCGATACCTCGGAGGATGGCCTTTGGGCGTTGAAAAATGCCACCGGTCTGGACTCTGCCGCAGAGATCACGGATGTGGCGGTCTATGAGCCTATGACCGGCTCGCAGGCCTTCTCTCTGGTGCTGGTGCGGGTGGCGGAAAATGCCGATGCAAAGACCGTTGCCCAGAAAATGAAGGACAATATTGACCCCAACAAGTGGATCTGCGTCCGTGCAGATCAGGTAAAGGCCGCCGGCTACGGTGATACGGTTATGTTTATTATGCTGGATTCTAACCTGGGCAAGACCGCCCAATCCTATGTGGATGCATTCCAAAATGTCTGTGGCGGCAAATTGGATTTTGTGATTTAATAAAGAAATGGGCAGTGGGTATCCGCTGCCCATTTTGCAAAAGGAGCGCTTATGCTTTTTTCCAGTATTCCATTTTTATATTACTTTTTGCCTGTTGTGATGGCCTGTTATTTCCTCGTGCCAAAGGGGCTTAAAAACACCGTGCTGCTTTTGTTCAGTTTGGTGTTTTACGCTTGGGGCGAGCCGAAATATGTGCTTTTGATGGCGGTGACCATCGCGGCCTTTTACGGCTGCGGTTTGGCCATCGAAAGGGCAAAAACCAACGCGTGGAGAAGAGGGTGGCTTTGGGCATCTGTTTTTGTGGGCGTCGGCTTCTTGGCGGTTTTTAAATACGCGGATTTCTTTATCGGCAGCTTCAATCAGGCCACCGGCCTGAGCCTGCCGCTGCTGCGCCTTGCGCTGCCCATCGGCATCAGCTTTTACACATTTCAGAGCCTCAGCTATACCATTGATGTGTACCGTAAAAATGTACCGGCGCAGAAGAATCTTATCAATGTCGCGGCCTATGTGACGCTGTTTCCCCAGCTGATCGCCGGCCCGATCGTCCGCTATGTGGATGTGAATCGGGAACTGGAAAGCCGCACCCACACTTGGGATGACATTCTCTACGGCGTTCGGCGTTTTTTGCTGGGCCTGGGCAAGAAGATCCTGATCGCAGACCAGTTTGCGCTGCTCATCAAGCTGTTCCGGGAGTCATCTGCTCCCTCGGTTCTGTTCTGCTGGATGTATGCCGTTGCCTTTATGCTGAACATCTATTTTGACTTTTCCGGTTATTCGGATATGGCCATCGGTCTTGGTCGGATCTTCGGCTTCCGCTTCGGGGAGAATTTCAACTATCCCTACATTTCGAAAAGTGTTACCGAATTCTGGCGGCGGTGGCATATCTCTCTTGGCAGCTGGTTTCGGGACTATGTGTATATCCCAATGGGCGGCAACCGGGAGGGGAAAGGCCGCTGGGTGCTGAACATTTTGTCCGTATGGCTGCTGACCGGCCTTTGGCACGGCGCAGCTTGGAACTTTGTGCTGTGGGGACTTCTCTTTGCGGCGCTGCTGCTGATCGAAAAGTGGATCCCAGCTCTGCAAAAGCTGCCCAATGTGCTGAAGCATAGCTATGTGCTGCTACTTGTGTGCATCAGCTTTGTGATCTTCAATGCAGAAAGCTTAACGCACGCAGGCAGCGACCTGCAGGGTATGTTCGGCCTTGCAAAGCTGCCGGCGGTCACAAGCGAGACCCTCTACCATTTAAGGAGCTTTGCGGTCTTGTTTGTTGTCGGCATTTTGGGCGCGACCCCCGTAGTAAAGGGCGTGGCAGAACGCATATCCTGCACCCGTGTCGGCGCGGTGCTGGAAATGGCGGTGCTGATCCTGCTGCTTTTGACCTGCACGGCCTATCTGGTGGACGGGTCCTTCAGCCCGTTTCTGTATTTCCGTTTTTAAGGGGGGCGAACAATGAACAGAACGATTCGAACCCTGACCGGCGCGGCGGTCATCGCGCTGTGGCTGGTAATTACGGTGTTTGCGTGGTTTGCACCCCAAAAGGAGACCTCCTTGTCGGAGCGCAGACCCTTGCAGCAAAAGCCGGAAATTACTTTAAACGACCTGCAAAGCGGCAGCTTTATGGGTCAGTTTGAGACCTACACCTTGGATCAGTTCCCCTTGCGCGACAGCTTCCGGGGCTTAAAAGCCATTTGTTCCTACGGCATTTTCAACCGGCAGGACAATAATGGCCTATACACCGTAGACGGCTTTGTTGCCAAGCTGGATTACCCCTTAAACACAGTTTCTGTCCAAAATGCCACGAAGAAATTTTCTTACCTGTACGAAACCTATTTAAAGGACGCGTCAAGTGCGGTGTATATGACTGTCATTCCCGATAAAAGCTACTACCTTGCCGCGGAAAACGGCTATCCGGCTATGGACTATGAGGCGCTCTTTTCTCAAGTGGCGGCGGATATGCCTTGGGCAACGCTGGTGGATATTACAGACCGGCTGGACATCTCTCATTATTACAAAACAGACTCCCACTGGCGGCAGGAAAAACTCATTCCCGTGGCAGAAAAGCTCTGCGCCGCTATGGGCGCGACCTTGCCCGACCCGAATGTCTTTGCCCAGAGCCTTGCAAGTGATGCCTTCCGCGGTGTGTACTACGGCCAGTCTGCGCTTCCCTTGGGCGCAGAGCGCCTCTATCTGATGGAAAGCGAAATGCTGGATGCCTGCCGGGTCTATAACCACGAAACAAAGGTCTATACACCTGTCTATGACCTGCAGGCGTTACGCGGACTTGATCCCTATGATGTGTACCTGTCCGGGGCGCAGGCACTTTTGACCGTCGAAAATCCCAATGCGCAGACGGGCAAGGAACTGATCGTGTTCCGGGACTCCTTCGGCAGCGCCTTGGTGCCGCTGCTTATGCAGGGTTATGACCGGGTAACGGTGGTGGATATTCGCTATATCCGTTCCGATTTGTTGGCAGAAACCATTGATTTTAAAGGCCAGGATGTTTTGTTTGCCTACAGCACTTCGGTTTTAAATAATAGCGCAAGTCTTAAATAAAAGGGAAAGAGCGCGCAGGCGCTCTTTCCTTTGCTTTTGCGCTCCCGGAAAAAATCTTGCAAATGAACCTAAATTTGGTATAATAAAGAAAAACTTTTTAAGGAGGGGTCGTATGTTTGGCGGCAAACGGACAAGAAAGCGCAAGTTTCAGTTACAGGCTACCCAGATCATCGCGCTGGTGTTTGCAGGCATTATTTTGGCCGGCACAGTGCTGCTGAGCCTGCCTGTCAGCTCCCGGTCGGGCGTGTCCTGCGGTGTGTTTCCGGCGCTGTTCACGGCCACCTCTGCCACCTGTGTCACCGGCCTTGTGCTGTTTGATACTTTCACGCAATGGAGTGGCTTCGGCCAGACGGTGATCCTGCTGCTCATTGAGATCGGCGGCCTTGGCTTTATGTCGGCAGCTGCCTTGGTGGTGTTCGCGTTGCGGAAAAAGGTGGGATTTAAGCAGCGCTTGGTTATGGCGCAGGCTATGAGCCTGAACGATATGCGCGATGTGGTTCGCCTGCAAAAAGTTGTAATTTTTGGCTCTTTGGGCATTCAATTGGCCGGTGCGCTGGTGCTGGTGTGCAGATTTTTGCCTCAGTACGGCATTCGGCAGGCAATCATTTGGGGCGTTTTCCACGCGGTGTCTGCCTTCTGCAACGCAGGCTTTGACATCTTCGGTGCCATCGCGCCGGGACAGAGCCTGATTCCCTTTAACAATGACCCTATCGTTCTGATCACCCTGATGCTGCTCATTACGGTGGGCGGTCTGGGCTTCTTCGTGTGGGAGGAACTGATCAGCAAGCGCAGCTTCAGAAAATGCAGCGTCTATACCAAATTGGTGCTGGTGGCAACCTCCGTGATCATTCTTCTGTGTGCCGGATTGACCCTTGCGCTGGAGTGGCATAACCCCAACACGCTGGGCAATATGCCCGTGTGGCAGAAAATATTAAATGCATTTTTCCAAGCGACTACCTTGCGAACAGCCGGCTTTACGGCCATAGATCAGGGCGCGCTTTCTGAAAGCACGAAAGCAATATCTATGATCGTTATGCTCATCGGCGGCTCCTCCGGCTCTACGGCCGGCGGCCTGAAAACGGTGACCTTCGTTGTGCTTTTGCTGTTTGTGATTGCAAAGGCCCGGGGCAGAGCCTCCGTCCACGCTTTTCGCAGAACGATCCCCGAGAACAAGGCCATCGATGCTATGACCATCTTCTTCATTATGGTGACGCTGATGTTCTTCGGCGGCATTTTGATCTGCGTTACCACGGCCGCGCCGGTGTCCTTTACCGATGCCCTTTATGAGTCGGTGTCCGCGCTGGCAACCGTCGGTCTGACAACGGGCATCACGCCGATCTTGGGCTTGCCTGCCAAAATCTTGCTGATCGCACTGATGTACTTTGGCCGGGTGGGTATCTTGACTATCAGCCTTGGCTTCTTAATGGGAAATAAAGCGGAGGACCGCTTCCGCTATGCAGATACCAATTTGCTTATTGGATAGGAGAGAGTGTATGAAATCTTATGTTGTAATCGGCTTGGGCCGGTTCGGTTACGAGACTGCCAGAAAATTGCAGGAATTGGGCGGCGAAGTGCTGGCCATAGATCAAGCGGCTGACTTGGTGCAGCAGATCAGCAATGATGTGACCCAAGCCGTTGTGGGCGATGCCCGGGATGTGGAAGTCCTTAAGGCCTTGGGCGTGGCAGATTTTGACTGCGCGGTGGTCGCCATCGGCAACAGTTTGGGCGATTCCGTGCTGGCGACTATGAACTTAAAGGAGCTGGGTGTGCCCTATGTGGTCTGTAAGGCCCATAACGAGGTCCACCGTCAAGTGCTTTTGAAGCTGGGTGCCAACAAGGTCGTGATCCCCGAGCAGGAGCAGGCCGCCCGTCTGGCCAGAAATCTCTCCAGCCACAATGTGCTGGATTACATTGAACTGTCCGACGAACACGGCATTATTGAAGTGCCCGCGCCCGCTTCTTGGGTAGGCAAAAGCCTGAAAAACCTGAATGTCCGGGCTGTGCTGGGCGTGAATATCATCGCCATCAAGCAGGGAAAGCGCATCAATGTATCTCCCGGTGCGGACTACGAGATCGTCCCCGGTGATATTATGGTGGTTCTGGGCGATGCAGACGCGTTGAAAGCGGTGCAGAAATTATGAGAGAACTGATCACTTCCAGAAAAAATCTCCTGCTGCAACAGGTGAAAAAGCTGCTTTCCTCCCGAAAGGAAAGGGAAGCGGCCGGCTTGTTCGTGTCGGATGGCGTAAAGCTTTTGCAGGAGGCTGTCCGCTGGTGGCCGGGTCTTGATACGGTCATTTTGTCTGAGGGCGTGGAAGCGGATGTCCCCGAGGGCGTACGGGTGGTTACCGTGCCGGAGGATGTGATGGCTTCCATCTCGCCTATGCAGACCCCTCAGGGCGCGCTGTTTTTGTGCCGCCTGCCGGAGAAAACGCCCTTCCTGCCTCAGCCGGGAATGCTGCTGCTGGACGGCATTCAGGACCCGGGCAATCTCGGCACGATTTTGAGAACGGCTGACGCTTTGCAGATCCCTGTTGCACTGCTGGAGGGCTGCGTAGACCCCTATAGCCACAAGGTGGTGCGCTCCAGTATGGGCGCGGTGTTCCGTATGAATGTGGTGCAGACCACTTGGGCGCAGGCTCAGCAAGCCTGCAAGGAGGCCGGCATTCCCATCGGCGTAACTGCGCTGACGGATACGGCGCAGGATCTTCGCCAAGCGCCGCTGAAAGAACTGGCGGTGGTCATCGGCAGCGAGGGACAGGGTGTCCGCCAAGAGATTCTGGACAGTGCCGGTCAGGCGCTGATCATTCCGATGAATCCCAACTGCGAATCCTTGAATGCGGCCATCGCCGCAGCCATTGTGATGTGGCAAATGAAACAGTAAAGAAAGAAGGGGAAAAGGATGCTCCTGCACTGGATATGGTTTGCAGAACTTGACGGCATTTCGCCGTTACAAAAAAGACGGCTGCTGGAGCGTTTCGGAGACCCCGAGGAATTATACGGTGCAGCTGCGGCAGCCTTAAGCAAATGGGAGCTGCCGGAGAAGATCCAAAAGGCCTTGCTGGATAAAGACCTGCAAAGAGCCAATAAGATCCTGCGTGATTGCAACAAAAAGAACATCGGCATTTTGCCTTTGACAGATACCGCCTACCCCGGCCGGCTGCGCAACACGGCAGACGCGCCGGTAGTTCTGTATTATAAAGGTATTTTGCCCCAGTGGGACGAATTGCCGGCCATCGGTATCGTGGGAACGCGGAAGGCTACCGCTTACGGTCTGCAGACCGCCTACCAGTTCGGCGAGCAGATCGCCTGCTGCGGTGGCTTGGTGGTGTCCGGCGGCGCAGCCGGTGTGGATACGGAGGCAATGAGAGGCGCCCTTGGCGCAGGTTTCCCCACGGTGGGTGTGCTGGGCTGCGGTGTGGACATTGCCTATCCTCTCAGCAACCGGAAATTCTTTGCAGATGTTGCGGAAAACGGCTGCCTGCTTTCTGAGTATGCGCCGGGAACGGGCGTGGAAAAGTGGCATTTTCCTGCAAGAAACCGCATCATCAGCGGCATCAGTAACGGTGTACTGGTGGTGGAAGCGCCGGAAAGAAGCGGCGCGCTGATCACAGCCAGACTGGCCTTGGAGCAGGGTAGAGATGTCTTTGCTGTCCCCGGCAATATCAATACCCCCAGCCACGCAGGCAGCAACGCCCTTTTGCAAGAGGGCGCGATCCCTGTTTTGTCCGGCTGGGATGTGGTTCGGGAGTATGAAACCTTATATCCCGACCGGGTGCATAAGAGTGAAGTGAAGCGTGTCGGACCGGTGTTAAAAGTGGCCCAAACCCCCACTGCTCCGGAAAGCAAATCGGCTGAAATTTTACCCCGGCAGAAAAATTCCATTGACAACTTAGGAAAATCCTCTTATATTGAATTAGGCAAAAATGGACCTGCCCTAAGCGAAGTGGAGCAGGCGGTCCTGGGGCTACTGACACGGCAGCCACAGGATTCTGCGGATCTGATTGCCAAATTGGATATGCCCTCGGGAAAGGTGCTGTCGGCCATTACGATGCTGACGGTGAAAGGCTTAGCCTATAAGCACCCCGGAGGACGCATTAGTCTGAAATAAACCTAGCGGAGGAAACAATGAGTTTCAATCTTGTTATTGTGGAGTCGCCTTTTAAGGCAAAGACCATCGGCAAATATCTCGGCCCGGACTATATGGTCAAGGCCAGTATGGGTCACCTGCGTGACCTGCCCAAAAGCACGATGGGTGTGGATATTGACGGCAACTTTGAGCCGGAGTATATCCCTCTGCCCAATAAAAGCGACCTGATCGATGAATTGAAAAAGGCAGCTAAGAAAGCAGATACTGTTTACTTGGCAACTGACCCGGACCGGGAAGGTGAAGCCATTGCCTGGCACTTAAAGGAGCTTTTGGAGCTGTCCGACGAGAAGGCCAAGCGTGCGCCTTTTAATGAAATTACGAAAAAAGTTGTCGAGGAGGCCATCGCCAACCCTCGCGCCATTGATAACTGCTTGGTAGATGCCCAGCAGGCAAGACGCGTTCTGGACAGAATCGTGGGCTACCAGCTTTCTCCTCTGCTGTGGAAAAAAGTCCGCCGCGGCCTTTCTGCCGGCAGAGTGCAGTCTGTGGTCACCCGTCTGGTGGTGGACAGAGAAAATGAGATCCGCGCCTTTATTCCTAAGGAGTACTGGTCGCTGGATGTAAAGCTGAACCGCGTGAATAGACCCGGCTCCTTTATGGCTCGCTACTTTGGCGAAAGCAAAAAGCGTGAGTTGGAAAGTGAAGCGCAGGTACAGCAGATCCTGAGCGATATTCAGGATAAGCCCTTTACCGTAGTCAGCGTCAAGCGCGCCGATAAGAAGCGTACCGCCGCGCCTCCTTTTACCACCTCTACCTTGCAACAGGAGGCGGCACGGAAACTGAATATGACCCCCAAGCGCACCATGGCCATCGCCCAGCAGCTGTATGAAGGCATCGACATTCCCGGCGAAGGCACCTTGGGTCTTATCACCTATATGCGTACCGACTCTCTGCGTCTGTCCGACGAGGCTATGAGAGCCGCAGGTGACTTCATTAAGACCCGTTACGGCAAAGAGTACTACTACGGCTCTTTCCACACCTTTAAGACCAAGTCCGGCGCGCAGGACGCTCACGAAGCCATTCGCCCCACTCACGTGGAGTTAGACCCCGAGCGGATCGAAAAGAGCCTGACCAAAGAGCAGTACCGGCTGTATAAGCTGATCTGGAGCCGCTTTCTGGCCTCCCAGATGGCAAATGCCGTGTATGATACCGTGTCTATCGACACCGATTGCAGCGGCCATATTTTCCGCAGCACCCACCAGAGCATCAAGTTCTCCGGCTTCCTGGCTGTTTATGAAGAGGGCAGAGATGACGATGGCGAGGAGCTGGGCACACCCCTGCCCGACCTGCAGGAGGGTGAGCAGGCAACGGCTTCCGAAATAAAGCCTGAGCAGCATTTCACCCAGCCTCCCGTGCGCTATAACGAGGCCAGCCTTGTTAAGGCAATGGAAGAAAAGGGCATTGGCCGCCCCTCTACCTACGCGACCATTATCTCCACCATTCAGGACAGAGAATATGTCAATAAGGTAGATAAGCGCCTGCAGCCTACCGCCTTGGGCGAGGTTGTCACCGGTCTAATGCTGGAGCGGTTCAATGACATCATCGATGTGGAATTTACCGCCAATATGGAGACCCGGCTGGATGCTGTGGAAGAGGGCAACCAAAACTGGAAGGATCTGCTTGCCGAGTTCTACGAGGGCTTCCACAAGGAGCTGACTGACGCAGAAGCCGCCCTTGACGGCGTCCGTGTAAAGGTGCCTGATGAGGTGACCGAGGAGGTCTGCGACATCTGCGGCAGAAATATGGTGGTGAAGATCGGTCGGTTCGGCAAATTCCTTGCCTGCCCCGGCTTCCCGGAGTGCAAATGCACCAAGCCTATCGTAGAAAAAATGCCCGGTCGTTGCCCCAAGTGCGGCAGCACCATCTTGAAGCGCAAATCCAAGCGCGGCTATGCTTACTATGGTTGTGAGCGGGGCGCAGAGTGCGGCTTTATGACTTGGGATGTTCCCACCGCGGAGGATTGCCCCAAGTGCGGCCAGACTATGTTTAAGAAGTCCGGTCGTGGTCGTATGAAGCCCTTCTGCATCAACGAAGCCTGCGAAAACTTCCTGCCGGAAGACAAGCGCGGCTACTATAAGAAAAAGGAAGCAGACGATGAAGCACCTGAAGCCGAGCAGAAGCCGGCTAAGAAAACCGCTAAGAAGTCTGCCAAGAAACCGGCGGCCAAGAAGACCGCAAAAACGAAGGAGACCAAGTAAATGGCGAAAGTTACCGTCGTCGGCGCAGGCCTGGCCGGCTCAGAAGCCGCCTGGCAGCTGGCCCAACGGGGGATCGAGGTCACACTCATCGAGATGAAGCCTCTGAAAAAATCCCCGGCGCACCACACAGATACCTTTGCAGAGCTGGTATGCTCCAACTCTCTGCGCGGTGATAAAATTGAAAACGCAGTGGGCCTTTTAAAAGAGGAAATGCGTCGGCTTGGTAGTCTGATTATCGCCTGCGCGGATGCGACCCGTGTGGAAGCTGGCGGCTGCCTTGCAGTGGACAGACAGGGCTTTTCCGACCTTGTGACGGAGAAGATCCGCTCCCACCCCAATATCACCGTGGTAGCGCAGGAAGTGACCGAAGTACCGGAAGGCCCGGTGATCATTGCAACCGGCCCTCTGACCTCGGACGATCTGTCCAAGGCCATCGGAGAATACTTCGGCAGCGAGTACCTGCACTTCTTCGACGCGGCTGCACCTTTGGTGACTGCCGAGTCCATCGATATGAACGAGGCTTGGTGGCAGAGCCGCTATGACCGCGGCACCCCCGACTATATCAACTGCGCCATGAACAAGGCCCAGTACGAGGAATTCATCGCGGAACTGACTACCGCGGAAGAGGCGGAAGTCCACGGCTTTGAAGACAAACGGGTTTTTGAAGGCTGTATGCCCGTAGAGGTTATGGCCCGTCGTGGTCAGGACACTCTGCGCTACGGCCCGTTAAAGCCTGTGGGTCTTGTTGACCCCAAGACCGGCAAAGAGCCCTATGCTGTTGTGCAGCTGCGGCAGGACAATGCGGCCAAGAGCGTGTATAACATCGTAGGCTTCCAGACTCACCTGAAATTCGGCGAGCAGAAGCGCGTGTTCTCTATGATCCCGGCGCTTAAGAATGCCGAGTTTGTCCGCTATGGTGTGATGCACCAAAACACATTCCTGCAAAGCCCCAAGCTGCTGGATCAATACTATGCCGACCGGCGCAACCCCTTGGTTGCCTTTGCCGGACAGATGACCGGCGTTGAGGGCTATGTGGAGAGCGCTGCCTCCGGCTTCCTCACTGGTGTGGCAATGGCGGCCAAGGTGCTGGACAAGGAATTGCCCCAGTTCCCCAAGGAGACCGCCATCGGTGCTTTGGGTCTTTACATCAGCGACGAACGGGTGGAAAATTTCCAGCCGATGAATGTAAATTTCAGCATTATCGCTCCTTTGGAGCAGCGAATCCGTAAAAAAGCAGAGAAAAACCTGGCCATAGCAAATCGCTCTTTGGCGATCATCGATGCGATGGCAGAAAAAGGGGTTTAAGTGACTATGAAAATTATTCTGGACGCAATGGGTGGCGACAACGCGCCGAAGGCAACCGTGCAGGGTGCATTGCAGGCTGTCCGCGATTTTAACAGCAAAATTATTCTGGTTGGCAGATCTGAGGAGATCCTGCAGGTTTTGAAGGAAGAGGGCGTTGATGCGCTTCCGGCAGGACTGGAGATCGTCCACGCCGAGCAGGTAGTGGATGCACACGAAGACCCCACCGCAGCTGTGCGGAAGCAAAAGGATTCCTCTATGATGGTGGCATTGAAAATGCTGGCCGACGGAGAGGGTGATGCGGTGATCTCCGCAGGCTCTACCGGCGCGCTGCTGACCGGTGCTACCTTGATCGTCAAGCGTGTCAAGGGCATCCGCCGGGCGGCTATGGGTCCCGTGATGCCCAATAAGGCCGGCGGCAAGACCGTTATTTTGGATTGCGGTGCCAACGCAGAATGCACGGCAGAATTCCTGCTGCAGTTTGCTTTGGTGGGTTCGCTTTATGCTAAGGCTTACTTAGGTGTTGAAAATCCCAAGGTGGGTCTTCTCAACATCGGCGCAGAGGAGTCCAAGGGCACACCTCTGCAAAAAGAAACATATGAACTGCTGAAGCAGGCAAGTGAAAAGGGCCTGATCAACTTCGTCGGCAATGCCGAGGCAAGAGATGTGCCCCTGGGTATGGTGGATGTGGTGGTTTGCGACGGATTTTCCGGCAATGTGCTGCTCAAATCCATCGAAGGCACGGCTATGTTTATGGGCAGCCTGATGAAGCATAAGATCTTCAAGCGCAGCTTCCTGTCCAAGATCGGCTATCTGTTCTGCAAGCCGGGCGTGGATGAAGTGATGGGAATGCTGGACTACCGCACCATCGGCGGCACCCAGTTTTTGGGTATCAGCAAGCCTGTTATCAAGGCCCACGGATCTTCTGATGCGCTGGCCTTCCGCAACGCGGTACGGCAGGCTACGGAAGCGGCGCAGACGGACTTCTCCGCAGAACTGGAGAGAGGTCTTGCAGCCTTGGCAGAAAAGGAGCCTAAGGAATGATCAAGGATTTGGAAGCGGCCATCGGCTACCGATTTGGGAATATCACCCTGCTGCAAAATGCATTGGCCCACTCGTCCTATGCCAACGAGCAGTGGCACGACAGCCTGAAAAGCAATGAGCGGCTGGAGTTTTTGGGTGATTCCGTTTTGGGCATGGTGGTGGCAGAATACCTCTACCGCAATTTCCCTGACCGCCCGGAGGGCGACCTGACCCGTATGCGTGCGGATATGGTCTGTGAAAAGAGCTTGGCTCACATTGCCGAGCAGTTGGGCTTAGGCCAATACCTGCTTTTGGGCAACGGTGAGGAGCTGGGCGGCGGCAGAAAGCGCCCGTCTATTTTGGCCGATGCGGTGGAATCTGTGATCGCAGCCTGCTTCTTGGACGGCGGTATGGCGGCAGCCGAGAGCTTTATCAAAAAGTTCGTGCTGACCAATGTGCCTGTGACCAGCCTGAAAAACGCGGACTTCAAGACCACTTTGCAGGAGCTGGTTCAGCAGAAAAAGAACCAGCAGCTGACCTACCGTCTGGTGGGTGAAAGCGGCCCTGACCACGATAAGGCCTTCTTCGTGGAAGTGGAGCTTAACGGCACCGTGGTGGGCAAAGGCACCGGCTCCAGCAAAAAGCGCGCCGAGCAGGACGCAGCCCGTGTGGCCATCGAAACATTGAAAAAATAAAAGAATAATCCCTCCCGGGTATGGAAAAAATACCCCGGGAGGGATTTTTTATGACGGAAAAAGAATACGGAAAACTGATTAAAGATATGTCACCCCGGTCGCCCATTGGGAAGGACTGCCTGAACGCCTTTTGGATCGGCGGCCTCATATGCACCATCGGGCAGTTGATTATGAACGGCTATGCAGCCCTGGGTCTTGATAAGCAAAATGCCGGAACGGCTGCGTCTATGACGCTGGTGGTGATTTCGGCGTTGCTCACGGGGTTGAGCCTGTACGACGATATTGCCAAACACGCGGGCGCAGGTACGCTGGTGCCCATCACAGGCTTTGCAAACTCTATTGTCGCGCCGGCAGTGGAATTTAAAACGGAGGGTTTCGTGCTGGGCATGGCGGCAAAAATGTTTTCAATTGCAGGACCAGTTATCGTTTATGGTGTTTCAGCCTCAGTGATTTACGGCCTGATTTATTGGCTTGCTACTTGTGTTTTCTAAAGGCCAAGTGAGGGCAATACAAAATGTCACGGGATTGGTATCATACCAATTCCCGGATTTTTCATCTCAATCTTTGTTTTAGATCCAGTATTTTTTCTTCAATCAGTTGGATCGTCTTGAGGAATGCGGCATCACTTTTGCCGGTGGGGTCTTCCAGACCCCAATCCTCTCGATGAGAGCAGGGGAGGTGCGGACATTGCACATTGCAGCCCATGGTGATGACAACATCCACTTGCGGTATATCAGACAGGAGTTTGCTGTGCTGAGTGGCTTCCATATCGATTTTGTGGACTTGCTTCATCAGCCGCACGGCATCCTGATTGATCCGGGGTTTGGTTTCCGTTCCGGCAGAATAGCTCTCAAACACATCACCTGCCAACTTCTTTCCCAGGGCTTCAGCAATCTGGCTGCGGCAGGAATTGTGGACACAGATAAAGGCTACTTTCTTCATTGCGTTCCTCCGAAGAACGGACAAAGTTTTCCGATACACTGATTATTCTGGCGGCTCCGTGAGCATACAGGCATTGCCTTTTCCATATAGACATCCATATGCTCTGCAACAAAATCGATTGCGGCAAGAATGGACAAATAGGAATCTCGCTTGCAACACCGGGGACCACCGTTTTTGCCGATGCTATCCAGCGCTTTTGCGGTCATCTGATTGCTTAGTCCCCAAGGTTTTTCCGCCAGTGGCGTGGAATCCGTCGCGATTGCCACAAACTGTCCTGCGCTGACACCGGCACCACAAGCGCCCCAGAATCCGCAGGCGCCGCCGGGAACTGCTTTGCCGCGACGGTACATTTCGTGCAGTGCTTTGGGAAGATCAACATCTCCACCGGCATTTTTATATGCCGTCAGTAGTGCCGCGCCTACCATCACGTGATGCTCCGGGCCGTGCATGTGGCAAAAAGGCATCGCCATCATCTTTTCCAAAATCGCCATCGGATCACGGGAGGTTTCTGAAAGACACAGACCAAAGATGCTGTCCATTCCCTGTGTATGACATTCACTGCATATGTAATGACCGGCTACACAGCGAGTCTTGCTCAGTTCCTTTTTGTGGCAGATGGCACACTCCATCATTTTGTCTTCTGACAAATATTCAAGTTTTGCTTTGCAGATCAAACATTCTTCGTGCATACACACCACCTCACTTGTATCCATTATTTTCTCATATAGATCGGCGATCTGTCGGGCGCGCCGGCCTGCAAGAGTGAAAAATTCCTCCACAGAAAGCGCGTCATAGTCCAAAATACCCGGCACACCGGTTACGGCGCGCTTCTTCAGCTCAAAATTGAGGATGTTTTGCTTCGGCAAGTGCCTCAGCCTGCTAAGTGCTTGCTCCCAGGAGATTCTTCCGTCAAAGGGCAGAAGATGCAGATCGTCCTTTGTAGACGGAACGCCACCCGGGTCGCGCAAGCCCAAATTGTCGTGCAGATGGGTCATCACCAGCCGGTCTCCGAACTGCTCGAGGAAATCCAGTTTGTGGGGATAGCAGTTATCGTGGCCGGAATCCCAGCAAAACCCGACACAGGCAAGTCCCCGGTAACGGGCCATCAGCGCATCCAAATATTCCTCGCCCTCCAGATTTTCAAAGGCGAGGCAGACCTTGCTTTGCTCAGCGCGTTCCACGAGCCGATCAAAAGCAGAAAAATCCAAGGGCTCACCGGGGAAGGTGTAGTGCACCCCTTGCCAGCCGTGCATCACAGTGATAGGTATCTGAAAACGGGCGCAAGCGTCAATGCAGTCAGCGATCCGCTTCTCGGTCTGTTCGCACAGAGGGTCTTTGGGATCCCAAAGCGGCGCAACACCGCCGCGAGGCGCGTGAAGAGATTGGATCACCATATTGTGCCTTGCCGCATAAGAAGCAAGCTGATCCAGCGCCAGCGTCTCAGACCAAATGGGGGAAACCGCAGAAAAGCCGGCCTCGCACAGTAATTCAATGACGCGACTTTGCTCGCAACTATAATCCGGCTGCAAGGAAAAACCCAATCTGACCAATGTGATCACCTCCTGAACAGTTTGCAGTATACCATATTGCGTGTTTTGCGTCAACGCTTGCGCAAAAAAGGCTTAACCGGTTTGGTCAAGCCTTTTTATACGATTTATTGGGTGATGAATTTCTGGCCGCAAGACCAGCATACTTTTCTGCCTGCCATTTGCTTCGTGCCGCAGACGGGGCAGACGATCTCTTTTTCAGCAGAAACGATCGGCGCAAGTGCCTCGACAGAAGGGTCGGCCTTTTCCGCGAGGGGAGTATTTGACGGCACTTCCGGGGTAGATTGGTATATCTCCGCCGGAAATTTTACGCTACTTAGTTTGCTGTTTATTTCCGCAAGCGTTTGTCTCATTTCCAGATCGGGCAAGGCGGCCACCCAGCAGTAGCCGATCACACCGAGGAAGAAACAAGCCCAGCCGTAGGAAGTGCTATGACCTTTTTCGGCGGCGATTCCGCCGAATGAGATGCTGACAATGATATGGAAAACGAAAAGACCGATTGCTAATATGACTTCCATAAAATAACCTCCATACATTGTTGTAAACCAATAATATTTTTGCTCCAATGTCATATTAGCACGCCCTGTAAAATATTTCAAGTTTTTTGTCGGCGCATTCCTCAATTGCATTTTTCTTGCTGGGGTACTATAATGGAGAAAAAAGAGGTGACGGAATGTACAGAACGGCAAATGACCACTACAAAGAAAAATTCGGCTGCAAGGTCTATAAGCTGTCCTTAGACGGCGGCTTTACCTGCCCCAACCGGGACGGTCGCGTGGCAACCGGTGGCTGTATTTTCTGCTCATCGCAAGGCAGCGGCGAATTTGCCGAACGGGGAGGGGATATCCCCACCCAGCTGGAAAGCGCCAAAAAGCGAGTGGCAAAGAAGATCAAGGACGGCAAATACATCGCCTATTTTCAGGCCTTCACCGGCACCTACGGGTCCTGTGACCGACTGAAAAAGCTCTACTATGAAGCGATCAGCCCGGACTATATCGTGGGTCTGAATATCGCCACCCGACCCGATTGCCTGCCGGAGGAGACCATTGACCTACTGAAAGAGCTGAACGCTATCAAGCCGGTCACGGTGGAGTTAGGCCTGCAGACCGCAAGCGATGCGGTGGGGGAATACATCAACCGTGGCTATAAAACCGCTTGCTACAAAGATGCGGTGGAGCGCCTGCAAAAAGCCGGTCTTGAGGTGATCACCCATATCATCATCGGCCTGCCCGGTGACGACCCGGTGGCTACCACCGATTATGCCGCAAGCTGCGGCACAGACGGCATCAAATTCCACCTGCTCCATATTCTAAAACACACCCGTCTTGCAAGGGAATACGAAGCCGGCAGGGTGCAGGCGCTGACCTTGGAGGTCTACGCAGAAACGCTAAAAAAGTGCATCGCCCTTCTGCCGCCGGAGGTGGTCGTTCACCGCATCACCGGCGACGGCGCAAAGAAAGACCTGATCGCACCCCTATGGTCGGCAGACAAAAAGACCACCTTAAACTACTTAAACCGCTACCTGCACGACGAATAAAAAGGCTTGACCCACTGGGTCAAGCCTTTTGTTCTTCTCTGTCAAAATTGTGGATCCAGTCTGCTTTCAGGAAGTAGACCAAGAAGATGATGCTGCTGAGGGTCCAAGTAATGGGGTAGGCCCAGGACACGGTGGTGAGGCGGTTAACAAATCGCACCGCCACGGAGATATAACTCACCCGGAACACACACCAGCAGGCCAGCATCGTGAACATAGGCACGGTGGCCTTGCCTGCGCCGCGCATCACGCCTGCGATGCAGTGGGAGAAGGCCAGCAGGAAATAGAACAGACAGATGGTTCGCATATGCTCCGTTCCGAAGGAAATGGCCTCGGCCGTTTCGCTGAAAAATCCGATCAGCTGTGGCGCGAACAGGTAGGAAAGCAAGCCGATCGCTTCCGCCATCAGGCAGCTGCACACCACACCGAAAGCAACGCCCTTTTTGACCCGTTCGTGTTGCTTGGCGCCAAGATTCTGCCCGACGAATGTAGACAGTGCCTGCGAGAAGCAGGTCACCGGCAGGAAGGCAAAGCCCTCCAGCTTGGAGTAAGAGCCGCAGCCGGCCATTGCGGCCTTGCCGAACGAGTTGATGTTTGTCTGCACGAACACATTTGCCAGCGCGATCACGCTGTTCTGCACACCCGAGGGCAGGCCGTAGCGAATGATCTGCACAAGACTTTCTTTGTGGAAGCGAATGTGACGAAGCCGCACCTTGTAAGGCGCATCCACTCTTAAAAGCAGCAAAAAGCACAGTAGTGCGCTGACGCCTTGGGAGATGGTGGTGGCGATGGCGGCAGAGCCCACGCCGAATCCAAGCACAGCCACGAACAGCATATCCAGCGCGATGTTGACGAATGTGGAAAAAATCAGATAGTAAAGTGGGTGCTTGCTGTCACCTACAGCGTGAAGAATGCCCACAAAAATGTTGTACATCACGATGAAAATCGCGCCGTAGAAGTAGTAACGGAAATAAGTGATGGATTGGGGAAGCACCTCCGCAGGGGTTCCCATCCACCGCAGGATCACAGGGGTCAGCGCCACACCGGCCACGGTCAGGATCACACCTGTGACCAAGCCGAAGGCGATGGCGGTGTGAATGGCCTTTTGCATGGTGTCATATTGTTTCGCGCCGAAGGCTCGGGCGATGATGACGCCTGCGCCCATAGCCAAGCCGTTGAAAAAGCTGACCATCATAAAGATCAGACTGCCGGAGGAGCTGACGGCGGCCAGGGCATCGTCGCCGATGTAGTTGCCCACGCACCAAGCGTCAAAGGCGTTATACAGCTGCTGAAATACATTTCCCAAAAACACCGGCAGGGCAAACAGGACCATAGCCTTCCAGATAGAACCCTCGGTCAGGGAATATTGTTTTGACCGCAAAGCGCGCACCTCCTTTTTGCAAACTTTAATCATTATACCACAACGGGTGGGAAATGCAATGCTTTTGCAAATGTGACACTTGCAACATTCTGATTTTCGGTGTAAAATAGCATCAGGAGGCGATGGCTATGCAAGCTGTTATCAAGGAACTGAATACACCGTTGTTTGAGGGGATCGCGCCCGATGACCGGATCGGCATGCTGGGCTGTACCGGCTACCACTTCGCGTCCTTTTCCAAAGGGGATATCGTGGCCTTTGAAAATGAGAATATCAACCATGTGGGCATTGTGATCTCCGGCGCGGTGGATATGATCAAAGAGGACATCTGGGGCAACAAGACTATGCTGGTGCGTGTGCGTGAAAATGAGGTCTTCGGTGAGACCTTTGCCTGCGGCACGGATAACCTGTCCATTGTGACCTTTCAGGTCTCCGAGGATGCCCATATCCTGTTTATGCCCTTCGGACGGATGATGTGCCGGTGTACCAACGCCTGCCCCTTCCACCAACGGCTGATCGAAAATATGGTGCGTGTCATTGCCGATAAAAACCGGGATTTGATGCGAAAGGTGGAGGCGGTGTCCAAACGAACCATCCGGGAAAAGCTGCTTTCCTACCTGTCCATTCAGGCCCAGACCCAAGGCACACGCTATTTTGAAGTGCCCCTCGGCAGAATCGAACTGGCAGAGTACTTATGCGTTGACCGCAGCGCCCTGACCCGTGAGCTGGTCAAAATGAAAGAGGAAGGCCTTGTCGATTACGACCGCAACTGGTTTCGTATGCTATAAAAATAATGCGCCGCAAGATGTGATATTTGCAACATCGTGCGGCGCGTTTTTTGTGTATGATATTCCCAAAAGGAGGGATACCTATGTTAGAAGGATGCCAAGGAAAACCCAGAACACCGACCATTATCGAAAAAATCTGCCCCCAATGCGGCGCAGAGATCGAAATGTTCTCCATCGATACCCAAATGGCCTGCGAAAAATGCGGCTTTGTTGCATATAATGATACACTCAGCTGCGTCCAGTGGTGTGAGTATGCCAGAAAGTGCGTGGGCGACGAGATGTACGAGAAGATGATGGAGATCGCCGCCAATCAAAAGCGCGAGAGCAAAAAGGTGGGATGACAAATGATCCGCAGAATTATCACCATCAACGAAGAAAAGTGTAACGGCTGCGGCCTGTGCGCCAACGCCTGCCACGAGGGTGCCATCGGTATGGTAGATGGCAAAGCCAAACTGCTCCGGGAGGACTACTGCGACGGCTTGGGCGATTGCCTGCCGGCTTGCCCGATGAAGGCCATCACCTTTGAGGAAAGGGAAGCGCCTGCCTATAACGAGGCGGCTGTTTTGGCTGCCCAAAAGGCTAAGGAGGAAACGCTGCCTTGCGGCTGCCCCGGCGCGGCTTGTCAGAGCGTGCAGACCCAAACCAGCCAGCTTCGCAACTTTCCCGTTCAAATCAAGCTGCTGCCGCCCAATGCCCCGTATTTTGAGGGGGCGGACCTGCTGATCGCGGCCGATTGCACCGCTTTTGCCTACGGCAATTTCCACAACGACTTTATGAAAAACAAGGTGACCATGATCGGCTGCCCCAAGCTGGACGGGGTCAACTACGCAGAAAAGCTGACGCAAATATTTGCAAACAACAACATCCGCTCGGTAACCGTAACCCGTATGACCGTGCCCTGCTGCGGCGGATTGCCCTTCGCGGTAAAAACCGCCATCGAGCAAAGCGGCAAAAATATTCCGCTTAATATTGTGGTAATCACACCAGACGGGGAGATACTACCGGAAAGGAGTGCATAATATGGGCTTTTTGAAAGGAAAAACCGTGATCATTACCGGCGGCGGCCGGGCCGTTCTTGCTGACGGCAGCTGTGGCTCTATCGGCTACGGCATAGCCACCGCCTTTGCCAAAGAGGGCGCGAATCTGGTCATCACCGGCCGCAACCTCTCTAAATTGCTGGATGCCAAGGAAGAACTGGAAAGACTCTATAACATCGAGGTCCTGCCTGTGCAGGCGGATATTGCCGCCGGCGCAGACAACGAAGCCACGGCCTTGCGGGTGGTGGAAGAAGCGGTAAAGAAATTTGGAGACATTCATGTGCTGATCAACAACGCACAGGCATCTGCCTCCGGCGTGACGCTTGCAAACCACACCGCCGAGCAGTTTGATCTGGCTATGTATTCCGGCCTTTACGCAACCTTTTACTATATGAAAGCCTGCTATCCCCACCTTGCCAAAACCAAGGGCAGCGTGATTAATTTTGCATCCGGCGCAGGCTTGTTCGGCAACTTCGGACAGAGCGCCTACGCGGCGGCCAAAGAGGGCATCCGAGGCCTCACCCGTGTGGCGGCCACCGAGTGGGGTAAGGACGGCATCAATGTGAATGTGGTCTGTCCCTTGGCTTGGACAGCGCAGCTGGAGGGCTGGGCGGCGGCAAACCCGGAGGCCTTCAAGGCCAATGTGCATATGCCTCCTATGGGCCACTTTGGCGATGCGGAAAAAGAGATCGGCAGAGCCTGCGTGGCGCTGGCATCTCCCGACTTAAAGTATATGAGCGGCGAGACCCTGACGCTGGAAGGCGGTATGGGACTTCGTCCGTAGTCCTTAAATAAATGGCGAAAGGCTTGAACCAAGCGGTTCAAGCCTTTTGTCGTTATCTCGGTTTGATGTACTTGAAGTTGCCATAGGTCTCACTGACCACTTCAAAATAGGAGAAGGTATCGGGATACTTGGCAAGGATGTTCTGGAAGTCGTGCAGCTGATGCTTGTTGACCACGCAGATGAGCATAGCCCGTTTGCTGCCGGTGTATGCGCCGGTCACATCCAGTTCTGTGCAGCCGTGATGAAGACCTTTGGTGATCTCCTCCACCAGCGCGTCTTTGTGGGGTGTGATGACCGTGAATTTGTAGGCGGTTTTCGTGGTTTTCAGCAGCAGGTTGCCAACGAAGGAGGACAAAAAGCAGTACAAAATGCACAGCGCCATGGGCTTGTAGTTCAGCGCGCCCTCGGAGTAAACAAAAATGGAGGAGACGGCGACGATGCCGTTCAAAATAAAGGTGACCACAAAGAAATTGGTCTCGGGCCGAACCTTGTTTATGTACCGGGAGATGACATCCGTACCGCCGGTGGAAGCGTTGTTTCGAAAACAAGTGCCGTAAACAGCGCCGCCCAGGACACCGCTGAGGATCACAGGATAGATGGTGTCGTGACCCTCGGCGTTATACTGAATGAAATTCAGATCGGAATTTTGCAGCAGCAAAAAGGCTGCGGAGTACACCACGGAAAACAGGAATGTTTTCACCGCAAAATCCTTCTGCACAAGAAAATACGCCAGTACGGAAAGGGGAATGTTGATCAGCAGCGACATATAGCTGATGCTGAAGCCTGTTTTGTATTGGATCATGGTTGCAATGCCGTTTAAGCCTGCCGGTGCAAAGCTGTTGGTGACAATGAACACATAGTAGACAAAGGCCAGCAAAATGGCGCTGAAAAGGATTTGCAGATAAGGAAAAACTTTTTTCATAGCTGTCATCTCCCAATTAGATTGTCTGCTTCACAGCGGCGATGTGGTCGGGGGTGGTGCCGCAGCAGCCGCCCAAAATGTTTGCGCCCATAGCGGCACAGTCGGTTACGATCTTGGCAAAACCTGCAGGGCCTAAGGGATAGTGGGGCAGGTTGTCCGGCCCGATCACCGGGTTGCCGGCGTTGGGCTTGCAGATAAGCGGCCCTTTCACAAACCGGCGCAGCCGGCTCACCAAACCCGGAGTCATAGCGTCTGCTGCCACGCAGTTGAAACCGACGGCACAAGCGCCGGCATCCTCCAGCTCTTTCAGGATCGGCGCAGCATCCCGGCCGGAAAACAGACTGCCATCCGGCTGCATAGTAAATGTGTACATCACTGCGCCTGCGCCCTCCAGCTCCGCGGCGGTGAAAATAGCTTCCGCCTCCTGAGGATACATTAGGGTCTCCGCAGCCAAAAGATCTGCGCCGCCTTCCAACAGACCGCCGATCTGCACCCGGTAGTTTTCTACCAGCAGATCAAAATTCTGGGGATCAAAGCTGTCGCAGTAGGCAGCCAGCGTGGTCAGGTTGCCGGCGACCAGCACATCCGGGGAAACGGACTTGGTCAGCGCCACCAGATGGGTGTTGATAGCCTCGGCCTGCTTGTGCAGATTCACTTTTTCTAAAGCAATGGGCTGAGCCTGAAAGGTGGGGGCATACAGAATATCACTTCCGGCGCTGACATAGGCCCTCTGCAGGCTAACCAGCGCCTGCGGATTGGCTAAGATCCATTCCTCCGTGCAGCAGCCACGGGGCATACCGGCCTTTTGCAGATTGGAGCCTGTGGCGCCGTCCAGCAAGGTGGTCTTGCCGAAGCGCTGAAGCAGCTGTTCTTTTGTGAGCATAGTATCACTTCCTTACAAAATCATTATAACCCGAATGAGAAAAATTGCAACAGTGATTGACGGCTCGTAATAAATCTGTTAGAATGGAAAAATCCAATAAAAGGAGGATATCCTGTATGAAAAAGACAATTCTCAAAAAATATGCCGAGCTGATCGTCCGCTGCGGCGTGAATGTGCAGAAGGGACAAGAAGTCCTGATCTTCGCCGATCTGGATCAGCCTGAATTCGTAAAGCTGGTGGTTGAGGAAGCCTACAAGGCTAAGGCCAAGAAGGTCACCGTTGAGTGGAACTATCAGCCCTTGGCTAAGATCCATGTGCGTTACCAGTCCGTGACCACAATGGGCACCGTTACCGACTACCAAAAGGCTCGTCAGCAGCATTTCTGCGACACCATGCCTGCTCGGATCCACCTGATCTCCGAAGACCCCGATGGCCTGAAGGGTATGAATATGGCAAAGGTGGCCAAGGCCCGTAGAATGAGCTACCCCATCCTGAAGCCTTATATCGATAAGCGTGACGGCGAGCAGCAGTGGTGTATTGCTGCCGTTCCCGGCGCAGCTTGGGCAAAGAAAGTGTTCCCCGGCGAGCGCACCAGCGTTGCTATGGAAAAGCTGTGGGAGGCGATCCTCGCCACTTCCCGTGTGAACGATGACCCCATCAAGGCTTGGGAAGACCACAACAAGAACCTCCACGACCGCTGCGCTTACCTGAACAGTCTGGGCATCGAAAAGCTCCACTACACCGCAGCCAACGGCACCGACCTGACCGTGGGTATGATCCCCGAGGGTCGCTTCTGCGGCGGTCAGGAGACCAGCAAGCGGAACATCTCCTTTAACCCTAATATTCCCTCTGAGGAATGCTTCATCTCTCCCATGAAGGGACAGGCCGAGGGTATCGTTTACTCCACCAAGCCTTTGTCCTATCAGGGTCAGATCATCGACAAGTTCTTTATGCGCTTTGAAAACGGCAAGGTTGTGGAAGCCAAGGCCGAGGTTGGCGAAGAGCTGCTGAACACCATGCTGTCCATGGACGAGGGCGCAGCCTATCTGGGCGAGTGCGCGCTGGTTCCCGAGTCCAGCCCCATCGCAGAAAGCGGCCTGTTGTTCTACAACACCCTGTTCGATGAGAATGCCGCCTGCCATCTGGCTGTGGGTATGGGCTTCCCCGATACCATCGAGGACTACCATAATAAGACCTTGGACGAGTGCCGCGCGCTGGGCATCAACGATTCTATGATCCACGAGGACTTTATGATCGGCTGCGACACCATGAATATCGATGCAATTACCCGCGATGGCAAGACTGTAGCCATCTTCCGCAACGGAAACTGGGCATTTTAATCACTTTTTCTGAAAAAATATAAAAAAACACTTGCAATCTGCATTTGCCTGTGGTATGATATGCGGGCGATTAAAGAATTGCTAGGGCAATTGCGCCCTTTTAAGCTTACT
>JAZLCU010000033.1:0-3697 GCA_045614325.1 Faecousia sp. | reverse complement strand
ATCACTCTCCGGGTTGCAGGCGGCAACGCTTGGGACTTCACCGTGTCCCCTGCCGAGGGCTTCACCGCCACTTTCAAATAAAAAAAGGACGCACCGAAGTGCGTCCTTTTATCTTATTATGTATTAGCCTCTGCGCAGGATCTCCAGATTCTTCTGTACCCAGTAATCGTCGGTGTTCTTGGGCAGGGGGTAAGTAGTACGCATAGCCAGCAGGAAGTGCCAGCACTCATAACCGCCACGGGCGATGTCGCAGGTGATGAGAAGTGCGCCGATAGGGGGTGTGATGTCGGCCTTACCGGCTCCGCACTGTAATGCGTAGTTAGACATTTTCTTTACCTCCTAATTTGATTCCTTTGTAGGAAACGCTGTCAGGTTATCCATACCACAAAGAGCCGATAATTGCAATAGTTTCCTTGCAAAAACGAAGATATTTGTTGCGATTTTTGCACATTTCTGCTATGATAAAAGAAAAAACGAAAGGCAAGTGCCCTATGAGAACGAAAAAATTCGTGCAGGACTCTCTGACCGAGCAGCAATACCTGATCCGTCCCACCCATATCAACCACTACGGACGCCTCTTCGGCGGCGAGCTACTCAAGTGGATCGACGAGCTGGCCGGCATCGTAGCCATCCGCCACTCCGGCTGCACCATCACCACCGCCGCCATCGACAATCTGCAGTTCAAAGCCCCTGCCCACGAGGGCGATCTGATCGTGCTGCGGGGTATGGTCACCTATGTGGGTCGCTCCTCTATGGAGGTTCGGGTGGACACCTATAAAGAAGAAATGGACGGCAACCGTATGCTGGTGAACCGGGCCTATATCGATATGGTCGCCATCGACAGCGAGGGCGTGCCTGTGGAAGTGCCGGAGCTTATCTTGGAGACCGACGAGCAGCGGCAGGAGTACGCCGCCGCCCAAAAGCGGAAGGCTTTGCGTAAGCAGCGCCGGCAGGAAGCATTCTGATTTTATTTGCATATTTTTCGCATCTTGGCAAACACTACCTGTGAACACAAAAACAGGAGGTTTTCCAAGATGCGAATTCGTTTTTTGAGTCTGATCCTGGCGCTCTGCTTGGTGCTGGGTCTTTCTATTGGCGCGGCCGCCACGGAAGTGGACTGTGACGCGGCATATTGTTTTACCGGGCAGGAGTTTTCTGCCGAAGAAGCCCTTGCCGGCATCTGCATCACCGGCCTGCCCGAGGCGTCTTCCGGCACGGTGCTGCTGGGCAATCGGGTACTGCGCGCCGGTGACATTCTCACGAGAGACCAGCTGGCGCAAATGACCTTTCACCCTCTGCGTACCGAACAGGATGCTCAGGCGGTCATCAGCTATCTGCCCATCTATGCAAATCGGGTAGAGCAGACCGCCACAATGACCATCTCCATCCGGGGCAAGGAGGACAAAAAGCCTGTGGCGCAGGATTTTTCCATTGAGACCTACAAAAACCTGCCCAACGACGGGGTTTTGAAGGCCGAAGACCCGGAGGGCAAAGTGCTGACCTATACAGTGGTGCGCGCACCTAAGCGCGGCACGGTGGAAGTAAAGGACGACGGCACATTCGTCTACACCCCCAAGAAGAATAAAGTTGGCATCGATTCTTTCACCTACACCGCCACCGACCCGGCCGGCAATGTGTCCCGGGAGGCCACGGTGACCGTGGAGATCTTAAAGCCTACCGATTCCAAACAGTACACCGACACCATCGGCCACGCTGACCGCTTCGAGGCAGAGTGGATGCGAAACACCGGCCTGTTCATTGGCGAGCAGGTGGGCGGCAACGCCTGCTTCCACCCGGAAAAGACCGTCAGCCGTGGTGAATTCTTGGCGATGGTAGTAAAGGTGCTGGACATTCCTCTGCCCGGCGCTGAGGAGGCTCAGCTGGCTGCCGATGCGCCCGATTGGCTGAAGCCCTATCTTGTGGCCGCTCAGCGCAGCGGTCTCATGGCCGATCTGGAAACGAACGCCAATTATGCCGACGCCATCACCGGCGCAGAGGCAGCTGTGATCCTGCAAAACGCCTTGGATCTGACCGTCAGCAGCGCCGCCTTGGAGACGGTATCCACAGAGGATATTCCCACTTGGGCAGCCGCAAGCATTGCGGTGATGGCCGAAAACGGCATTGCCCTGCAGGCCGGCGCGCCTTTGACCAGAGCAGACGCAGCGCGAACGCTCTATCGGGTGAGTCAGATCTCTCCCGATGCCCCCGGTATGGCCGTTTTCCGTATGCAGCAGTAAAAATCAATGCCTCCCTCCCCCGAGGGAGGCTTTTTCCGCGCCCTTTGGCTTTGGGCAGGCCTCTTTTCAAAATTTTCAGGGAAAATACGCAAATTCCTCTTGCTTTTTCTTCGCTTCTCTGCTATGATACTGCTGTTAGCACTCCAAGCACAAGAGTGCTAACAAAAATCTGTAGATACATGCAGCACCCCTGCAATCTAAATACTACTCGTACAGGAGGCATTTTTATGAAACTCAAACCCATGGCAGACAACATTCTGCTGAAGGCCGCTGAGGCACAGGAGACCACCGCTTCCGGCATTATTCTGGCAACCGCCACCAAGGAAAAGTCCGGCATTTTTGAAGTCGTATCCGTAGGCCCCGGCACCAAGGATGTCACCATGACCATCAAGGCCGGTGACAAGGTCGTTGTGGGCAACTTCGCAGGCAACGACATCAAGCTGGACGGCGAAGATTACAAGTTCGTCAAGCAGGATGACATTCTGGCAGTTGTAACCGATTGATTTTAGGAGGCAAGTAAAATGGCAAAGTTGATTGTATACGGCGAAGAAGCCCGTAAGAAATTGCAGAGCGGCATCGACCAGCTGGCCGATACCGTTAAGGTCACCATCGGCCCCAAGGGCCGCAATGTTGTGCTGGGCAAGAAGTTCGGCGCACCCCTGATCACCAACGACGGTGTGACCATCGCCAAGGAAGTGGAGCTGGAGGATGCCTTTGAAAATATGGGCGCACAGCTGATCCGCGAAGTGGCCACCAAGACCAACGACATCGCCGGTGACGGCACCACCACCGCTACCGTTCTGGCTCAGGCCATCACCCGTGAGGGTCTGAAGAACCTGTCCGCCGGCGCTAACCCCATGGTTATGCGCAAGGGCATCGAGAAGGCTGTTGAGGTTGCGGTTAGCGCCATCAAGGAGCATTCCGTTCCCGTAAACGGCGCTGCTGACATCGCAAGAGTCGGCACCGTTTCCTCCGGCGACGAGTCCATCGGCGCATTGATTGCCGAGGCTATGGATAAGGTCGGCACCGAGGGCGTTATCACCATCGAAGAGTCCAAGACCGCTGAGACCGGTTTGGATGTTGTTGAGGGTATGCAGTTCGACCGTGGCTACATCTCCCCCTACATGGTCACCGACACCGACAAGATGGAAGCCATTCTGGACGACGCTTACCTGCTGATCACCGATAAGAAGATCACCTCCATTCAGGAGATCCTGCCCATTCTGGAGCCTGTTGTTAAGGCCGGCAAGAAGCTGATGATCATTGCTGAGGATGTGGAAGGCGACGCTCTGGCAACTCTGCTTGTCAACCGTCTGCGCGGCAACTTCAATGTTGTCTGCGTTAAGGCTCCCGGCTTCGGCGACCGCCGTAAGGAAATGCTGCAGGATATCGCTATCCTGACCAACGGCACCGTGATCTCCAGCCAGCTGAATATGGAGCTGACCGAGACTCAGCTGTCC
>JAZLCU010000032.1:0-2697 GCA_045614325.1 Faecousia sp. | reverse complement strand
TCGGTGTCCTCCACACGCAGGAACAGAACGCCGCCGCTCTGGTGAGCCATTCTCTCAGAGATCAGACCCTGCACCAGATTGCCCAAATGGACAAAGCCGGTAGGGGAGGGGGCCATACGGGTGATGACCGCGCCCTCGGGGCAGTTACGCAGGGGGAAACGCTCCTCCAACGCTTCGGGTGTGTCCGTCACATTGGGGAACAGCAGTTCAGCAAGTTTTGTGTAATCCATAGTCGTTACCTCATTTAGAATTTCTTCCGCTATTGTAGCATAGATATGGCCGGAAAGTCAATTTCTCGTTGCGTTTTTGTTGCCGGTGTGGTAAAATCAAGGAAATCACTAAAAACGAGGGAAGAAAAATGGAAGAAGTAGCAAAGAAAAGAATGTTATCCGGCATTAAGCCCTCCGGCGACCTGACCCTTGGCTCCTACCTGGGCGCCGTGAAGAATTGGGCGGAGCGTGCCGATCAGTACGATTGCTTTTACTTTATGGCGGACTTGCACGCCATCACCGTCCGGCAGAATCCGGCGGATCTGCGCCGCAGAACACTGGAGCAACTGGCGCAGTATATTGCCTGCGGCTTAGACCCGGAGAAGAACACTCTGTTCGTCCAGAGCCATGTGCATCAGCACGCGGAATTGGGTTGGGTGCTGGACTGCTACTCTATGTTCGGTGAATTGTCCCGTATGACCCAGTTTAAGGATAAGTCTGCGAAAAATGCCGACAATATCAACGCCGGCCTGTTTACTTACCCCGCCTTAATGGCCGGCGACATTCTGCTCTACCAGCCGGACTTGGTGCCCGTTGGTGAAGACCAGAAGCAGCACGTGGAGCTGACCCACGTGATCGCCCGTCGTTTCAACGGCATCTACGGTGATGTGTTCAAAATCCCCGAGCCCTTCGTTCCCAAGGTGGGCGCTCGTATTATGAGCCTGACCAACCCCACCGCCAAGATGTCCAAGTCCGAGAACGAGGACACCGGACGGGTGCTGGTGATGGATACCCCGGAGACCATTATGCGCCAGTTCAAGCGTGCCATTACCGACTCCGATACGGAAAATTGCGTCCGTTACGATAAGGAGAATAAGCCCGGCGTTGCCAACCTGATGACCATCTACTCTGCAGTCACCGGAAAGACCTATGAGCAGATCGAAAACGAGTTCGCCGGCAAGGGCTACGGCGCGTTCAAGCCTGCGGTTGGCGAGGCCGTTGTGGAAACCCTGCGCCCCATCCGTGAGGAGACCCTGCGGCTTCTGCAGGATAAGGCTTATTTGGAGTCCGTCTACCGAGCCGGCGCTGAAAAGGCAAGTTATGTGGCCGAAAAGACCCTGAGAAAGGTCTATAAAAAGGTCGGTTTCCTGGCAAAATAAGTATCACAAGGGTGCAAAATGCACCCTTGTTTTCTGAAAGTGAGAAAGCGTATGAAAGCGTGGCAACATTTCAAAACCATTACAAAACACCGCCTTTTGGTGCTGGACGGCTGTTTTCGGGTGGGTCTTTATTGGCAGGGCCTGATTCACGATCTGTCCAAATATTCCCCTACAGAATTTTTGGTCGGCGCTAAGTACTATCAGGGTGTCCGCAGCCCCAACAATGCCGAGCGCGAAGATAAAGGCTACAGCGAAGCGTGGATGCACCATAAAGGCCGCAACCGCCACCACTATGAATACTGGACGGATATCAGCAGTAAAACCCGGCAGTACGAGTCTTTGCCGATGCCCAGAAAATATCTGGTGGAGATGGTGATGGACCGCCGGGCGGCCTGCATGACCTATCAGGGCAAGGACTATGTTGACGGCGCACCGCTTAAGTATTTCCGCGGCAGTATGGAGCGTAACCGTATGCACCCCCAAACCCAACAGGAGCTGGATTTCCTACTGGAAATGCTGCAGGATAAAGGGGAGAGAAGGACTTTTTCCTATATCAAAAAGCATGTTTTAAAGGGCAAACCCTTCCCTTGGGAAACCGCAGACGAATAACCTGCCGGAATGCGGGAAAGATACCAAAGAGCGGATGAGAAAAATGTGCGGAAAATGGAAAATAATGCTTGACTTTTTCCGTTTCTTGCGTATAATAAATCTCGTCCGTGCGATAGAGGATTAGTGTAACGGTAGCACACCGGACTCTGACTCCGTTTGCGGGGGTTCGAATCCCTCATCCTCTGCCAAAAATAGCAGATACTCATTTGAGTATCTGCTATTTTTACTTTATTGGGTAAGAGGGATTCGAACCCCTCATCCTCTGCCGCCCCGTAGGGTGGTTTTTTTGTTTGCATTCATTTCGCTATATGATATAATAAATGCATTCTGAGAAAGGAGGAACAAGGTTTGATTTCTAAGCAACACTCTCTTACCGAGGGTTCTATTTGGAAATCTATGCTGCTGTTTGCTTTGCCGGTATTTCTGGGCAATGTGTTTCAGCAGCTTTACAACGCTTTTGACGCCTGGTGCGTCGGCAATTACATAAATGACGATGCTTTGGCAGCAGTCAGTTCCTCCGGCAGTCTGATTTTTATGATGGTTAGCTTTTTCAGCGGTGTGGCTATGGGCGCAGGTGTGATCATCGCCCGGGCCTTTGGCGCAAGGCACTATGACACCATGGAAAAATCCATCCATACGGCTATCGCCTTTGGTCTTGTGACCGGTGTGGCGCTTACCATAGCCGGTGTGTCCCTGACACCCTACATTCTCAAATGGAT